>DOPG01000463.1:54592-61202 GCA_003513555.1 Rhodopirellula sp. | reverse complement strand
CCCTTTGGCTGACCCTTTGGCTGACGTAGTGGCTTTTCAGCTTGGGCGACACGATACTGCCGAGCTGGTCAAACACCCAGAGCAAAGTTTTCAATCGTTCAGTTCGAAGAACTGCTGGTTTAAAGCATTCGCAATGCACTGAAATTGCACTCCTTGGTCAATCATGATCAGGCATGCATTGGCTTTTCCAAGCTTGTGGATGCTGCCGCGAAAGGTCCTTGCTACGCGTCGTCAGCTACGCATCCACCGAATGGTGAAGGCCATCGATCAAGGACGGAGGAACTTCTGATCGATGTTGTCCATTTGCTCGATTGTCCACCCATTTGGGGTGTCGAAGGGCGGGCGACCATCTGGATCGAGACGGGGTGCGTTGCCAACCTGGCACACGGTTGAACAGTTCACCATTGGGAAAACCGTCTTGAAAAGAGGCGGGGCGAAAAGGGTATCTAGACAGAAAATCCCATCAGATCAGGGAACAAATTTGGTGAAGCCACATTGACCGGGCTGAGCATCATCTGTCCCGGAGTTTGTTTTGCACCGACATTGCTTTTGCATTCAAGTTGCATCTGGTAGAACGTGCGTTAGAGAAGCAGAGAGCAGCCGGTCCACAGCAAGTGGTTTCAACGATAGTCACTCGTCGCAAGTTATGTGGCGGCGTGAATGATTGAACTGGTTTCTTTCCGACAGTTCCCAAGTGATGCCCACCTGTAGGTCACGAGAATTAGGCCATTGCATGTCTGAAGTACCCAAACACGAGGATCCATTCGACAGTTCACTGTGTGGCGAATACACAAGAATTCTGCTCGCCGGTTTTGCCACTTGTTCGGGACTGTTTTGGCTTGTCCATTTGATGTTGGGCACGGGTGCAGTCGTGATGGTGATTGCGAATGCCATTGTGCTGACGATTGCCATTGGGAGTCGCTTTGCCGGAATACGTCGATTGGCAATTCTTACGCTGCTAACGCCCATTGTTGTCATTCTTTTGGCTCAGCAGGATACACAGAGCTGGTGGAGCCCTCGGGTGATGTTTTCACCGACATACACACTGTTGGCTCTTCTGGTTCTTTTGATCAGAGATGGATGGATTGTAATCCAGAGCGGTAGCAAAGCGATCACACCGAAAACTGTTCTGGCAGTGGTAATTGGTCTTGCCCTTGCTGCTTACATGATTGTGATTCCCGCGATTGACATGGTGTTGGAACCGTTTCGTGATCGACCAACCAGCTACGTGATGGAAGACTTGACGAGCTGGGAAATACTCCGCGTCCGCAGTTCTAAGCTGACTGTATTTGCGGTCTTTGCCTACGGGGGCGCCTGTGTCGGAAGCTTCCTCAATGTCGCCGCTTCCAGTGCTCCTCGCCGTCAGCCAATCGCACTGCGGTCGTCAGCATGTCCCAAGTGCGGAAAATCAATTCGTCGGATAGATAATTTACCAATCATCAGCTACTGGTGGCTTGGTGGCCGCTGCCGTGATTGTCAGGCTCCGATCCCTATTCGGTATTTATTTATCGAACTAATTGGCATGACTATCTTCGCTTCACTTTTTCTTTTTGAACTTGTTACCGGTGCAGCAAATATCCCAGGATTCTTCCACTACCACTACACGGGAATCATCTGGATGATTCTTTATACCAAGTGGCCGGTTGTGGGCATCTACTTCTTACACTGCATTCTATTTTCTTCCTTGCTTATGCTTGCGCTTATGGAGCAGGATCATTTGCAAGCTCCTCGTTGGATGAAAATTGGTTTGTTGATTGGCTTCGCCAGCAGTGTGATTGCAGTTCCAACCATGCTGACAGTGTCAGTCGGTGACCAAATACCCGTTCAACTCTCTGGAACGGTTCCCGAATGGCTTGATCGCACGGCGAATTGTCTTATTGGCGGACTTCTGGGATGGACCTTTGGCAGACTCTGCAGCTCAGTCCGGCTGCGGTGGCGACAGTCTTCCAAATCACTTCCCTTTAGTTTTACGCTGCTTGGCATCACTCTCGGTTGGCAGGCCGTGCTGACCATCGGTGTGTTCTGGCTCGTCACGATCAACTTGCTGAAACACTTTGGAGGCCGACATTTACGTCGTCAATGGCTGACGCCAGCCACTTTACTAGTGCTGATTGCGATACTGCATCATCCTGCTTGGAAATGGCTGTCTGAGCGGATTTCGTGGTGACTTGTCGAACAGAAAAGCAGGACGAAAGCAATCAGCCTTGAATCAGTTTTCTGTAGGAAGTTTGGCGTGAATGGCCAAAGAACGACGGGCCTGCTTTGCGGATTAATATTTGAGATGTCATCAACGATCACAAATGCGGGTTGATGGCTCTCGGCGCAAACCTGCTACGCTCGCAAATCTGCTTGCGCTGGCAGTGGAAGCATGTCGCTGGTTCACCCTTGGTTTTCGGGTTCACCGAGCCGGTGTGTTCGAATTGTAGGCTGTTTCGCGGGCTTGGGCTTTGGGTGCCTCGCAGACGAATGACGCCTGACTGTTGTTCGTTCTCGCTCACTGAAATCCGTTCTTTATCTGCGGGTTCGGTTTGCTCTATTCATCTTGGTGGAGGCAAGTGCGGCTTAGGAGTACGATGAGGCCGCTCGTATGATCATGACTGTCTTTTGTTCGAAGACTTTTCCTAATTCCGGAGTCGCCAAAGTAGCGATTCGACGAATAACCCCAGTTTAAGCAGGTTTGCTCTTCAACGCCGAGATCCTACGAGTCATGCACGCTGGATTTTCTTTGAGTCGCAACGCTACCTTTGTTTAACGATGCTTCTTGTGGTTCCACCGGCACGTTCATGCTTTCTTAATACAGTCAGGCCTCTCTCAAGGCGTTACACCCATCCGAAACGAAATCGGCACATGGATTCGAGTAAGGTCGTAGGGATCCTTATCGCTCCGCAAGTGTAGCCTAAGGGCACATCAGGCCATGGAAGGATGGTGTGCAATGCACCAGAACCTAAGAAAAAGCATCGAATTGCAGCTTTGTTGCTGCACGAGTCAATGCTGTAATTTGAGCCAGAACTTATTGAAAGCAGCGTCTCTGTTTAACACAAACAACATCCTTTGCCGTTAAAACATGGCATCAATTTCAATCTGGATGATTCACGGACTTGCAGACCTCAAGAAGGAATTTGCCATGGATGCGATCGAACGGATGTCGGTACGTACGATGTTGATCAGCGATGTCCACTTGGGAAATAAGCATGCACAAGCGAAAGAGTTTCTGCAGTTTCTTGTTGGCTTTGCACCCGAAACCGTCTACATCGTGGGCGACTTCATTGATGGTTGGAAAATCAATTCGGGGTGGCACTGGTGTGAATCTTGTGATGCGATCATCGACCACCTGATTGCATTGGCTGAGTCACAGACCAAGATTTTTTACATGCCCGGCAACCATGATTCGTTTCTTCGTAACCCTGCTTTTCGCTCGATCTTGCCGGGAAAACTTCCTGAATTCGAGGTGGCAAATGAGTTTGTCTTTGAGTCACTTTCGGGATATCGATTCCTGGTCACGCATGGTGACCGATTCGATTTTTTTGAAACGAGGGTGCAGTGGGTCTCCAAAGCAGCAGGTCGTATTTACGGTAACTGTCTGAGTTTGAACGGGTATTTGCACCGTTTATTGCCTCGTCGACATGGTAATCCTTACGGGTTTTGCGCACACCTGAAAGATCGAGTCAAGCGAGGCGTTCGCTTCATCAGTAATTTTGAAAACCAGATCATGCGGCATGCACAGGTGCGAGCATGCCATGGTGTCATCTGTGGTCATATTCATACACCGGACATTGTGCATTCCTCGTCGAAGTTGTACTGCAATACCGGTGATTGGATGGAAAACTGCACTGGTCTGGTCGAGCACCATGACGGCAATATCGAATTGGTTTCGCGATATAGCAGCAATCGTAACTTGTGTTTGACAGACGCGACCCAGGGCCATGTGAGCGCGGGCGAAGGCATCTCAGAACTCAAAGATCAATTCTCAGAGGATGTTTCTCGCAACGGCCTCTTCGCCTGATAGCAACTTCATCAAGTTCACTTGAGAAAGGAAATTACCTATGGTTGGTGGATGGATCGGTAACAAGGCGTTTTCGCTGGTTCACAGGAAAAATCTAGTCTACAACACGTGCTGGGAAGATCCGCGACTCGATCACGAGGCTCTCCAACTGACCCCAGACGACAACGTCCTGGTTATCACGTCGGCTGGTTGCAACGCACTGGATTACGCGATTCAATCTCCCAGTCATGTTTACGCAGTGGATATGAATCCACTTCAGAATGCCCTGCTTGAATTGAAGCTGGCCTGCATCCGTTCGCTTTCTTTCGATGATTTTTTTCAAATCTTTGGTCGCGGCTATCACAGCGAATGGAGGCGAATCTACCAGGATGCGATTCGACCGCAGCTATCCGATCGTGACCGTGATGTTTGGGATCGCAGAACGGGTTTCTTTGACGGGAACGGTCGCCGAAAGAGTTTCTATTTCAGGGGAACATCTGGTTTGTTTGCCTGGATGATCAATGGCTATCTGAATCGACCGCCCGGATTGCGCGAGGCCGTCAAGGAGATTTTGCAAGCTGATTCTGTAGAGCGGCAACAGGAGATCTACGACGATCGAAACGTCAGTGCCTTGCTGTGGCGCAAACCAATTCGTTGGGCAATGCGTCGGGACACGACTCTGGCTATGCTGGGGGTTCCAAGAAGCCAACGCAATCAGATTGATCGGTGTTACCCAGGTGGGATTGGTCGATTCATTCAGGATCGTATTGAGGCTGTCTTCAGGGAGATTCCTCTTAAGGATAATTACTTCTGGCGGGTTTATCTGACTGGTGAGTATACACCTGAGTGTTGTCCAGAATATCTCAAGCAAGACAATTTTCAGAAGCTAAAAGTCGGACTGGTTGATCGGGTTACTTCACACACTGATACCGTTGCCGGCTTCCTATCCAAGCACCAAGGCAGGATTTCGAAATTCGTGCTGCTGGACCACATGGATTGGTTGTACGATAGGCATCCAGACCTGCTCGCGGCAGAGTGGCAGAGTATCATCAACCGAGCGACGCCTCGGTCAAAAGTGTTGTGGCGGAGTGCTGCCTTGGAAGTCAACTTTGTCGACTCATTGAAAATTCAAATGGGCGGCAAACAGGCGAGCGTTGGAGATCTTTTGCACTACGATACCAAGCTTGCGTCGGAACTTCATTCACGCGACCGCGTTAACACTTATGGCAGTTTCTACATCGCGAACTTGATAGGCACAGCGGCATGAGTAACGCGACTGGACCGCATTCAATTCGTGGTGACATGCGTGTACTGCGGCACCTGCTTTTTCATCCGGTGCGAGGGGAAACTCATGAAGAGCGGTTGGAGTCGTTCTACAGCGGCCAAGCTCGTGACTACGATTCTTTTCGCGCGCGGCTGCTCCATGGGAGGAGGCAACTGATCGCCAAAATTGATTTTCCGCCCGATGGAGTCTGGGTCGATATGGGGGCCGGCACGGGGGAAAACGTTTTACTCGCGGGCAAGAGGGCCGAATCGCTCCGTGAGATTCATCTGGTCGATCTCTCGTCTTCTTTGCTGGCCATTGCGTCAGAGCGACTGGAAGATGCGGGGATTAATATTGCCCGGATCCATCTTGCTGATGCAACGCGGTACGATGCGGCTGCGGCGAGTGTTGATCTCGTTACTTTTTCATACTCGTTGACGATGATTCCTGATTGGTTTGAAGCGATTGCCGTTGCCGAGCGGATACTGAAACCAGGCGGTATGATCGCGGTCACTGATTTTTACGTCTCTCGCAAGTTCAGCCCTGAAGAATACCGGCAGCATCGGTGGCTTAGCCGTGCATTCTGGACCCACTGGTTTGCTGCTGACAACGTTTTTTTGAGTGGTGATCATCCTGCATTTCTGCATCGCAGATTCGACGTAGAAGTTTTTGAGGAGCGAAGTGGTAAGGTTCCTTACTTGCCTTTGATGCGGGCACCGTACTACGTGCTGATTGGTTACAAAGGTGAGAAGCGTTGCTGAATTGTGCGTTACTGAAGTGGTTGGATATTCATTGGGAGATGGATCTTCTGGCCGTGACCAGCCAAAAGACCGCGTGGTACGGAAAACCAACAAGGGTGATTCCACTTTTCCAAGAGTTGCGTGGATTCCTCGACGATGCCTTTGCAATGGCGTCTGAGGGAGAGACGTGGGTTGTGCCGATGCTTGGTGGGAATCCTGACAAGAATCTTGGCACCACCTTCCGGAAGCTTGTGAAGCGTGCTGGCGTGGAGCCATGGCCAAAGCCGTTTCAGAATTGTCGTTCCAGCAGGCAGACGGAACTGGAGCAGACATTCCCTACTTACGTGGTCTGTTCATGGTTGGGTAACAGTCCCACAGTGGCTCACAAGCATTACCTGACTGTGACTGACGAACACTTTGAATCAGCCTCCAAAATTGGGGACTCACTGGGGATGCAACCGCCCGTTTCGTCTCGCACAGAGGCGCAAAAGAAAACCCACACGTTTCAACACGTGCGGGAAAACGCGAGTTTTTCGGAAGTTGTGGGCATGTTGGAAAATGCCCGAGTAGCGGCAGAGGGACTCGAACCCCCGACACGCGGATTATGATTCCGCTGCTCTAACC
>DOPG01000463.1:35136-54389 GCA_003513555.1 Rhodopirellula sp. | reverse complement strand
TCCGCTGCTCTAACCAGCTGAGCTATGCCGCCGTTATTGTTGGCTGTGGTCCTGAAACGTATCGGAATTTTCTGGTTGATTCGACCACCAAAATCCGCTTCTTTTGAGATCCCGAGGAGCGTATCAGACCCTGCCGATTTGTTCCAGCAGTTACAGGACACATATTCACACCAGCAGGTTACTCAGAAACAGGCTTTGCAGGAACCGGGTATCCCAAAAGTCTTCAGGGCGAATTCTGCCTAGTAGAAGTTCATTTTGATGGGTTCTCGCTGTCTGCAGTCAATTCTGCTGAGGTCACCCCGGGAACTTTGCACAATTCAATCCAGTGGCCGTCAGGATCCTGCACGAACGTCTGCAACGCTCCGTCAGGGCGATTTTTTCGATCCAGCCGGACCGCTTGGTGGGCATCAAGATGGTTTTCCCACTCATCAAGGCAATCAACGATTAGTGCAAAATGCCCACCTCGGTGGTGTGACTGCACCGGTTGGCTCCGGTCGCCAATCAAATGTAATTCCTGAAGTTTCCCCAGTCGGAACCAAGCCCCGGGGAAGTCGAAATTGGGCCGCTCCATCATCGGCAACTTCATCACGTCCCGATAAAAAATCACACTTTTTGCTACATCTTCAACATGCAGGGCGACGTGATTCAGTTCCAGAGCTTCCATGGGCTTAGCCAATTTCCGGCAAATGGGTTACAGGGGATTCCACGCTCATTCTTGCGGAATTCGACCCTCATCACCAGTCTTGGGTTTAATGTCCTCGATGAACCTTAGCGTTGCCTTCTGAATTTGCGGATCGGTCGGTCAACCGTCGGCGGGATCGCTCGCCGGTCATGGATCTTAGATCGAGACTTCAGCGCACGTCTCTTCGCTTTCCCACAGGCGGACCTTGTAGGCGGTCGCGCCGGTTCCCTCGAGAACTAGCGGGCAAATGTCCTTGAGAAAATGCACCGCCATATTCTCTGCCGTTGGATTACTCTTTAGCTCGTAGATCCGATGCGGTTCGGAGGATCGAATTGCGGCAAGACCATTCTCATCCTTTTCCCAAAGAATGAAGGTGTGATCCCAGTTATCGTCGATCCATCCGTTCATACCTCGTTTGAGCTGCTTGAAGTCCAGAATCCTGCCAATCTCGTCCTGTTCCTGACCTGTCAGGTAGACTTCGAGCGTGTAGTTGTGCCCGTGTAAATTCCGGCATTTCCCCTCGTGTCCGACCAATCGGTGGCCGGCACAAAAGGTGAATCGTCGCATGATGCTGAGGGACACGGCGTAATAACCTCGAAATTGGGATGGGACTGTCTGAAATGTCTGCAATTTGCGAAGACCTGCGTCGAACACCTTAAGCATAGTGCGGAGTCCAGCCAAGACGAGATTGCCGGTGTACCTGTTTTTAGGTGGCCGCTTTCTCAGGGTCCGCAATCGTGCAAAACTATTGCCAACAAGCCACTCACCAAGGAATGTTTCATGCCTGATGTACGCCAAGCTCTACCTCTATCGGTTCCTGATTCTGATGCTCTTCGTTTTCTTCCGGAGGGGCCTATTCCACTTCAGGATGGATTGTGTTCGTGGGTGGGCATCCAGCATGGAAGTGAAGCGACCACTGGCAGTCTTAACCTGCTCGATTTGAGCACGCAGCAGAATCAGTCGTATGACTTACCGGGCCGCCCTGGTTTTGCCTTTCCTTGTCAGTCACCTGATCAGTTCGTGGTTGGATGTGAACGTTCACTCGGCTTCTTTGACGTTAAGACAGGTGCATGGGATCCGTTCTGCGAAGGCATCGATGCTGGCGTTTCCAATACGATTATCAACGATGGAGTTTGTTACGAAGACAATTTGATTTTCGGCACCAAAGATCTAGAATTTGCGACCAAGAAGGCGGGGCTTTATCTGTATCGGGGATCGGATAAAGAATTGATTCGCTTGCGGGATGATCAAATCTGCAGCAACGGGAAAGCAATCCAGCACACAGCTGATGGTGGCTTGCGTTTACTTGATATTGATACACCGACTCGGCAGTTGGTGGCTTATCCACTGGACATCAAATCGGGCAGCATCGGATCTGCTGAGGTGATTCTTGATTTTCAGGGTGATCATGGGTTGCCTGATGGAGCGATTTTGACACCAGACGGTTCGGGTGTCATCGTTGCCATGTTTCGCCCGGAAGTTGCAGAATATGGTGAGACCCGTTTGTACGATCTTGCAAGCGGTGAATTGAAATTCATCTGGCAAACCGCAGGAAGCCCACAAAATACCTGCCCAGCATTGGTGCGAGTTGGTGGTGATTTGAAGTTGTTGATCACGACAGCCGTCGAGAATATGAGCCCCGAAGATCAACAGAAGTGTCCCAACGCGGGGCGTTTGTTTCTCGCAGATGTCGAAATGGACGACTTGGGTGGGCCACTGTCAGACTGCTTCTGGGCGTAAGCGTTCTCGCAAGCTGCATTGGTGTACCGGCCAACTTCTATGGGTTGTAAATCATGTAGATGTAGTTGGAATACAATTAGCAAAGTGGTACCGGTCGATAACGGGCTTCGCGACCCATTCTCACAGGCCTAGCGAAAGTTTTCAATTTTGATGCGGTCAGACTCCCGATAAGTGACCTGATCGTCTTGCCTCTGACGAAAACGCTTTCGGATCGCAGTTCTCCAGCCTTCGATGGTTCCGAGTGTCAGTTGTCGAACTCGACGTTCCAGTTCTCGCTGTGTCTCTGTATCAAGTGTTGCGCTTTGTGGTCCCAAGTCCAGTGAAATTGGCGGCATGCGATCCATGAATTGCTCTAACTGGCGAGGGGTGATCTGGCAATCGTGAAGGGTCAGCAGCATCAGGGATTTTGTGTCTAGCAACCAGTTCATCATCTCATTGTCGATTTGCCACCCCGACAAATTGAGTGACTCGATGTTGTTTGCCTGAAGCAGGGGGCGAATTTGCTTTTGGTCGATTTCCACTCCCGCTAACTGCAGTTCACTAAGTTGGGTCAGGTTTCCAAGTTTCTCAGGTGCCTGGTTTTTCAGTTGGGTGCGATTCAGCGATAAGCGTCGCAGTGATTTGATGTTACCAAGCCAAACGAGGGTTCCTGTTGAAATTTCGTTGTCATCCAGATTTACGTCCCAAAGTGATTTCAATTCGGTCCACGCTGCGATTACCGAAGGGTCAATGTTGCTTCCTGGAACCGAAAGGGTTGAGAGCGTTTTTAACTGTCCGATCTGCTTCAGCCGTGATGTTGAGACAGACGTATAGGCGAGAGTGAGTTGATCCAGTTTCTTGCAGACAAGCACTTCGTCGATAAGCTTGTCGGTTACATTTCTGCCACCAACGGCAAACCAGTCAAGGTCTCGCATCCCCTGCAGTTTTCCGTGTTTTGGCCAGGGTGCATTGACCGACAGTCCTGTCATTGATTTTGCGTTTGAGATCTCGAGTTGCTGCGGACATTGATCCAGATGAAGTTCCGTTTTCAGCAAGGGAACATCGACCAGACTTACTCGCTCCGGTTTCGCCAACTTGGTGATCCTCAGCTTACGCAGATGTTCGTGTTCGGACACGTCAACTGTTGCCAGACTCTCACCGTTGATTACCAATTCATCAAGGTTTGGAAATTCATTCAGTATCCACGCTAGCGATTCCTGCTCCACTTCGCAGTCTCGGATGAACAAGGATTCCAATTGTTTCATTCCCGCCAATTGCTTGACTTGCTTGAACGAGATGCCAGTTTCGATCAGGTTCAAGTGTCTGATGCCTGAGTTGTTTTTAAGAGGAGACAGATCCGTTTCCTGCAGTGGCAGTCCCATCAGGTTCAGTGTGCTGGGACCGACTCGATCACCCAGTTGCGAGATCCAAGCGTCGGAATTTTCTAGAGGTGTATCATCGGTGTGAATCCCATTCGTCACGGAAACCTGATAGCTTCCCAAATCCAGCGAACGGAGTTGTTTCATCGCCTCCAGAGACAGTTCATCAAGATCGCGTGCGTAGCACCCAAATTTCTTGAGGCTTGGCGTGTTGGTCGCTTTGAAGCGTGCTAGCCACATGTTGCCGGGGATTTTTGCATCAGAGGCGAGGATGGTCTGTAGATAGCCCAACCCTTCGTCAAAAGAAGAAAGTAGTGGAAGGTTTTTTAGTTCCAGGTCGTGCTGCTGGTTTCGGTCGAGGCTCACCATCGATAAGGCTGGTAGATCAGCCAGTCGGACTTTCAGGACACTGGGGTTGGAAATGCGAGTTTGCCGGTAGACCCGCAGGTAGCGTAGCTGCGGCCATGCCTGAATTTCCAAGGCATCAGTAAAGCCTTTCGGTGGACGTGACAGCGACAGTGTTTCGGCTGTCGTCGACCAGCTGGGTTTGCCAAGCTGTGAGAGTTGCAGGTTCGTATTGGTGAGGTTGATGTTTTTGAGAGGAAGATGGTCAAGTTCACTGAGTTGGGTGCTGTCAAAATTCGTGTTTGATAAATCTAGCTGAGTGAGATGGTTCAGATCTGCAATCGCATCGGTCAGCGAAGCATCCAAATCCTGACGCGAGATTTGGAGTCCGCGAAAATGAGGGTTGTCCACAAGGGGTGACAGTTGATCCGCAGTGACTTCACAATTGATGCATGTGATCGTGACCACGCCCGGCGTCTGGCATGCCAAAGCTGTCGTGTTTGCATCAGCAGAGATTAGATCAATCGAGCGGATTCTTCGCAGCACTTGTTGCAGGCCTGGCGGGACGCGAGTTACAAGAACTTCGGGTATCCAGATCGCGAGAAAACAGTTTCCCGAGCGGCCCAGCTGATTTGCAGTTTTTTGATGCTTCCATGCACCGTAGTACTCGGTGCCCAAAATCAGAGTGGGGATCAGGATGATCGCCATGGCAGTGCCAGCATCAAGCAGTTGAGCCCGGCGTTGGTTTTGTGATTTTGTTATGTAATTTCCGCGGTAGCAGACGTATCCATAAACCCCCACCATGACCACCAAGAAAAACAGTGTGTTGCTTGCTAGTCGCAGTGGTGACCAGAAACGCGGTTCCAGAGGTTGGTCGCTGGCGTACTGAATTCTGTATTGTAATGGCCATCCCGCCATGGTGGGCATGTGGTCGTCCGAAACCGTGCGGCTCATCTCCTCGGTCTGGGCGGCCCCTCGCCATGAACCGCTGACCTCGACGTACTTGAATGGCAGGTTTGCGATCACGCCGAGGCTGATGGTCACGGTCGATAGCAACACGGCTACAAAGTGAATGCGTCCCTTTCCTATGGTTTCGTGGTTTAAGGTCTTCTGCTCTGCGGGGGAACTCGCTTCATTCATACTCGGGAGACTCGGAAGTGGGGACACCAAAGAAAGGTCAATTGATAAGTGGAATGGAGTTCAACGACCTCTCCGCCATCACCAGTGTAATGTTGCAGGAAGGGGCGAGAGAAGGAGTTCACCTCTGACGCATCTTAAATAGCGATGAGCGGTGTTGGGCAGTTCAGTCGCCACTTTGTGTAGGTGGCCGAACCAGAAATTGCGAGAATTGCGACGTTTATCGTGCTATCGGCGAGGAAACCTGACGCAGGGACCTTCGGGACACAAGGCTGGCATCCGCATACAAAATTAGTGGCTTTATTGATTCCGACGAAACCCGCCAAGCACACCAGGGGGGATTCAGGAACCTAAATCAGCCTTCTCGTTACCATCGGAGTCGTACCGATTGAACGCGAAGTAAACAAATGGAACAGGGAGGCAAGGTAAAAGTAGCAGAAAGAAACTGCCTAGCAAAAACGAGAATGTGACCGTCATGACAACAAAAGCTGTCCAAAGCCACCATGTGTCTCGCCAAAGTCCGAGCATTTGCTTCATGAGTCGATGTTACTTGATGCGTGTTTGGTCAGTAGGCAACCTTGCCTCCGTCATTTTTGAAGTCAGGCATGTCGAGCCATGTGGAGTCAGTCAGCCGTAACTGTGGATACCCGACCAATGTTCCCATGTTTACTTGGAGAGGCCATGAACATGCAACCCCTGCACAATGGAACTAACTTATGGAACTAACTTATGGAAGTAACCTCTTGTTCAATCGCTAATTCATCATCCTTGCAAGTCAGTGGAAACGTGTCTTGATATCCACCAACACGTGTCATTTCTGAAACTGGTCAGTCGCCTTCCGGTTGCGGTGCAGGGGGCCAGTCCAACGGAGATTCAGTCCCGTCTTCTCGCCTCTGCCAAGGTCGCCACAGGATGATGGGGGTTTCGGTTTTTAAATCACTTTTTCTGGGTGGGATTTGCTGAGGCTCGAGTTTGATCTGGCTGATGTCGTACTTTTGCTGCAACTCTTCCAGGTCTTTTGTGAGTTCTCGGTGCAATTGTTGTTTGTCTTCGTCCAGCAGTTGCAGGCTTCGCTCGGCCCTCGCTACATCACTGCTTTGTTGTGACGCGTAACCAAGACCCCTTGCCGCGGTTGAGAAGCTGGTTCGACGTCCTCCCATGAACCCTCCCAGTAATGCTCCGAAGACAGAAGAGCCCGCAGATATCATTGATGAACGGCTTTGGCTTTTTTCGCGTTCCAGCCGATCCTGACCCGCTCGGATTTTTTTTTCAAGCGATTCCAGTTTGCCTTCGTATTTGTCTCGAAGTTTTTCTGTTTGCTTGTCTCGTTCCTCGCGAAATTTCTGCGTGAAATATGCAATCGCGTCCGCTTGGTCTCCGAGGGGCGCTGTCCCTTTGATAAGGTTTGATTTGTAGAGCGTCACATCACAGTGTCGATACAGGAATTCTTTGTATTGTGCCCGGTAAGTTCGATACTTGGCTTTGTTCACAAGTTCACCGGGGAGTGAGGCGTACGTAAATCCCTCTTCAGCGGATTCAAGCAGGTCAATATCCAAACTCGCAGGCTCACTGCTTTCCCAGGAGTCTTCTGGAAAATCGGGGATGCAATTGATGACATGTTTTGCATCCTGCCATTGATCTAACGATGCTGTTTTTCGAATGAAGTGTAAAGACCCCTCGCAATACAGAGTTGGTCGATAAATCAGTTTTGAGTTGGGACTGCTACGCAGGTTGGTGCCGGAGAAGCGTTCGATGATGCCTGCGGGAACGGCAGGACGACTTTGGGCTGACGAGGAGGTGTTGGACTTCGGTTGTTCGTCACTACGGCCCGCTTTGGAGTCGTTGGAATCTGCTGTGTCGGCGTTGCCTTGTGTTTTTAGGCCGTCTCGTCTTTCTTTTTCCTTCGCCATAAGCCGACTGATCTGTCCTCGTGCCAGTGGCCCCGCAAGATAGGATATTGCCCAGCGTGTCTGGAAGACACGAGGTTGGTCTTCGTGAACATTGTTCATCAGGAATATGCGACTGCCCAAACCTGCGATGGTCTGTTCCATTTTTTGGCGATCAAATGCCTGGCCTGCCTGCCCTGCTGCTCCTTCGAGCCCTTCCATAACTCGAGCTTTGTCCCGCTCTGTTTGCAAGCGACCCAAGAACCATGTACCGATGTTAGACAAGCCTTTGTAATCAAGATCGACTGGATTTTGAGTTGCAAGTGTGATTCCCAATCCAAAAGCGCGTGCTTGCTTGAGTAGTGTCAGCATGGGGGGTTTGGAGGGAGGGTTTTTGACTGGTGGAAAGTAGCCTGCAACTTCATCCATATAGAACAGAGCTCTCAGAGAGCTTGTGCCAGTCTGTGTTCTAACCCAGGCAAGGATTTCGTTGAGTAGGATGGTGACAAAGAACATTCGTTCATTGTCGTTGAGGTGCGCGATCGACAGGATTGAGATGCGGGGTTTTCCGCTTGCTGATTGCAGCATGTTTTTGATCGACAGTGAATCGCCCTCCATCCAGGAGGCGAACGCTGGTGACGCCAGCAGGTTGTTGAGTCGCATCGCAAGTTTGTTGCGAGTATCGGGTGACATGAAGGAGTCAAGATCGACGACTCCGACCCGATCGATCGGCGGCTTTTGAATCAAACGGATCAGTTGTCCGATGCCAACGTTTTTTCCTCGCTTCCATTGCTTCTGCAGAATGGAAGAAAGCAGGATATGCTCAGGCGATGTCATGGGATCAGCATCAATCCCCATCAGGGTCAATAATCCAGAGACCGCTCCGACGATCTTGTCACCTAACAGTTCGGCGTCGTCTCTTGCTTGGGCGGGTGGAGCATCGAAGCTTTTCAATACTGTCATTGGCAGTCCGATGTTACTGCCTGGTGTGTATATCGAAATGTCGACCGCATCTTTGAGGCGTTGAACACGCTCTGTCCCCTGCCCCCATGACTGCAGCCCTTCACGCCATTGGTCGGCTGTATCGGATGCGAATTGTTCGACACTGATGCCCTTTCGTTTCGCTTCGCCTTCGTCAAGCCACGGCAGGAAATCTTCTGGGGTAAGGTTCGGAAATGTCAGCAGCAGGTTTGCCAGGTCTCCCTTAGGATCAACGCAGATGATGGGGATTCCATCGAGAGCTGCTTCTTCAAGCAGAGAAATACAGAGTCCCGTCTTTCCGCTGCCGGTCATGCCAACACACATTGCATGGGTGCAAAGGTCTTTGGCATCGTACATCAGTAGGTCGTCCGTGATTTTTCTCTTTACGAGATCGTACTCACGCCCCAAATAAAAGGCTGTCAGTTTTTCAAAAACATCAGGAGATGGGGTAGTCATAAATAAAGCGATGCAGGCACTGGGACGGACGTCTTGTACTTCAGCGAACAGTATTTTAGCGCTGATCGCAATACAAAAGCCGATGATACAACAGAATTCGACCTTCTATTTTCCATCGTTGCGCTGGGCGGTCGCAGATGCGAGGGCACGGCGCTATGATAGGAGCTGTCTGCAATATTCTCGAGGGAAAGTTATGCTCGATCTTTACGACAAAATTCAAGAAGCCTGTACTAAAATTCGTAGCGAGTTCAGTGATAAGCCGAGGGTTGGTATCATTCTGGGTACCGGGCTGGGCGATATTGTCGAGGAACTTGAGGTTGAAGCCACACTCGACTACAAAGATATACCGCACTTTTTGACCTCGACGGCGACTAGCCATCGAGGGCGACTGGTATGCGGGCGTTTAGCCGGTGTACCCGTCGTGGCCATGGAGGGCCGCTTTCATCTTTATGAAGGATATTCTTTAAAAGACATCACTTTGCCAGTCAGGGTATTCAAAGAGCTTGGCGCCGAATTGATGATCGTCAGTAATGCTTGCGGTGGGTTGAACCCCTACTTCAATGCAGGTGATTTGATGGTGATCGAAGATCAAATCAATCTGCTGGGTGATAATCCACTGATCGGGATCAATGATGATCGACTAGGCCCCCGATTCCCTGACATGTGCGAGCCCTACGATCAGCAGTGGATTGATCGCACAATTAAGATTGCCAGAGACCGCGACATCAATATCCATAAAGGAGTTTTTGTGGCAGTCGCAGGACCGAATCTGGAGACTCGAGCAGAGTACCGATATCTGAGAATGATCGGGGCAGATGTGGTGGGGATGAGCACGGTTCCCGAGGCGATTGTTGCGGTACACTGCGGTTTGAAAACCATTGGACTCAGTGTTGTTACTGATATGTGCCTGCCGGATGCACTAAAACCGTCGAATGTTCAAGAAATCATTGCGGTTGCGAATGAGGCGACGCCAAAGTTGATTGCAGTCGTTGATGGAATTGTTCAAGAATTCAATCACAACAGGATGGCTTGATTGCCGATGGGCACAAAGTCACGAATCGAAAATTCAGCGAATCAGGAAGTTCAACTACTTCAACAAGCAGTCGAATTCGTGACCGCCAAAAGTGACGACGCACGACCTGAAAATCGTCCTGCGACCGGCATCATTCTTGGTAGTGGATTAGGAGGCTTGGCAGACCAAATCCACGATCCGGTTGTGTTGAGTTACGAGGACATCCCTGGTTTTGGCAGTTCGGCCGCCGTGGGGCATCGAGGTGAGTTGATTCTGGGGACCATCGAGGCTTCACCCGTCATTGCGATGGCGGGCCGCTTTCATCGGTATGAAGGTTGGTCGAATGAACAAGTTGCATTCCCAGTCAAGCTAATGGCTCAACTTGGTGCCAAGCGATTGATCGTTAGCAATGCAGCGGGAGGCGTGAATCCAAAATTTCGTGTGGGCGATATTGTTGTGATTCGTGATCACCTGAATTTCATGGGACGTAGCAATTTCAGGGGATCGGAAGGATTGCGAAGTTCTGGCTTGCCAGCTGAGCAGAAATCCAGCGAGCTTGGCATGCCCCCGGATCAGCCGCAGGAACTTGATGCGGAGTACCTAGGGCTGATGCGGGGAGGTGAGACTTACGACCCGGAATTGTCACGAATCGCGTTTCAAGTCGGGGTGAGAGAAGGATTTAATGTCTATTCAGGGACTTACCTTGCAACGTTGGGACCCAACTACGAGACTCGTAGCGAGTATAGAATGATGCGGCGGATTGGGGCTGATGTGGCAGGTATGAGTACCGTTCCGGAGGTATTGGCAGGTTGTGCCGCAGGAATGCGGATCTTGGGACTTTCTATGGTGAGCAACGTCGCAAATCCCGATCAACCAACCAAGGCGGATCATTCCGAAGTACTGGAGGCGGGGATTGCCGCAGCAGCTAAACTAGAGAGCATCGTTCGTGAGGTGTTGTCCAGTTAAGTTGGAGCGTCCACGGTTTCCTTTACCGTTTAATGTCCACTCCCCTGTTTTGTGAATCTGTCACGCCCGAGAGTTTGCGGCACCGCTTGCTCAGCATGTACCTTTCCTGACTCCGGTTCGAAACCCTACCTGCAGCCATTGGCTAAAAAGTAAACTAAAAATGGGTCAGTCATGAATCAATCGCCAAATATCAAGTCGACAGTCGGAAGACAGGGCTCTCTGTCCCGTTCGCACTTCAATGGGCTGTCACTGGATCTGGGAGCACAAGAACTTTCTAAGGCGATCCATGAAATTCCAATTGACGATAACGATGAGCAATTGACTCAGGTGGATGTCAATGGATCCGCTGGGCAAGACGCTGTTCTGATGCGTTTGGATCATCCGATTCGGATCAAGATGGAAGGACCTCTTGGTGACTACGCGTTCGCTTTTAATCAGCAGGCTGACATTCGAATGACAGGCAACGTGGGAAATGGGGTAGCCGAGGGGATGATTAGCGGCGCGGTTCGCGTGCGTGGTGACGCCGGTATTGGTGCTGGTGCCGCTATGACAGGTGGGACACTTGCGATTTATGGAAACGCGGGTAATCGTTGTGGAGCCGCGATGCGAGGTGGAGGTGTTTTTGTTCGTGGTGACGTTGGTGATGATGCGGGTGTTGGAGCGTTGGGAGGCATGATTGTGATCGGTGGAGATGCTGGTCATAACCTTGGTGATGCGATGAGTAACGCAACGGTGTTCATTCGAGGTTCTGCTGCAAGTTTGGCTGCTGGAGTGACGGACGCTCCACTGCGAAAACGTGAGCAGTTGCGTTTGGGACTGTTGCTCATCAATGCGTCAATCCGTGGTGACGCAAAGGAGTTCCGTCGCATCGTGCCATCAGCGATGTTGGAAGCTGAAGCAAATGAGCGTGGGGAACTGAATCCGAATTGGCGGTAGCAGAACGAAGCTTCAAGTGACTTTGGTAATGCACGTCGGCATTGGAAATTGAATCGATGAATGAACGTCTGGAAAAAATCTGTTTTCTGCCACCGCCTATGGATACGCCTTGGGCGGGTGCGCCCGCGGAGGACCGATCAATACAAGTCCAACGGTCCGATGGAAGAACTGTTGCCTTGAAACTGCCACTGTTCTGGTATGACCCACCATGGTCAGAAATAGAGATTACTTCTGCTGACGCGATTGCTGGTGCGGTTGCACGATTGGGCGTGCTCGTTAGTGCGTTGCGTAGTGACCTTGCCTCCACTGATGAGGAGACAGAATTGCATGGGGCTAGTTCCGGTGAAGCGATCAGCATACAGGTACAGGCACCAGAGTCTTTGCCGCGAATCATTCCTTACCGTCCCGAACGTTACGGCCTGAGCGATAGAGATTTTGATGGCGCGGGTGTCGTTGATGTGCGACTCGCAATGCGGCGGAACCCAACAGGACGGTTCGCCTATACACCGACGGAAATTGGGCGATGGGAAGCAACTCAGGTTGAATCACCACTTGCAGGAGGAGGGTGGGTACCGGCAGCTTCCTTCCCTCCTGATGTTCACGGGCTCGGAAAGCTTGAAGGAAAACTGGAGCAATTGCGTTTGCTGGCAGGGGATGCTGCTGTCTTCGTTTCGATGGATCCTCACCGTTTGAACGAAGAATTACCGGCAGTGCTTCGTAGCCAGCCCGATGGTGTTATCGTCAGGTTGAATGCGTTGGAGCTAAGCGGGCTTGAACTTGCACATTGTGTCAAGCAGACACGTGCGATAATGGACGAACAGCAGTGTGAACACTTACCGTTGTGGGTGGTTCCCGGTGCCATCTCGGCTGCGGACGCCGCCAAGTTGATTGCACTGGGAGCCAACGCGGTTGCCATTGACTCGTGGTGTCAGGAACTCATTAACGAAGTCAGAGATGCTCAGCAAAATGCGACTTCAACTTCAGGGTACTCTTCCTTATCTGCACCCAAAACGCAGGAGTGGGTTGATTGGGTTGAAGGCGAATTGTTTCGCCATATCGAACGGTTCGATGGCTTGATGCACGCGATGGTATATCAACCACCAGAGGCCAGGCTGGCAACACTTTCCGTAAAGTGGGCTTCCAAGTTGTCGATTCCTACTTTGAATGTGCCTTTCGATGCAGGTTCTTGATCTCGGATTGCTGCAGAACCGAGAAACGGATCGCTGGTTGTCCGGACAGTTCAAGGTTACAGCTGCTTCCTTTGAGCCTTGCCATGCAGCAGTGCTGAAGATCCGCTCACCGGGCACGCTGGATCGACACCTGATAACTGCCTCGGTTGTCATTCATCTTGCCGCATTCGTCGTTGATGCGAAATAGTAGCCAGCTGTATTCAGCTACATTGATTATTGACTGGTTCTCTATTCCATGAATCTCGAGAGGTTCAATTCGTGTTGCTTGGGGATCATTGGCGTTGGGCAGCAAGCAGAATTGCAGTTGCCCCAATGGCCGTCCACGATGGTACCGAAAAGTAATCCCCGGCGGTTGGCTAGTCCATGGCTTGGGTTGATCAGCGAGAGTGATCTCGCCTTCGGCGGAAATACTGATTTTAGCACCGCGTGGAATGCGGACCCCGCAGGACTGCCAGCCTTGATCCGGCCGGACTTGGAGCGTCAGGTTGCTGCCATTCCAGACAGGGTCCTTGGCCGATAGCTTTACTTGCTCGTTGTTCCAATCAAAACCGTAGTTCAGATCGTGACAAGCCACACGCCAGCGGGCTGCCAAAATTGGCCATTGCTTCCCAACAGTTGCTTGCAGCTCGCGATTGAATATTGGCCCAGTTTCTTTGCCACGTTGCGCCGCAGTCACAAAGGCCGGACGGTACTCAGGGTAACTGCTCAGCATCATACAAGCAGCCCAGCTCCAACTGTAGGTAGCGACATCACCGGTTAAATTGGGCTGATAACCCAGTACCGTGTTAATGCTGGGCACTTCTTTGTTATTTGTTGCCTGACTCATGCGTTTGAATCGTCCCCAATACGGCGCGTCTTCACGGCTTTGAGGGATTCGATTGATTTTGATGTTAGCCCCGGATCCATGATGGGTTGCCAGCAGTTCAGCAGATCCTTCTTGGAACCAGGTTGGTCCAGCGCCATTGAACAAGTGGTAAGCCAGCGAATGGACACCCTCATGCAGCAGCAAGTGTCGTGTGTAATATTCGCTTTGTTGTGCCAGGACCCAAACTTGGCTGCCTAACGCATAACCGAAAGGAAAATTGGGAACGGTCGCCGGAATCAGGCTACGTTGGTTAAACTTGGCTTTGTTGCGGATGACACAGGCTTTCACTTTGAAGTCAGCGATTGCACTTGTGTCAAGATCCCAAAACTGCATCCACTGGGGTACCGCGGCATCAAAAGATGCCACCAGATTTTCCGCCTCTTCTGTGGAAGCGATATCCGTGGTCAAGTGAATGTAGCGGCCGTCCCGAACCAAAAGCTCATCGGCCCTTAAGGGGCCAGCGAGCAAGGCGAAGAAACATCCCACACCGAAGATTAATTGTGATTGAAACATACTCCTATTCTACATTGATTTTTCGTTTTGCTGTCAGGGTAAGACTGCTTGGCTGGGTCGGAGTTGTGTCGTGTTTAACATGGGCCACCGGGTGTGTGCCACGTGCTGAGAGCGATGTCGTGGTTTATTCGGCACTGGATGAGGAATTTGCGTTTCCCATTCTCAATGCGTTTGAACGGTCCACCGATCATGAGACAGGGGTCATTCCCAAATTTGACGTGGAATCAACCAAAACGGTCGGCTTGGTCAATCGCATCATTGCCGAGCAGGATAAGCCTGTTTGTGATTTGTTCTGGAACAATGAAATCATGCATACCGTGCGGCTCCAGAAACTGGGGCTTTTGCAGCCCATGAGCTGGGATCTGCCTTCGGGTTATCCCACAGAAATGGTTGCCCGTGACGGAACATGGTGTGGCTTTGCCGCTCGGGCACGTGTGTTGTTGATCAACACAAAGTTGATCCCGGATCCAGCTGATTACCCCACCGCGGTTGCTGAATTGTCAGATCCCAAGTGGGAAAAGAAATGCGCGATGGCTCGGCCGTTGTTTGGGACCACAGCGACGCATTTTGCTGTTCTGCGAGAACTGCAGGGTCGCGAGCGGACGCTAAGCCAAATGCAGGAGATTCAAAAAAATGCGGTGATTCTTTCGGGCAACAAGCAAGTTGCCCAAGCGGTTGCCGCGGGACACGTCGCATGGGGACTGACGGATACAGACGACGCGATCATCGAAAAAGATAGTGGTGAGCCGGTCGCAATCGTTTTTCCTGATCAAGCACCGGACCAAGCCGGAGCCCTCAGAATTCCGAACACCATCGCTGTGCTCAAGAATGCTCCTCATGCAGTGGCTGCCGCGCAACTTGCTGATTATCTTATCAGTCCCGAAACGGAGGATCGGCTGGCAATGGGCAATAGTAGCCAGTTACCGGTGCACCGCGGCAGCAAATTTCCACCGCGTGTGCTGCCCAGTGACCCTGTTCGTTGGATGCGAGTTGACTTTGAGGCTGCTGCTGAGGGTTGGGATGAGTGGTCAAAGGAAGTTCAGGAGATGTTCCGTGACTAATCCAACTCACCCTCAAGTGCCGGTCGGCCAGTGCCGGCTTGCAGATTCGGGGTTCAGTTGCTAATCAAGGAAGATTCCAACGAGGTTGAGTGGACCGTTTCACCATTGAGTCGGTAGTGACTGCCGCGTTGGCTTGCCAGTTTTTGCAGGTGAGGACGTCGGATCATTTGCATACTGGTTTTGGCGGCGGGTGATTCGGAAGCTGATTCCGAAGTGTCTGCATGGGTCCCGAAGGCCCGAAGACGACGCATCAGAGCACCTGAAAGTGGGCGTGGTGTGCTCTCTGCGCGGGCGGCGACAACCGACTTGTCTTCGCTCATTCGCAGTAAACGTCTCATGTCTTCTATCCGTACGGTAGCGTCCGTTTCCTGAATGAAAACGAGTTCGCCGATTGATCGTTCCAGTCCGGTTTGACCGGCGGCTTCAATCCCTCGAGGACGACTGTGGCGAACAATCCGTACTTGTGGATAACGGGCCTTCAACTCACTCAGGACTTCGGGCGTGGAGTCCTGGCTTCCATCGTCAACCACAATCAACTCGATGGTTCCCCAGGTCAGGTCTGACATCGATTCGAGAACCTGAACCACGCGGGATTCAACGTGCTGTTCACCATCTCGGACGGGTAGAACAACAGATATTCGAGGGGATGACGAGGGCATCTGTGGATTCCGATGGAGGCTGCGTCTTCAGGAGCGACGCCGAGCATCTTTGGCTGACGATATCCTTTTGCTTCGACTATCGATTGTTGGTTGCTTGATCCACCCTAGGAAAGGTCGCGATTTGCCCATCGTTCCGCAGCTAACGAATGCACCTATAATCGCGGGCGAGATATGCTGAGCAATGCGGAGTTTGAACCAGACCTTTCTGCTTCAGTCGTACCCTAGGATGGGGGTGAACTGATAATGACGGCTAGGTCCACTCTTCGAGTTGTCTCCACCCGAAAATTCATGCTTTTGATCATTTCCTCTGCAGCAGGTACATCTGTGAACAACATTCCCGATTTTGAAAAAGGCTTGCCATACGATGGGACCAGCGGTCTGTTGCCCGCGATTGCCCAAGATAGTGTCACAGGACGTGTTTTGATGATGGCTTGGATGGATCAGCAGGCGTGGCAGGAGACACTGTCATCAGGTGCCGCCGTTTATTTCAGTCGAAGCCGGGGGAAATTGTGGCGAAAGGGTGAAACGAGCGGGCACCGCCAGCGGGTGACTGAAATTCGAGTCGATTGTGATGCAGATTCCATTCTGCTGCAGGTCGAACAGACCGGTGCTGCCTGCCATGAGGGTTACGCCAGTTGTTATTTTCGAAGCATTGATGAGGTTGGTGATGTCAATGTGACTGAGGACAGGTTGGTCGACCCCGAAAAGGTTTACGGAACCAAAAAATGAAAAATGTTGCGGATGCACAACGCATCATTTCATTGTTGCCGGGAGCTACCGAATGGGTTTGCCAATTGGGACTCGCGGAGCGTCTGGTCGCCATCTCGCACGAATGCGATTTTCCAGACGAAATCTGTGCACTGCCACGCGTTACTCGCTCGAAAATTGATTCCACGCAGTCCAGTCGAGAGATCGATGACGCTGTCAAATCATTCAGCGATACAAAGACATCTCTGTATGAGCTTGATCAGGACAGAGTGCGTTCTCTGAAACCGGATTTAATTTTGACTCAGACACTATGCAATGTGTGTGCCGTCAATGAACGCGACGTGTTGCAGTGTATCGATGATCTCGAGCAAGATTGTGAAATCCTGGATTTGCCGGCGACAAGTTTGACGGAAGTATTGGACGATTCGTCAACGATCTGGAAAGCTACCGGGCGATGTGAGTCCGGAATCCGAGCGCGGAAGGCAATGGATGAACGCATCGCCCGGGTCCGTCAGACTGTTGAAAAACGATATGGTGAAAAACAGGTGTCGCGACCCAAAGTTACCCTCTTGGAGTGGCTGGATCCCCTTTACTGCTCAGGCCACTGGACACCCCAGTTGATTGATTGGGCTGGTGGAGTCGATCCGATCGGTCATACAAGCCAACCATCGCGAGTACTGTCCCTCGAGGAACTTGCTCGCGTGAATCCTGATGTCCTGCTTGTGGCGTGTTGTGGTATGAACGAACAACGCACCAGAGCTGAATGGGATGCAGTTACCTCGGGAAAAAATGCAGCCGGTAATCTGTGGCTCAATTTGGACGCTGTTTGTAACCAGCACGTTTATCATTTTGATGGATCTGCTCTTTTTAACCGACCAGGGCCACGATTGATTGATGCATTAGAAGCGGTGGCAAAAATCGTGGAAGCTTGGCATGCAGCCTAAGTTTAAAACCAAGTCGAACTCGCACGCGAATTTGTGTTGGGAAGAATCACGTAGAATCAACCTGTTTCTGCGGTACCTCCCCTTGCTCAGAGTGCCCCAGAATACCATCTTTTCAAATTGACCCCTTAACACCATCACCTGATCAAGCCGGGTTACCCGTTGCTTGACCGCGAAACTGACTTTTGGAGAATCACATGAACGCTGAAGCCAAACTGCAAGAATTGGGTATTGAGTTGCCAACTGCACCCAAGCCAATGGGGGTTTATAAACCGATCGTTGTATCTGGCGGTATGGCTTACCTGTCGGGTCACGGACCGCTGCTGCCCACCGGCAAGTTGATCACTGGTCGCCTTGGGCTGGATATGGACGTGGAAGCGGGCTACGAAGCTGCACGCGTGACCGGACTGGGAATGTTATCGACGCTTCAGGGACACCTGGGAAGTCTCGACAAGGTCAAGCGTCTAGTAAAATTGTTGGGTCTGGTCCGCAGTACAGACTCTTTTGATCAACAACCTGCCGTTATCAACGGTTGCAGTGAGTTATTTCGGGATGTCTTTGGTGAAGATGCAGGGGTCGCCGCTCGTAGCGCTCTCGGGACCAACGCGTTGCCGGGAACCATTGCTGTCGAAATTGAAGCAATCTTTGAAGTCGATGTCTGAGACTGATCGGCGCTGAATCATTGTAACGAAAGTTTGAATTTCAGCTCCCCTTGCGCCACAGTCGAACATCGTTGGGCCCGCAGAACAGCATCAACAGTGCACCCGATGCTGCGTAGCGATCAAAGACGAACTCGTGAAAGTCGTCCTCGCCGGGCCATGGGTATGCGTAGACCAACGCAAAATCATCCAGATCCAATCCAATCGCCTGGTAGGCATCAGCCACATCATGGCTCAGGCTGGGAAGCATTGGATCGTCAGAAAGTTGGGCCGCACCGGGTGGCAAAAAGTTGCCCTCGACTAATTCCACGCTAACATTCCATGTCTGGATTGTTTTTCGCCCCATTGCTAGCAAATCAGGTTCAGCCTCGATTCCAAAGGAAGTCAGGCCCAGTTCAGCAGCGATGGCACTGACGATGGAGAAACCGCTGCCCCATTCGAGAAAACGTTGCCCCAAACGGGGTTGGAACTGCAAGGTCCAGTTCAGGCATTGGTAGACTAAGTGGTAGTCAGCGGCAACGAACTGTTCGATTTGTGGGCAGTCCCAGCGGTCCTGAAATGCTTCGATTTCGTTCCGAGCGGATGTGATCCTGGCAGCCAATTCGGTGGGGATTGGCGTGGTGTCGACGGATGATGGAATTTGGATTCGAGTAAGCACGGCATGCGTTGGGGTGTCGGTTGACCAGACTTGTCAAAGGTATGTGAATCATCCTGAGTGATGGACAGTAAAACGCTTTCACCACCGAGTGTCGAGGACCTCACAGTCAAAGATTGTGAGGCGGTGTTGATTTGTTTGAGCACACGGCGATTTGTGGTGGCGCGTCCTGGTGAACCCCGCGATTTGTGGCCGATTGATGGAGGCTGGGACAAGTTGAGGCATCTCAAGCCTGGAGATGAAGTGATTTACAAGGGAAATGTGACAACGGTGCGTGCCGTCGATGTCTATCGTTAACTCTGCCTTGTCTGCTGATCTTTTCGGCGACTCTCCCTGATCCCTTTTCCAGAATCACCAACACAGAATCACATCACTGACTTTCTCGAGGGTTGATCGATCGGTCATCTGGGCTTGAACAGGACTTGAAATTGACCTCAGAGAGCTTGATAGCACCTGGCCGGCCTGCGCATTACTCCTCGGTGATGTCTAACGCGGGGGTGATG
>DOPG01000463.1:34035-34916 GCA_003513555.1 Rhodopirellula sp. | reverse complement strand
TGATGTCTAACGCGGGGGTGATGTCCAACGCGGGATTGATTGCCAGATCCCATTGCAGGAGGGCGAGGTCGTTGCGGTTGGCCCAGCGACTGTTTGGCCCCCACAACGCAACGTGGCAGATGGGGCATGTCGCGTTTTCTACATCAGGGTATTGATGAGCAGTGGTCAAATCGGGTTCCAGCCAGATCGCGTCGCACTCATCGCAAACCACAAGTCCATGCGGAAATTTAGCATTGATGCTGGAATCGTGTGGCAAGTCACCCTAACGTTGAAACCCACAGATTCGAATTCCGCAAAGGCCACCACCGCAAAGTGGGCAAAAGTCGATTGAGTGTTGGGGACTCATCTTGGGAATAAAGGAGATCTGGTTGGTGTGAGGTGACGACAGCATGAGGGGCGTCCGTCAAATGCATCGATCGGGGCTTGAGGTAGCCTTGTGTGAATTGGGTATGTCACCCAGAGCGGAAAATTCATTTCTATTCTCTGGGATATCCTACTGCTATTCTAATTTACTCTGCTGACCTTTAGCTCGTTCTTTTTCATTCAGGATCAGGGCGGCCAGAGTGAATGGTACTCCCAGCACGATCGCCAAAGCAAATTTCAGCGTGGACCACGAATGATACCATCCGTACGCACAGGCGATGATTGATGGAATCATCGACCAAACGAGCAAGTGCCCTGCCGTTGGTTGTATGATTTTAGCGCCAGTGATTGAGGGCTGATACGGATTCAGAGTGTGCCCATCATCTTTTTGCTCTGACTTTGCTGTTTTCGTAGACTCCGTGAATGGATTTGAATTCTTGTCCATCTCTTGGATCTCATGACAGGAGGCAATGGCGATCACGGTGCGGTTGCTGAATCTTCAGACCCAGGGTGGTAGG
>DOPG01000463.1:24289-33732 GCA_003513555.1 Rhodopirellula sp. | reverse complement strand
TTTGGAATACTCCTTCGGGAAAAAGTGCATTCTGAAATGGGTTTACTGCTGGTGAATATCGCGGATTAGTTCGGAACAGGAATCCAGCTTCCTCAAATCGTGTTTCACCGTTTCGATGATCTCATCCACACCATGAGATGTGTTGAGTCATCCTGTCCCAAGGTTTACATGGGATAGGCAGTGATGCGTTTGCCCTCGAGTACCAGACCTACCCGTCTTGCCACGGGATTGCGACGACGCCTGCCATCCTGACCACCAACGAATCCAACACGTTCCCCAAGATCGACCGTGGAGATGGTACGACTGCCATCAATGGTCTCGGTGGTACGCTGCTGTTTCTGAGCGCGTTTGAAATCGTCATCGATGGTTTTCAACGCTCCCTGCATGCCACCGTCGAATACACCGTGTTTGCCAGGGCGGTTTGGTTGGTCCTTGATATGTCGGCCCAGATGATCCAGACGATGGCCTTCGGTGCTACCCGGCCCGTAAATCAATCCAGCAGGTGACAGGTAGTGGGCTTTGGAAATTTCCTGTAGCAAACCGTGAAGCAGCGTTTCGGTTTGGCCTTGATACTGTTGGCCATCATCGGAACGGGGGGCTTGCTCATGCTGGCTACTGGGCGGGCCTCGAGAATGGTGAAAGCTGGAATGTTTTTCTGAAGCAGATGTTTGCGAACTTTGGGATGTGCCCACTTTTTGACGTGCGTCATCTTCTGCTGAGGGTGCGTCCTGTCCAAATTCTTTGGAGGCCCGGATGGTCGTTGAATTCTCGGCGTCCACGTTTGTCGGGTTTCTGACAGTCAATTCCGTTTGGGCGGATTTTGCGGGCCATTGCTGTTTTGAATGGGTGTCAAGTTGCTGTGATTTTCATTCTTGTTCATTGAGGTGTTGGACATCCCAATTATTTTGAGAGGTGGTGGCGACGTCCGACGGGATCAGAATTAGATGTTGCGGTTCGGGCGGCCACAGCACGTAGCCTGCAAGCATGGGCAGCAGAATGCAAAGTCCTGCAAGCTCTTGTTTTGATTTGTTCATGAACGTTGCTTTTGACCGTGCGACTGTTGTCAGGACAACCAGCGTGGCTGCACACAGTTTTACTGTTGCGGACCGAATCTCTTTTATTTCAGTGACTTGCAGAAAGGAAATGTCGACACATGAAGAATCTGCTTTTAATCGGATGTGCTTTGCTTACCACGTGTGTGACTCTCGGCAAAGCGAAAGCCGCTGAGCCAGGTTGGTCAGCCGTGATCGTTGCAACAGGTGATTACCGTGAACAATTAGAGAAAACACCTATCGTGAGTCGTCCGTATCGCCCGTTCCATTTTTACGGGAACACTGTACGGCGAATGCATTATCGCGGTACTCCCCTTCCCGCGCCGCGCGATCTGGTAACTACTGGGCTGTTTCCTGTTATGGCACGACGTCAGTCAACTTCTGCTGATCGTCCCTAGCTCAAAAAATCGTAATCGAAGTCCGATCAGTGAATGCAGACGCAGCTAATCCACGCAAAGCCATTCTGTCTGCTGTGATGATCTATTATCGTCACAGCGAGGCGAGGATTCTGATCAAATCTCCAATCGGTCGTGCCGTACTACAAGATCTTACCTAGTCGCTAGTTCGGCAATCACTCGAGCATTATCTGGTAATAAGCACAGGTCTTTATCAAGCCTGTCACCCATCATTTGAATAGGCTCCGAGGATCGTGATTCAGTCGGCGAGCACGGACCGAATTCGAGTTCCCGAGAGATCTGAAAAGATCGCCGCAGTTTGCGTTCGGATGTTAGAATGTCCTGCAGGATCGGGGTCAGAATTTGTGGTGATTTCCGGGGCTTCAAAAGTGTGGAAAGCGTCGTGTAACTTGCCCCGGCTTTGTGGGGGGCACTGAAACACCAGGGATTGGAATATCACGTCCTGATTTTCCAACGCTCGATTTGGGTTGGTGGGATCATGGTCCGTTGGCTGATACGTCAGCCACATTTTGGTGACACTGATTGTGCTGTGAGTTCAGCCGGTCTGTGATGATCTAGGACAGTCTGGGATGATTTTGAGTGTCGCGTAGCATCAGCTGCGTTGGTTTGCGGAAGTTTGCGATCAGCATTGGCCTGACTAAATAGGCCAGCCAGTGAATTGAGTTTCAATATGAGTTTCAGTCCAGTAGTCATACTCAGAAATCAATCAGGTGATGCATTAGGGATGAGCCCCTATGCCTGTTGGTTCCTGATACTTTCTTTTTGGGTTTTGGGATCGATCGGTTGTGATACCAAGAAGGTGGCACAGGAAACTTCACAGCAAACGATGGGTAGAGGTCAAAGTGCTGGGGGTGCAAATGAGCAAGATTCGAGTCATGATTCGCAGGTTAGCTCCGGACAGCAGGCGTGGGCGCTGTTGCAGCAGGGTAAGGCAGATGACGCGTTCAGGTTAGCTAAGCGGGTATTGATCGAGTCACCTGAGGACATTGTTGCGTTGCAGACCATGGCATCAGTGCATGCCACACAGGAAAATTTCGCGGACGCAGCGAGAGTTGCCCGAGCAATTGCAAAAATCAGTGGTACCCAAGGCGTCGAGGATTGGCTAACGGCATTTGATTGGCATTTGCGTGCAAGTGATTTGGCAGCAGCCGAGGAAGATTTGAAGGAAGCCATTCGGGTTGCACCGGATGACCCGAGGACTCATCGCACGATGGCTCAGTTGTTAAATGCCGAAGGGCGTCGATTTGAGTCGCGTCCATACATTGTGAATCTCATCCGACTCAGTGCCGCACAGCCCCGCGAATTATTGAGTTTGGTTGAGCAGTCGAGCCCATTCATGTTGGTTGCATTGGATGAGGTAGTTGGAGATCCCGCGAATACGCTGTTGGAATTAGGCAAGGCGAGGTACTTGCTGGTTGCTGATTCAAATGCCGAGGCAGCACTTGAAAAAGTAAATCGTCTGGCAAGCAACGTTTCGCATCCCGCACTGGATGCTTTTCGTGGTCGATTGATTGCCGAGACTGCCGATGATGATGCTTTTAAAAAGTGGCTTGAGACTGTAACGCCGGGAACTGAAACACAGCCGGAATACTGGTCTGCAATAGGACAGCGGCTCATACGCTTAGGGCGTGATATGGAAGCGATTCGAGCGTTGGGGGATGCCGTGAAGCTTGACCCTACGGATCGAGCCTCTCTGCGGTTGCTTGCAGCAGCCTTGGAACGAGTGGGAGATGATCAAAACGCTGCAGTTGTACGTAAGAACCTCGCTACCTTGGATCAACTATTTCGGGTGGCGTCGGTTGCGGATCAAAGTCAGGTCATGTGGATTGCGGAACAATTGCAGGGTTTGGTCCGACCTTGGGAATCGTTGGGTTGGTATCAACAAGCGTTGCAGATGCAAGGTGTGGATCCTCGTTCAAGTTCGCAACTAAGTGAGCGGCTCAATCAGATCGCTGCATGGGAAAAGTCGGGAACCAGTGAGGCGGTGCTTCAATCACGTTTTGATCGGCTCGTGGGTATCGATTTAGCCACGTATCCAGTGCCAAGTTTTGAGGGAATGGGATTGGTGGAATCGTTGATGGAGTCTGAGCAAGAGCAGCCGAATGATCTGGTTTTTCGCGACATGGCTGCCCAGCTTGGGATCGATGTTGATTTCACCAGCGAATATCCTACCAATGAGGTGGACTTCTTTCTTTACCAAGCCAATGGCGGTGGCCTTGCAGCTTTTGATTATGATCTGGATGGACTTTGTGATTTGTATGTCGTGCAGACAGGCGGGGATCCACAGGCAATCGACAACTCGGAACCCAATCAATTCTTCAGGCAACTGTCAGGTGCCGAGTTTCTAGCCATTGAGCAAGCAGCTGGTATCGCGGATCGCAGATATGGTCAGGGCGTCTGTGCAGGTGACATCAATCAGGATGGCTTCACTGACCTGATCGTGGCCAATATCGGACAGAATTCAGTCTACGTGAATCAGGGTGATGGCACCTTTCGTAAAGATCTTGCTGTAATCGAATCATCCGATGGACGGTGGACTTCCAGTATCGGACTGGCCGACATGAATGGGGATCATTTGCCTGACGTGATCGAAGTGAATTACTTAAACGATCCTTTGATTTTCCAACGAAAGTGTCAAGGCAAGAGGTTGGATTGTACGCCACAGCGTTTCCGAGCTGCTTCGGATCGGATTTTTGAAAATCTTGGTGACGGCAAATACGCTGTTGCAAAGACTGGAAGCGGCAGCATGGATGCCACCCCGAATTACGGTTTTGGTTTGATGGTGACGACTTTTGGCCATTCGGGTGGGAATGAGATATTTGTTTCCAATGATGGCGACCTGAATCATTTCTGGAAGAGTCTGCCGATGAATGCTGATGGCAAAACCCGTTGGAAGTTGTTGGAGTCTGCTGGGGTCTCGGGCTGTAGTATTGGGGTTTCGGGAATCAGCCAAGCTTGCATGGGGATCGCAGCCAGTGACTTTGACCGCAATGGTTTCATTGATCTTGGTGTGACAAATTTTCACAACGAGCCCATGAATCTTTTTCTGCAGAATGAAGCTGGATTCTTTACAGACGAAGCATTGCGTTTTGGCTTGGTTGAGAACTCAAAAGACATGCTCGGTTTTGGGACGCAAGCGGCCGACTATGACAATGATGGTTGGGCAGACATCGCTGTTCTGAATGGGCATATCTATGATGCACGCTATGCCGAAATCCCATTCGCCATGCAACCGCAGTTGTTTCGCGGTGGAGTGAATGGATTCAAAATTCAGCCGTCAGCTAATTTATCCGGTTACTGGAAGCGTTCTCAATTGGGACGCACCCTCGCCATGCTTGATTGGAACCGGGATGGCAAAATGGATCTTCTTGCCAATCATCTTGATCAACCTCTGGCATTACTGCAAAACGAAAGTGATTCTGGTAACTGGTTGCAAGTGGAACTGGTCGGTACCCTTTCGGAACGTGAGGCGATTGGGGCGAGAATCGAAGTGGAATCCGGCGACCAACGCTGGGTAGGCTGGCAGATCGCCGGTGACGGTTACATGTGTACGAATGAGTCACTGATCCATCTGGGATTGGGAAGCCATGAACTGATTGACAAGCTCACGGTGCACTGGCCTGCGACGGATCCCCAAGTGTTTGAGAAGGTAGTAGCGAATCAGCGTTACCTACTGATCGAGGGGCAAGACTCTATTGTGCCGCGTTAGAAACGGACTTGTCTGCGTTGGGTGTCTTAGATCATTCGTCAAGAAAGACGGGTGAGTTGTCGCATTCCTTGATCAGCTGCTGAACACGTTCGTAGTCCAATTCACCATTGCGAAACAGCAGTTTTTTGCTCTTCTCTAAATCGCCTTCCTGATTTTCGTACCAGTATTGAGCAATAGCACCGATGGTGCGTTGACGAGCCTCCACTGGACCATACATGTTGACTTGCAGCCCTGAGAGCCCCTCAAGGCTGCGTAGTGACCTGCGGGCAATGAACCTGATTGCGAGGTAAGGATCGTCGAGCAGTTGTGCCAGAAATGGCATTTGCCACTCCGTACCGGAGATCGCCTGTGCGACAGGCCATCCCATACTCCAGGCGACCAGAGCTCGCTGTGACGCATCGCCCTTAAGAATCCACAATAGCGAGGCTGCGACTTCCTTCTCATCCTTATCCAGTTCAGGCGGGGCGATTTCATACCAATCCTGCAGCTTGTCGGCTGTCCACTGCATGGTTTGATCAAGGTGGCAAAGATTGCATGCGTTTGGCCGACCAGCGGCCAGATCTTTGCCAACGTCAGGACTCGTAATGGTGTGACTGCGTATCGCCTTGAGTAATCCGTAAGACGTATGTGGCATGTGGCAGTTATAACAACTGGAACCAGAGGAACCGACACTGTGATGGGTATGATTCTCGTTGTATTCGTCGGAGGAATGACAATTCAGACAGGCCTGGTCGTCTAGGGCATCTACCTTCAGTTGGTCGTTAGCCCATTCCTGTACGGGTCGTTCATCGAGCGAGGATTGATGCAGTTTGTGGCACGAGAGGCAAGTCATTTCGCCTTTCTTATAGCAAGCCGAGTCGGTTAAACCATTGTATTCCCGCCCTGAAACACGAACCATTCCGTCTTTGTAAAACGTTGTATTGAATTTGGCTGCGGCGGGATCGTCAGGATTCATCACTTCCATGACCTCATCGTGATCATCAAGTCGCATGACCTTATGTGATTTAGTCAGATCTGCCCCTGGTCGGAAACCATGGCCATGAACGTTCAGGTGTTCATAACCTTTGTCGCCGCCGGTCAGTTCCACCACGGAGTGGCATTGGCCACAGACCATTGACGATCGTTCTTTAGACATTGCTTCAGGATTGGCGATGGGATCTTCGCCGAGTTCAGCGGATGAAGTGTTCGTATCGCCTACTTCAATTGCTCCCAACCTTCGATGATAGTCGATATGGGGTTGGCCTGGCCCATGGCATGATTCGCATGCAATGCCAAACTCTGCGACTTGGGTATCCCAACTGCCGGTGGTTGTTGAACGGATGCGTCGGTGCGTCGAATGACACATACTGCAAGTTTGACCCCAACGACCGGTTTCGTGATTTACCGGAATATTGGGCTGCAGGAATGATGCATTGCGGGGGATCCACTCCTGAGTCTCCGCAATCCAAACAAAGGGCAGGATCGCCGTGGTGCGTTGGTCCCCGGTTGCCCACCAATAGACTTGCATGTGATGGGAACCTGTTGTCATTACGAGTGGAACAACTTTGCGTTTACTTCTGTCATTCGGAGATTTTTCATCAGGGAGATCTGCCCAGAATACATCGCCTTCCCGGCGGATTTCATAATCTTGGCCGGCAAAGGATAGACGCACACTTTCCAGATTTCCCATCACAACATCGGGGGTCGCCAGTTGTGTCATTGTGCTGTGATATGAGTTGGCCCAAGACGTGTGATTATCCTGATGGCACTCCAAACACGAATCTGAGCCTGTGTAACCGTTCTTGGGTACCTCAATGGGGCGAGATTGCTCGAAACTGGCCAGGGTTAGGATATTCTGTGCAGCAGCCTCGGTTGCCGTGGTGCGGTTCCTGAGTGATGTTCCATTGCTGAGGGCTGGATTGCGTTGCGTGTTGCCCGGCAGGTTTTGTCTAACTTGGTCTGCCTTGCCCTTTGGAAGCACAGACTCGCTGGTGGATGGATCAGATTTTCCTGCCGGAGGCAGTAAGACTGAGGTTACTGCCACAACAAGTAACGGGGTGATGATCGCGATGCCCCAATTCCGCAAAAACCGGAAGGACAGATACCCTAAAACAACCCCAGCAACACCGGCCAGAACGATGGTTGAAGTAATCATCAGGCTCCTTGCGGGTAGGGGATGAAAGATTGGCGGGGACTTGAGGAGATCATTCTAACCTAGCTTGTTAGAACCGTTATCGCTTGTATTACGTAACTGCTCAACGACTCAGTTCATCGTTGCGAAAAAAAACTGTCCCGCGACGTCGGATTCAACGCTAAGCTGGTCCCTGTGGAAGTCATTTTGTGTCAATTTTCTGAAATCTAGTGCATATGGGCCGCAAACTCATCATTGCCTTCTTTGGACTGATCGTCGTCATTGGCGTCTGGTATCTGCTTGTTTCGGCAGGCGGCGGAGCCAATGAAGCTGAAATGGCACAGCTGCGTCAGAGAGATGCGAAGCGTCGGGCAGCCGCTCAGGAAGCCGAGCGACAGTCCAAAACCGATCTTGCGATTCTCGCAAAGCAAGGGCGAGGACAGGAGCTGCCGGAGTATCTCGTATCGGAAATTGATCGTGAAGGCAATTTTTGGTTTGTCGGCAAACCTGACAGTGTTGCGGGGGTCCAAATTCCATTCGCACCCGGCAGTCTGCCATTGCCACCAGCGATCACGGAACCTCTTCACCCAAATCCTGGTTTTCTGGGGGCAGAAGCCTGTCGTGATTGTCACCGAGACAAATACGAGTCATTCAAAGAAACTGCTCACCACCGCACCACTCGCATCGCTTCACCAGATGAGGTTGCAGGGTCTTTTGAGGAAGGCAGTAACCGCATGAACACCAGTGATCCAAATGTGTTTTTCACCATGAAGCAACGTGGGGATGACCTGTACCAGTCGGTGCAGTTCTTCGATTGGGGTTTTGAAGTGCCATTTCACATCATCATCGGATCATCAAAGATGGCAGAGTCGTATCTGTATTGGCACGGCGACCAGTTATTCCAAATGAACTGCACCCACCTTACCGATGGCGATGACTGGATCAACAGTCCTGGGTTTATCGATGGGGATGCAATATACGCCCGTCCTATCCGATCTGGCTGTTTGGATTGTCATGTCACCTATGTCGATTACCGAAAGTCGGCTAACCATTACACGCCTGAATCGATGATCCTTGGGATCTCATGTGAGAGGTGTCATGGGCCCGGAAAAGAGCATGTGGATTATCACATCGCGCATCCCGAGGCAAAAAAATCAGAACACATGCAGGTACCCAGCAAACTGTCACGTCAGGCTCAGATGGATGTTTGTGGACAGTGCCACACCACCAAAAAGGCCCCTATCAATGAGCAAGCATTCCAGTTTCGACCGGGTGATAAACTCAGTGAGCACTATGAACCTATCGAAGGCCAAGATGAATCGCTGAATAGCGTTCACACCAGTAATCAAGTCGGGCGTCTTTCGCTAAGCCAGTGTTTCCAGGAGTCCGAAATGGGGTGTGTTGAGTGCCATAATCCGCATCGCAATGAACGGGGCAAACTGAAGCTGTTCTCACAGCGATGTCTCGAGTGTCACCAACAGGAGCATTGCGGCATGCAGGGGCAATTGGGAGAACGATTGGCCGAAAATTGTATCGATTGCCATATGCCAGTGCGGGCTTCTAAGAATCTGCAAGTTGAAACGGATCAAGGGAATATTTTCCCACCACTGCGAGACCACTTCATTCGGGTAGATCAAGAAGCGACTACTGAGTTCCTGGAACGGAATGCGCAATGAACCCTCGATCGGTGCTGGAGTGATCCTTTGGCGGATGTCTGAGGCTCTGCCCCACAGGGTGTAGTTGGCCAATGGCACCAGCAAGAACTAAACGTCGGTCGGTTAACGCTCCACCATCAGAATGGTGGGATATCTGACTGGACGGAACGCTTTGGATTGAAGTGCTTTGCCACCAAAGTGACGTTTCTTAGCTAAATGCATGCTGCAGCAGCGGCAGTCGATCGAGGCGAGGAGTCAAGCGGCCAGTGTTGCGGATTATGCTCGTGTACTTGAAGTCAATGAAAAACCCCACCCGCGGTTAGGCGGGAGGGGTTTTGTTGATCAAACGATGCTCAGTAGATGACTACTGATTAAGCTGCTCTTCGATCGTTTCACCGACCGCACGAGTGCCGAGAGCACCCCACAATCCATATGGACTTTTTGATCCGGGCGCGGTGGCTGGTCCCCTCCAACCGGGCGAACCACCGGAGCCTCGCTCGA
>DOPG01000463.1:0-23950 GCA_003513555.1 Rhodopirellula sp. | reverse complement strand
GCGGACATGATCGTTTCGTTGTAATCACCGCCACCACTGAGGTGACAGTTAGGAGCATTCGGTGGCAAGATGGTCTGCATACCGGTGTAGTGAGGCCGGAAGTCAGCCCAGCGAACACCACGCATTTGAGTACCACCTGTGGATACGTTGGCACCAGCACCCCAGCGTGTAGGACGCTCAGGATCGATGTTGACGTTGTTCTTGCACAAGCTTGGGTTAGAAGCTGCGCCATTGGAACCACCACCAATTCGAGCGAAGTCAGCCTTGGTCTCACGTTGTTGAAGCGAAGTGCAAATCTCACCCGCTGCGATCGTGTTTGACAGGCCATCCAAAACGTCGCGGAACTTAGAATCGTGTCGAGGCCAGAAGAATCCACGCATCGAAGCACGAGCTCGTGTTGCCATCCAGTTCAGGTCTCGAACTCGGTTGGTCGCGTTACCATTTGAGTTGCTCTTGTAACCCCACTCGTTCATGCCACCATCACGGCTTCGGTCGATTGCGTCGCCGATGCAAGCACCGTAGTTTGACCGAGCCAAGCCTGGTGGGCTGTAGGCAGGGTCACTGGGGCATCGATAAGTTGGAACCTGAGTCATCCATGGAACGTATTGAGTTCTCCATGGGGCAGGTCCCATCGCTGGCCACATGCCACCAAGCACACTACCCGGCATGGTGGTTCCGGGAACAGTCTCAAGGCTGGGTTGGGAAATTTTCTCCCAAAGTGCCTGCTGCTCGCAGAATGGAAGGATTGGAACTAGGTAACTCAGGAAGAGTCGATTGTAGTTGTTCGTTGAATTGCCAGCAGTACCGCGTTTTGTACCGGTACCATGCTTTGGCAGTTGCTTGTACGTACTGTGGTAGTTGTGAATCGCCAAACCGATTTGCTTGAAGTTGTTGCTGCAAGACATGCGGCGAGCGGCTTCGCGAGCGGCTTGAACTGCGGGAAGCAGTAGGCCAACGAGCACGCCGATAATGGCAATCACGACCAATAGTTCCACAAGCGTGAAACCTTTTCGATCGCGAGTTTTTCTGATCATCATGAACTCCGAAAATTACAAGAATGAGAAATTGGGGCATCCCCTGCGAAAATCCGCACCCTAATCGTACCAGCAAAGGCAATCTGCGGCAACTAAAAACCGAGTTATTCGACGCGATATGAAAAAGGTACTCAACGATTTATTGCGTTATCGCGAATTTTCAAAAAACATTATGTTCGGCAATTTGAAGCGTGAGCAAGTCAGACTTCTGTAACTTTTTGAATCAACGTCTTTTCGTTGCGATCCGGTGTGTCGCGAATTGCGATCTATGAAACCGGTTTCAAGTAGTTTATTTGACCTTTAAACGCTTCAAGCCAGCCTGTGCTTCATGATCCAGTGGGTTCTTGTCCAAAGCTCGGCGGTAGCACTCGATTGCTTCAGATTGAGCGCCCATGGATTCAAAGACAGACCCCAGCCATGTGTCCACGGGTTCCAGTAATGGATCTACCGATAATGCTTCCTGGTAGCAACGAATGGCTTTTTCGGGTTCATTGCTCTGTTCATAGGCGCGACCAAGGTTGGCGTACGCCTCTGCTAAAGCTGGCTCAGCATCAATTGCGTTGATGAGATATTCGATCGATTCGCGGAGATCATCATTCATGCCAGCTGCCACTCCTGCATTCATGTAGGAGCTTGCGTTGAGCATTGATTCATCGTGTACGGGCAGATTGCAGACCACGATCGACAAAAGTGTTGCCGTAATGGGGACTCGATATGAAGACCAGTCGCGCATGCGAAGCAGTCGAATCAGTTCAGGTATGCCGCCAGCTGCAAAAAGAATCAGTAGTGGTACCAACGGTTCGCGGTAGCGACCGAGGATAAAGAAACCAACGATGGCTGCCACCATCACTAGCGTGAATGCATAAAACAGCGAAAGTCGCCGCCATCGCTTTCTTGTGACAAGTATTCCCCAGATCGCGAGAGGACAGAGGATTCCAAAATGCCAGACGGGGGCAATTACACGCAGCGTGATCGAGAAGTCTCGATAGACTCTCATGCTTTCGACATCAGGTACTTCGAATCGGTTCACCACCATGAGGGATTTGATCGTTAGCAATTGGAGCCAACGCACGGGATCCTGCTTGATTTCGTCAAATGATCTTTCGAACCAGTAGCGTGAAACTTCGCGGGCTGTCAATTCCCGCCCTTGGTCCAGTTCTGCTAATCGCTGTGCATCCGCTCGTTCGTACTTAGGCGTTTCATGTCCAGGTACTAAGGGGCGGTAGAGTCCATTGGAACTCAAGTTGTTCCCAATGTAAAAGTTGGGTCCGGCTTGAAAGGTAGTCGGGGACCATTCTCCACCCAAGGACGCATTCCTAGCGGCTACTGGAAGCAACACAACCGCGAGCCCTAATGCATAACTGACCAATGTCCCGATTTTGCCCGCGCGTTCTGCTGGTATTCGTAATGCCATCCAAATTGGAATGACAGGTACCCATAGCAATGCATTCTCCCGAGTCAGGACAAGCAGCCCCAGCGTGATGCCGGCAAATAACGAGTGAACCTTGGAAGCCCGTCGATTCAGGTAAGAACATTCAGCTAACAGTAGGCACAGGAGAAATGAAGCCAATGCCGTTTTTTGTATGATCCCGTCGTAATAGATTGCGGGAGGATAGAGGGCGTACATTACCGCGCTCATCACGCCAACTCGTCGATTGAACGCATGCCGGCCAGCAATTCCGAGCAACCCGACACTGAGTGTGCCCAGGATGATTTGGAAAAAACGCAGGCTGAATGTACCTGCAGAGAATCCTTTGATCAGTATTGCGAGCGTATAGGGATACAACGGAGCCTGATAGAAGGTTTCTTGTCCGTACCACTCGCCAGCCGAGATTCGCTGCGCCCAATCGACATAACCACGTGCATCGCCCATCAGTTGGACGATGGTGGGTAACTCAATCGTTTGAAGTACATTCAGCAGTCGCAAAAAAAATGCCACTAGGCAAACACAGCCCAGCAGCATTTTGAAAGAGTATGTCCGAGCGGCGATCGTATTTGCCGTTGGCCTTGTTGCTTGCCCAGAAGTCGACCTCCGATGCCGACTTTTGTCGCCTATTGGTTGTAACGGCCGTCGTTTTCGTTTGCCCATTGCGACACACAATTTGACAGCGTGGGATGGTGACCGTTACGGGTGTTGACTACTGGTCGCCTTCGCCCTCTTCGTCCATTTGTGCATCATAGTCTTCTTCTTCTGACTGGCTAATCTGAGGCTCGGCGGGAGCTTCGATCAGAGTTGTTTCAGTGCTTGATGAGCAACCAGTTACGAAGAACAGAGACATGGTGAACATCATTGCCAGGAGTGTGCGAGTCATTTTTTCTTCCAAGTGGATTTTAATTAGGATTACTTACCAAAGATCGTATGTTGATCGAGTCAGCGGGTGGTGGCAACCACCAGTCCATTATTTTCAGTGCTTCTTTTACACCTTTTACCGCGCAGAACTCGGCCCGGAGACTACTTCACGGCCGGGGCCGAGTCGTTGCGGTACTGGTGCAATTTTGTACAAACTCAGTCAAATTGATAACGATTGAATTAGCCAGATCAGCGTCGTTGGGAGCGGACTGATGTCGGTTGCCATGATGATTTCCCAATTTGTCGAAACCAGTGAGATCAAGGCTGCCAGAAAAACAGGTCCATACAGGGCATTCGTTGGGCTGGCAGTGATATTGGCATCAAAATCGTCTCCGTGCGCGCGTTTCTGAGGCTTCACTTCCTGCTTCGCTTTCTTGCGGATTTTGCTGGGCCGTTTACCTGTCTCGCTACGAACGCTGGGCTGCTCTGAAGATTTGGGGGGGGTGGAGGATTCGTGGTTCTGTAATTCAGGCGTGAGTGATGCCAATGCTGCGAAAATCAATGGAAAGGCAAAACAACTGGCACGGGAGACGTCCAACACGATCAGGCAGGAGCCAACACATCCCAGCACGGTAATCAAAATGCTCAAACTGACGAGGGGTGAACGCCTTTGCCAGCTTGTCCAGATTGCCATCGCGAGCAGGATCCAACCGCCTTCAAAGCAGCTCCAGCCAGCGAGTTGGGAATAGGTTGTCGACGTCAGCAGGTTTTCACCAAGCATGCTGAAGTCGGCTGGAGACCAGTTGGCAATGGCTTCCAGAAGTTTTCGGGAAATGACATAGCTCAGGATTGCCCCGATCAACATCCAGCAACGGTTTTGGCGAGTATTTCTGTCCATGTTCACCAGTAACCATGCCGTCATGCCAATCAATACCAAGGACATGATGGCACGTTCATCTGTCCAGCAAGCTAAAAACGCGCAGCCGGTAAAGAGGATTGGCCGATCAATCAACATCAGGGTCAAGGCAACCACACCAATCGCAATACCGTCGAACGGTTTCGGTTCGAAGTTCATCGAGAAGCAGGCGTTTGATACATACAAACCTGCCAAAATGAGTGATGTTCCCAAGGCGATATTTCGATCACCCGTAATTCGATATCCCACGATGATTCCCGACAACAGAAACAGGCAGCCACCGAGCGATGCCGGGAAATAGGGGTGCAGGTTCAGCTGCTTTGCAAGAAACAGGCAGCCGGCGCTGAGCACTCGTGGTGTAAGTTTGGCCCCGTGGCTTCGAGCACCAGGATCAGCGGGTATCGTCAATTCTGCTGTATCGGCCAACGGTTGAGCGGCTTTCAGTTCATATGCCGGCGGTAACAGAGGGTACGCCTGATTCCATGCCAAACCATCGAGGAAGACTGCTGGCACACAACTGAACGACAATGCAGCGAACAGGGAAAGGAGCCAAACTTTGCAAATCCAAAATCGGCCAGCAGTAAGGAAGTTGAGAAAACGGATGATCATGGCCGGCAGGTCCGGTACGAGTTGGTTGAAGCCAAATTTATGACTGGGCCCTGCGTGCTTTCGAGCTCTTGGGCTTCTAAATTACGATGCGTTGATACTTACCCATTGACGGTTTGCTGAGCGAAGTTTCGACCACAACCAGCAGCCAGCACGTTCAGTAACCGCTCCCAAGATAAGCATGGTCGGTGGAAGGATGGGAAGAGTATATCGTTCCCACGCGAAGGGCATCCACATGATCAATAGAAGCAATCCGATGGACCACCAAAGCAAGACGACGATTCCCATTGATCGGCTTCGAGTGCAATCATAAGCAGCCCATGCGACAATCAGACAAAGGATCGTGAACGCAATGGGACCGCCGCAAACTAAGTCAGCTAACGCTTGTAGCCTCTCCGAGATACTGTTCAACCGCCCCCCGAGCATGATTTCCTGTATATCCGCTGTGAGTGTGTGCTCGTACGAAAGAGCCATCACACCGTCGATGGGATCACCGTAAAGGGTGGGGTTTGAGCCAATGAACATAATCACTGCGATGATCGCAACGATTAATAACATCGATACCTGATTACTTAGGGTTGCAACGTTTGCTGAGGTAGGTTGGGATTGACTGCCCTCTATCGTTTTGTGGCTGTCAGATGAACGGTTGATTTTGACTTGCTGTTGCACCAGTTTTACGACGTACCACATGCCGCATAAAGCAGCAGTTGCGGCAACTACCAACGAGTTCATTTTTGAACCACAAGCAAAAGCCAGCATGATGCCGGTGAGCAGGGTCGTGCTTGCTTGATGAAGCCATTTTTGGCTGATGAAAGAATTTGTTCGCTTAACCATGGTGGCTCTGTCTGTATCGTCCCGAGACCGTCGCTTTCCACTTGCCGGATGTGGATGCTTTGACGCTAATTCATGGTCGTATTCCACTGTCGGGTTCGTGGCTAAGCCAAGGATGTGTACCGTCCCAACCATAAACCAGATCGAGAACGTGATGGCGATAATGTCGATCATCGCCAACGAACATGATTCAATCACGATCGGGTGTAAACTGAAGAGAACCCCTGCGATTAACCCACCTGCTTTCCATTTGCACTGCTGTCCAATCACTGCGATCCCGATCGCTGCAAGCATGCCGAAGACAAGGCTGGTGCGTCGAGTTGTGACCAGTTGGGAATCATGGAGCGGTAGTGCCTGACCACTGCGTATCGGATCTCGCATTGAGGGGGTAACCCTTGTCGCTACAGCAAGCCGTTTTTCAAATGCTTCACCAGTTCCCCATGCACCCGGAATGTCTGCGAATATTAAATAAAACGAACCGAGTAGGTCAGGGGTTGTGATCGGGTGTCCAGCAAGTTGTAACGCAAGTCCAATTACATACTTGCCAAGCACAGGATTTTCGCGAGCCGGTAGTAATTGCCAATCCGGGTTGGATGCATCACCCTCAACAACGGCAAGTTGGTAGTAATAGCTGGAGCCGATCCAGTAGATTTCGTCTTCATGAATACGATTGGCTGGAAACAAGAAGCTTGCTGCGAGAACAACGAGCGCGGGCAATAGGCAAGCGAGTCGCCATCGAATGCGATGTTGATTGTCTGATTTTGGTGACTGGTTTACATCATTCGTTACCGGTGATGTTTTCTGTTTCGCCTTCTTGCTCAATGATTGATTTCCTCAGGGTGACAAGAAGCGACTTCGTTGTTGGCTTGGTCTGCTGCAAGATAATCGCCACGGCTGAAGTATTTTTCGAGCCAGACATATGCAATGATGAAAAAATAGCGGCTTCCCATTTCTCGCATTTTGAGTTTAGCGACTCCTGTTCGACGATTTTTCCAAGTGATGGGAATAACTTTCCAGCTGTAGCCACGAACAATTGCTTTGAGCGGGAGTTCGACAGTCAAGTTGAAGTGGGGTGAAATCAATGGTTGGCAGCCTTGCACTGTTGACGTGCGATACGCTTTGAAAGCGTTGGTCGTGTCATTGAGCCTGATTCTGAAGAGCAGGCGAATCAGATGATTGACAAGTCGATTAAGTCTCAGTTTTAGCCAAGGGTAATCGATGACACCGCCTCCTTTCATGAAGCGACTGCCAAACACACAGTCCCATCCTTCATTGAGTAGTTCCCAGTAGTGCACTACATCATTGGAGTCGTCAGATTCATCAGCCATCATGATGACAATCGCATCACCTCTTGCAGCATCGATTCCGCAGCAAACCGCGCGGCCGAAACCACTCTCCGAATTGTTCTTGACCGGATTCAGCGAATCATTCGAAACGGCCATCTCTTGAAGTATCTGCCAAGTGGAGTCACTGCTGTGATCATCGACGACAACAATCTGATGTGGGATTGATTTCAGTTTTAAGGTTAGGTGCAAATGCTCAACAGTCGATGCAATGCACTCTGCCTCATCCATCGCTGGAATGACAACGCTGAGCAGCGAGAGTGGTGCCTTCGATGCTTGAGTCGTGTTCATGGTGAGACGTTTGAAAAAATGATACGAGGTAAATGAGTCAGTTCGACGTAACCGACCGGGGCAGGTGGATTTGCATCTGACCGTCGTGACTCGCTGAAACTACAGCAGGCGCAAATCGAACATCGCTGAGATGAGGGGACCTTGGCGATTCTTGCTTCGATACCGCCCGAACCCGTACAGTTTTAGCCTCAATCTGAGTGTACTTACACGGAGAGTTCCCTGCCTCAAGTCTAATTGCTGGCTTGCTATTTCGCAGTGGTGCTAGGCTGGGAAAGCTAGTTCAGGAGGAATGCGAGTTTTGTAGGGGCAGGTCTTGATTTTTACCCACTGGCAAAAACAGGCAGGTTTCGCCAACATGGCTGAATCAGGCAAGACAGTGAATGCTGTCCTGTGACGATCTAGCTGTGTCGATTTCGTTTGCAGGATCTTGGCGACTCCATTGGCTTCGACCAAATTTGTGTGAGGATTGACAATGAACCACGAGGATTTGCTGCGGCAGAAATATCTTCGACGGTTTAAGTTCGGTGTCGTCCTTTTGGCGCTGCTCGCGGTGCCTGCCATCGTTCATTCGCGTGCTGCGATCGAATCCCTTTTTAATCGACCTTCGGACTGGATCCCGAATACCGTTCCAGAAAAGGACGAGTTCGATGACTTTGTAAAGAACTTCTCTGCGGCCGATCTGATCATGATCGCTTGGGAGGGATCGGATCTGGACTCTGTTTCACTTACGATGGTAGCGACTGCCCTGAGTCCGTTGGTCGAACCCAGCCAAGGTGCTGGTGACGTTGCTTTGAGCGAGCTGATTGCTGAAGGATTGAATGATCAGGTCAGTCCGGAAGTTATCTCGAACGTTGTTGGCAGGATTGCCGATTTGCGTGAGCTGACTGGATTGAAGTACCCGCTGAAGTGGTTGCGTACCGGAACGGAAACTCTTGATCTTTTAACTTCTTCGCCTGTAAGTCTATCTCGCGATGCTGCTGTTCGTCGATTGCAGGGGTCGCTCATAGGTCAGGATGCTAGCCAGACTTGTCTCGCTGCATCTTTTTCCATTCCGGGTATTGAGCAAAGACGTCTCTTGATCCCCGGTATTCGAGAAATTATCGGTGAGGTGATTGATCGGGACGCAAGTCAGGTGTCTGTCGTGGGCGGACCGTTTGAGGGTGGAACAGTTGACACGGAAAGTGTGCGCTCGATGCGAGTCTTCACGCCTCCCTCTGCCGTGGTCGCAGCTGTGTTGTGTTTGATTTGTTTGCGTTCGATTTCATTAACGGGTTCGATCGTGGCGATTGCGGTAATCGGTGAAGGACTTGTGCTTGCGATGGTCTATTACACCGGTGTTCCAATGAATGCTGTTTTGATTGTTTTGCCTCCGCTGATCTTTGTCTTGACGGTGTCCGCGGGGATCCATCTGAGTAACTACTATCTGGATGTCGCTTCTGATTTTCCTGATCTGTCACGTGCTGAGGCAGCCCAACTTGCGATGAAAGCAGGGGTTCCACCCTGTTGCTTGGCAACAGGAACCACCGTTGTGGGGCTGAGTTCTTTGATGTTGGTCCGACTGGAACCAGTTCGGATCTTTGGCGGTGTTGCCTCACTGGGCGTGGTCGTGACACTTGTGTTGCTTTTTTTGCTGTTGCCGGGCGCCATGGTGCTCACCAAGTCTCGTCGAAAAAAGAATGCGGATCAGGTCAGGCCACGTGCAGGATTGGCTGCTTGGTTCAAGCGATGGATGCGTCGACGGCTTGCCCGTCCGTGGCCCATCATCTTTGGTTTTCTGGTCGTGTCGATCATTTTGTCACTGGGTTTGACTCGCCTCGAAAGCACGGTGAACGTGCCCAGAATGTTTTTGCCAGATAGTGATATTCGAACTCAATATGAATGGTTCGAGAAGCATGTGGCACCTACTGTGCCGGGAGAATTGCTGCTGACATTCCCCAATATTTCTGAGGATGATGATCCGCTGAAACGCTTGTCCGTGGTTGCCATGGCTCATTCAACATTATTGAAAATCGACGATGTCGATGGTGTCTTGTCGGCGATGACCTTCCTGCCTGCCATCTCCGGAAAACGTACCTTGGCAGCGACAGCACAACGCAGTGTGGTTCGAAAGCTGATCAGAGATCCGGAGTCGTCACTCGGGCAACTTGGATTCATTGCACGTGATGGTGGTAAGGAAATTTGGCGACTCAGCATTCGCATTCCACAACAGGCAGGAGAGGATTCCAGGGGGGCGCTCGATGACGTTCGCAACGCGATCGCTTTGGTGGTGGCTGACAGCAACCTAACAGTTAAAGCCTCACTTACCGGTGGCGTCGTGATTGTCCAGAAGTCCCAGGAAATATTGTTAAGAGATCTTTTTCGTAGTTTCGTGGCAGCCTTTGGTGTGATTGCAATCGTCATGGTGTTGATGCTGCGCAGTGTGTTGGGTGGTCTGATCGCGATGGCTCCAAATCTGTTTCCCACGGTTGCGTTGTTTGGTTTCATGGGCTTGTTGGCAATTCCGTTGGATATCGGATCGGTCATGTCGGCCAGTGTCGCCCTGGGAATCGCGGTGGATGACACGGTTCATCTTCTCATCAGATTTGGGTCGCGCCGTGCACGTGGGCTTGGTCAGATTCGTGCCGCTTATGGTGCACTCAGTCAGTGTGGTTGGGCCATGCTTCAGACCACTCTGGTTTGTGGGCTCTCCTTGATGGCCTACTGGTTTAGCGATTTTGTGCCTACCAGTCGGTTCTCGCTGTTCATGTTTGGCTTGTTGGCCAGCGCGCTGTTGGGTGTTGTGTTCCTGTTGCCCGCCTTGATGGCAAGTTCATTGGGCCGATGGTTGTCATTTACCATTGGTTCGAACCCGGAAGCCACTATTTCTTCAGATCAGCCAGAGCCGACTCGACCGCGGGACATCCGTCGAGTGCCAACGCGATGGGAATAGCTTTCGGCCTGCAGTGGATGATGCAGATCGCCCATTCTTCAATTCCGTTGTGTTCGTGTTACCAGGAAACTGCGGTCGCCACGTGTGACATAAATGGCGTCTTCGTCCAGCCTTTGGCATAGTTTGACCAGAAACTCAATCAGCAGCTCGAATTCAGTTTCAACGTGGAATGAAACTTCAAATCGTTCCATCACGTCGTGAACAGGGATCTTCTCATGATTGACCCAGAAGCCTTTCACAGGTGTTGGGGTCTGTGTGTAGGCCTGATAGCGATGCATCAGGTATTCGTGGATTGAGGAACGAGCTGACTGCTTGTTCTCATTGAATCGAAAATCATCAAGCTTGTGCGAAGGCACGTAAAACACGGTCATCTTGCCGAGTTCGTGAAGATGAAGTGAGTCAGACATCGAGTCCTGCTTCTTGACTTGCGTTGGAAGGTTCTTGACGTTCGTCTTCGTGGCGGCGGGGGAAGGCGTTCGGTAAGTTGCCAGCCATGAAACATGTGAACATGAAGTTGGCATTCTGTTAAGTTTTGATCGCCAAGCACAACAGCTTGTTACGAGATCACCTTTTTAAGAGATCACGAGGATTTCACCAGCTGGCTAATGGCTTTGAATTCTGATCGCTGAGCGGTTTGCAACCATTCAAATAGTATGGACTCAACTCCTATCAAGGTCGCGCCGCAATCACGCATCCGCTGTAGGGCCATTTCATGATCGGTTCTGTGGCGTGAACCCACCGCCTGTACAGCGACAAATGGGCGTAATCCCTCCGCCAATAAATCCAGTACCGTCTGCAGGATGCAGATGTGTGTTTCAATACCACAAATCACGATTTGATCGCGTCCCTGTTTAAGCCATGCATCTAACGCTTGGCGACAGACGGCAGCGGAGAATACCAATTTGTGCTCCGGTGCTGGAAAAACGCTTTGTACGCTTGGCACCAAAGCCCCAAGGCCGCGTGGATATTGAACCGTCGCTGCTGCGGGAATTGACAATAAGGTAGCTGCATCAGTCAGCCGAATGATTTCCCGTTCAATTTTGCTCGCCTCAGGAATGACAGGGTACAGTTTTTCCTGGAGGTCGATGACCATCAGTGCGCTTCTTTTCTCATCCAGAAGCAATGAAGAACGGCGATGCGGCATGGCTACTTATCGCCCGATTTTTTCTTGCCCTGACTGCCTTTGGATTCTGTTTTCTTTGAGCTACTTTTATCTTTTTTGTCCGAGCTGGAGTCAGTTTTGGATTTAGAATCAGCAGCGGCAGCCTTTTTGTAGCCTTCACTGCGGTAGTCCGTCTGATAAAAACCGCTGCCTTTGAAAACGATTGCAGCTCCTGTCCCAAAGAGGCGTTTCAGTTTGTTCTTGCCGCACTCGGGACACTTCTTTTTGATCGGGTCATTGATGCCTTGGAACAATTCCAAAGTATGGCCGCAGGCATCACATTCGTAGTCGTAGGTCGGCATGGCAGGCAAGTTTTTCGGCGTTTTTGTGAAATGGCAGAGTGCCATTGATCACTCTGTCTCCACCACGAACTTTACTCGATCGAGACCACTTTTTCCACGGGTTGATCTGCTGTTTGGATCACCGTGTATCAACCGTTCGGTAATCAGCTGTGAGTAAAAATGATCTGTTTGGGCCTGCGTGGTCCACAAACGGGTGTGTAGAGAGGGGGTCGTCTGTCGATCCCCGACCCCATCGGTAGTCCAAAAAACAGATGTCAAGCAAGGATCGTCGCAAGAATGAAACAGCGATCGACCCATCGATGTTCGACACCGCTTCTGTGCGCCCCGCAGTTGCCGCTGCCAACAACGATGCTTGAGTACGCTGAAGTCGCCGCTGTGTTGCCTTTCGCGATTGTTGCGGCCCCGTCTGAACCGAGCCGATAACTGCGTTAGCCTAGAATGGGCCTTGGTGCTTGGACACGTCTCGTCTCTTCAGGCATTAGCCCCGAATATTGGCTGGCTTTTGTGCCTGCTCCGCATTTTGCTGGGGCTGAGGGAGCTTTTCGTGGCGAATCTTCCAACTCTTGGGTGGTGCACTTGGGATAAAGTTACCAAGAAATTTTTCTTGGAATCCAGCAGCAACAGCGTTGCGTTTGATCTCCTTGAATTCGTAATGATCCCACTTCGGCGCATTCTTGGGATGAAAGTTCGGCGCATACATCAACAAAGCATGAGGTTGATAGGTTGCCTTCTCCAAGGCAATTTGCACAAGTTTGTACTGAGCCCTTAGTTCTTGGAGCTTAGGCCATGCTTCAATCACAATGATTTTGGGATCTGGTGATGCGACCTGTCTTATCCAGTATCTTTCCTGAATCTGTTTTGCTTTTAAGTTGAATACGAAAGGAAGTGGACCGTTTACAATGTTTTCTCCTCGCATGTTGGGAGGTAGTTGCTGAATTGTGCACTCTTGTTTACTGCGATTGAATTCGATTAGTTGAGAGCCGTTACATACCCAGTATTCCCCAAATTGATTGGCTTGCGGCTTGTAAATAGGCTTTTGTGTCTGCGGATCGTTTCCTGCAAAGAAGACCAGTTCCTCGGTGCGAAACAAACCTCTGTCTGGTGAAGCGTATTTGATAATGCCTTCGGCTTTGGATGCGGCAACATTGGGTGGTGCTGCGAAATTATCGTAGTGCCATCGCATGAATTGGCACTCGAGTGTTTTCATCGCCTGGCTTTGATTTTCCCACTTCAGTAGCACTTGCTGAAGCTGTGCCTGGGCCGCCGCGGATACCGGCGGAAATGGTTGTTGCCCCGCTTGATTTTGCTGCGCTGACACGGCCAATGAACCGAGCAGGACCACCAAACTGCCAAGAGTGAGTCGCATCATCCGTGACGCCTACCTACTGTGCGTGAAACTCAATGTCGCTAGCAAAAGCCAGCGACGTCCTACGCGGATACTAGCAACGTGGCAGCGGTCGTGGAAAGAGGAATCGCGGCGTTAAAGCACTGCTTTCGGTGTGAATTTTGACTGCGAAGGGGCTGGCATGAATGTGAAAGCATTTAGTCAGCAAAGTTTTCCGGTTATTAGGGTCATGCGGTTGTCGGGTCGCGGCCGATTTACAACGAAGGCCGTGGTTACCTTGGCGGGGGTGGCGTGCGCGAATGTCGGTGATCGCCTCTGGAGATCGCGGCTTGTTCAACAGGAGTGTTTGAATGTCGAGTAGGTTTTCACGGCGACAATGCCTCGTTTCAGCCAGTCTTCTTGCGATCGCATCAATATCTTTGCGGTCCACGGCTGAAGAACCAGCTGGTGAGAAAATCGCTTCGAGGTCGGTGATCGGTAAACCTGTCGCGTGCCGAACCATCCCCTTGGGACAAGCCGGCATTCGGCGTGTGGTCACCGCGATCGCGGCAGATCCCCGAGGTGAATATCTTGCAGCCGCTGGTGATGATTACAAGATTCGCATATTGCGAACCACGGATTTGAAGGTGGTTCGGACGTTGGTTGAGCATGGTGACATCGTTCGTACACTCGATTTTGACCCTACCGGAAAACGATTGGTGTCAGCAGGAAACGATGGACGCTTGATTCTTTGGGATCGGGAGGAATCCTTTCAATTCATCCGCGAAGTTGCCGGTTCACCGGCACTTGCCGAGGTAACCTTCGCACCCGATGGCAGTGGACTTGCAGCAGTGGGCTTTGAAAGAGAGGTCTTTCTGCTCGGCAAGGGTGAAAGCAAGCGAGTCTCCTTGAGGTGCGGCTGTCAGGATCTCAGAGCGGTTCGGTATCGTGATGACGCAGCTGTTTTAGCCGTTGCCGGGCGCTGCGGGACGTTGCATCTGTTTGATAGCGTTACGAAAGAGTGCAGCGAGCATCGACTGCATGCGGCTCGGATTCGTGACATTGTATTTCTGCCGTCGGGCAACATGGCAATTTGCGTCGCGGAGGACGGATTCGTTTCTGTGTTCGATACTGCCGGCGTTCAGCCGTCGCGTCAATTTCGTGTCACAACAGGCAAGTTGTTCGCAGTGACGGTGTTGAATTCTGAATTGGTTGCCGTTGCTGGATCAGACAATGTCATTCGAGTCATTGATTGGAAAGAGGGTCAAGTCGTGCAACGGCTGGAGGGGCATACGGGCAGTGTGATTGCTCTGGATGCACAGAGTGGCTTGTTGTTCTCGGGAAGCTACGATGCGACGTTACGTCGTTGGTCCATTACCGACATCGTTGCGGGACGTCAGAGAATTGCAGGTGCCGGGGCTGCGGGCATCGGACCAAGGGTTGATTGAGAGCCTATGCCACTGGCGGGGATAGAAGATAAGACTGCCAAAACCATTGGGCACATGGAGGTGCCAGCGTGATTTGGAAGGCAAAACGAAATCGGTATCGTAGTCGCGCCACCAGTACGGAAGTATTGAAACGCAGAACACGTGGACCTGAGCACCTCGAGTCTCGCAGATTGCTGGCCGCCGATCCGCTGCATGTCGGAGTTGTTTATCTTGAAACGGATTATCTTGAAACGGACCAGGATGTTGGAAGCGACTCCAAGGGCGATCGTTTCATTCTTTCGTTCAACGGTGGTGTTGCCAATACCAAGCTGACCGAGGTTCGTATCAGAACGGACAAAGATGGCGATGGTTTGAGTATTGGTGATTCGATTTATGACACCGCAGTCGGGGGTCGTGGGAAGAGTGGTGCACACGATTTTCAAATTGTGAAAGTCGTGACTCGGGATGGGCAGCAAGTCAATGCGACTGCTTCCATTGAGGATGGTGGCCAGGAACTGGTCCTCAGATTGTCTGATTTTCGAGCGGGCGATCGACTTGAGTTCTCGGTTGATGTCGATGAAGTGCTACGTAACGCTGCTGACCTAGCTGTGTTCAACGACAGACTTGACGTGATCACCTCTGGGCAGGAATTTCATGACTCGATCTTGGCTGTGACGCTGGAAGCGCCTCATTACGAAACCAGTCAGGCTGATGCAATCTTCGTGAACGGTTACGGTAACCCGATTTCAGTGCATGGCTTGGATTTACCTCCTGATCAGGGTGATGATGTCGATAGCCGACCAGATCGTTCGGCGGCCGCGATTCTGAGCGTTGTTCAGACTCCCAAGCCAATTGAGATTTCAGGGTATGTTTGGCTGGACAACGATCTGGACTCCAGTCGTGAGTCCGGCGAGGCAATGTTGCATGGCGTTGAGATTACTTTGTTCCGCCAGACGGAAGCAGGAGATTATGTTGAGACGGGGTACCGTGCGACCACGGACGTCAACGGAAAATATCATTTTCCAACGTCCCTTGGCATTCCGCCCGGTCAGTATCGACTGGTGGAAACGCAACCGGAAAATTTGATGAGCGTTGCCGCGATCCCCGGGACAATGAACGGCGATACAGTGGGACAGTCCGATTCGGCTGATATGCTCTCAGATCTGAATATTCCGTTGGGAGGCTCCGTCGCACTGAATTATGATTTTGCGGAAGCCCAGCCCGCGACGCTGGCAGGCTTCGTTTATCTTGATGGAAATAATGATGGAGTTCGCGATCCGGGTGAGGAAGGCATTCCTGATGTGAAAGTTCAATTAGTGCCAATCAGCACTCTTGTACCTCAGTCGACGTTGGTCATGTCGACTGCCAGCGATGGGTCGTATTTGTTCGCGGATCTGTCGCCCGGGAGCTATGAAGTTGTTGAGCTTGAACAGCCTGAGGATCTGCTCGATGGAATCGATATGGCTGGTCGGGTCGGTGGGGTAACGATTGGTGCTGCACAGAATCCCGGTGATCTGATTCATTCGGTTTCCCTTGCCGGCGGTGATGCTGGTGTTGAATATAACTTTGCGGAAACACCTGCGGGTTCACTTTCCGGGATTGTCTACCTGGCAAGCCCGGACCATGACTGTCAGGAACAGCAGGCACGCGTTGAATCAACGCCTCTGGTTGGTGTCGAAATTGCCTTGCAGGATAGTCAGGGTGTTCTCGTGGCCCAAACCAGTACAAATGCTGAAGGCAGTTACGCATTCTACGGTTTGCCAACCGGCAAGTATCGGTTGGTCCAATTCACCCCGCAGGGTGTGATTGATGGAACTTCCCATGTTGGCGTGATCGATCGTGTGCCAGTGGGGATCAGTATCGGTGGTACACTGATTCATGACATCGCCATGAACGCGGGCGGGGTGGGGGTTGGGTTCGATTTCTGCGAAGCCTTACCAGCTTCTATCAGTGGCTACGTTTATCATGATGAATCCAACGAAGGTGCTCGTGATTCTGACGAGATGGCAATCAGCGGTGTTGGTGTGCAGTTGGTTGATGAGAGCGGTACGACAGTCGCAACTGCCGAAACTGGAAGCGACGGTCGTTATGAATTTGAGGAAATCGCGCCGGGTGTCTATTCCATCATTGCCGAGCAACCTGCGGGATATTCCGATGGCATTGACAGTGTTGGGACCATTCAGGGTGAGTTGACTGGCAATAATGAAGTGAACGATGAATTGTCGGACGTCCGTGTAAAGCAGGGACAGTCTGCAGTTGAGTACAACTTTGGTGAGGTTTTACCTGCTTCGCTCGCGGGTCGTGTGCATGTCGATTTGAATGGTGATTGTCTTTTCGACGCCGATGAACCCACGTTGTCAGGTGTGGTGATTCGATTGTTTGATCACATGGGGATTGAGGTTGAACAGGTCGTCACTGATCTCGATGGTCGTTACGCCTTTGTGAATGTCTCACCGGGAGAATACACGGTTGTCGAAGAGCAGCCAGATGGGTATTTCGAAGGCGGGGCGTCTGCTGGCAATCTTGGTGGCAACGTATTGGACGCAAACCGGATTGCCCAAGTCCTGTTGGCTTCAGGCCAAGATGCCACAGACTATGATTTTTGTGAGCAGTTGAGTGCGGAGCTCACGGGCCATGTGTTTGCCGACTTGAATGACGACTGCCAATTCGATGAAGGGGATTCCGGGATCATCGGTGTTGCGATCGAATTGCGAGATGATTCGGGGACGCTCATTGCAAGTACATTGACCGATGCAACTGGTTTCTACCAGTTCTCTGGTCTTGCGGCTGGGATTTACTCGGTTCGTGAGCTACAGCCCGAAGGTTGGCTGCAAGGACATCAAAATGCGGGCACCGCTGGTGGGAACGATGGCAGCGACGACTTGATTACTGATGTGCCTATCGGTTGGGGAGACACCCTGAGCGATTACGACTTTTGCGAATTGATGCCCGCATCGGTACAGGGAAGGGTATGGCAGGACTTTGATGAGAATCAGCGATATGATCCTGGCGAGGTTCCCATTCCGGGGGTGTTGATCGAATTGTTGGGGGCATCAGAAAATGCTTTGGAGACAACGCACACCGATGAGCATGGTCATTATCGCTTTGAGGGATTAATGCCGGGGGTCTATGCCATTCGCCAAACGCAACCCGATGGATTCTTTCATGGCGGGCAAGTGGTGGGTGATCATGGTGGGTCTGATGTCGTCGAGGACATGCTGACCGGTTTGACGTTGGCCGTGGGCTCTGATGCGGTGGAATATAATTTTCCAGAGGTGCCCCCAGCATCTATCAGTGGATTTGTGTTTCAGGACGGTGAGGCGATTAGCCTTGCAGCCTTGCTGCGTCCCGAGTCCCTGCGTGAATACAGTGATGGCTTGCTGACAAGTGAGGATGTTCGCTTAGAGGGTGTTTCGCTCGAATTGCGAGATGCTCTCGGCTTGCCGGTTCCTGCGCACGACTTTCTGCCCGGCTATGAGGTTGATGCCTTTCTCGCTGCGACGGATACTACCGGGCTCTATGAATTCGCCGGTTTGCGGCCTGGGACTTACCATGTTTATCAGCGGCAGCCAGTCGGTTTTGTTGATGGACTGGATACTGCAGGAAGCACCGGCGGGCAGCCAATCAACGTGGCGGACCAGCAGAATGCCGAGCTTCAGTCTTTGGTCGCGATGTTGTCAAGCACTCTCGACACCGAACCCGGCACTGACGCGATTCTGAATGTGATGATCGCGGCCGGTGAGGATAGTGAGCAAAATAATTTTAGTGAGTTGCGGGTCGTAAAAACTGAGGTACCGCAGCAACCGCGTGAATTGGTTGTCCAAGTGCCGCGAGTCACTGTGCCCATTGAGACATTTGATTCTACGATTCGAATCGCAACGTTTGTGGATCCGATTACGGTTAGCGCAGCGAGTCGGATGTACGATGACTGGGCAGTTTCATGGCACCTCAGTGTGATCAACGGCGGTTTTCCGAGGGGGGAAAAAGTAGAAGATGGCATCTTCCGTGGTGCCAGTTCAAAAAGTCGTAGTCAGGCGTGGGTCGGAGGGGTTCACGCCGGTGGTCGCTGGACCGTCAGTGAGATGGACGGAGGAGGTGGGAATTCAGAGACCGTGAACCCGTCTGAATTTGATTTGGGCGGTGAAAACGCGATTGCGTTATCCGGTGATTTTGACGGGGATGGATCTGATGAGCCGGTCATTTATGTCGCTGGTCAATGGTTCGTTGACCTCAATGGAAACGGTTTTTGGGATCCTGGTGATCTTTGGATCGAACTGGGGACAGCGTTGGATCGGCCAGTGGTAGGTGACTGGGATGGAGACGGCAAGGATGATGTTGGGATTTTTGGCCGGCAATGGCAACGCGATCCACAGCGGATAAAACGCGATCTGGGATTGAGTGATCCGGCCAACAAGAGACGCCGTCAGGCAATGCGGGCTGATGACTATGATGCTGGTCCAGCGGTGCCTGAAACAGATCCCCGAAGATTCTTGCAACGTGGTGATAGTGGAAAGTTGCGAGCAGACGCGGTTGATCACGTATTCAAATACGGAGAGCAGGTAGACACGCCGATGGTAGGAGACTGGAATGGCGATGGCATTGACCAGATCGCAGTGTTCCGCGACGGGAAGTGGTTATTGGATTCTGATGGTGATGGCCGTTGGACCGACCGTGATCAGAAAGTCGAGTACGGGCAACCCGGGGATCAGCCCATCGTGGGTGATTTTAATGGCGATGACATTGACGAAATCGGCGTCGTACGCGGCAATGTCTGGATCATCGATACCGATGGTGACCAACGCATCACTGGAAACGACAAACAAATTGTCCTGTCCCGACCGTCTCAGGATAGTCAGCCCGTGGTGGGCGATTTCGATGGTGACGGGATTGATGAACCAGGGTACTACGACGAGGCTGGTTGATCCCTGCCACATGTTGGCAAGATGCGTTGTGCCGTATTAAGCTCCCGTAGCCATTGCGTCGCTGACTTGAACAGCAACCTCTTTCGGTGGTAGTGGTTGCATCGAATCACTTGGATGCAAAGGCTCGTTTTAATTCCTCAAGACTGGTGAGTCCACGAGCAACCGTCAGGACAGCTTCTGATTGCATGCCCCGATGTCCTTCTGATTTCGCAATCTGATTCAGCTTTGCAAGATCCTGGGTTTTCATCAAAGCGGCTCGCAGTTGGTCGCCGGGGCTCAACAGTTCAAAGATGGCAATGCGACCGACGTAGCCACGTCCACCACAGGTAGCACATGGAACGATGGGAGCTGGGCGGCCATTTTCATCAACCTGTTGTTCGATGGGCGGGGGTACAAATGGCTGATACAGCATTGCGACTCTGCCCGCAGGAATTCCGAGTTGCTTCAGGAGTTGCGGCTGTGGTTCAAAGCCGACCTTGCAATCGTCGCAGAGTCGACGCACCAGTTTTTGACAGAGAACAACGCTGATTTTCTTTGTCAGTGATCCCGCGGAATCACGATACTTGGGCAGTAATTGCACCAAGCCACCAATGGCGCTGTCGGCGATCATGCGGGTGTAAATCTGCTTCTCATGCTTCTCTACTTGCTCGAGAGCAAGCTGCATGGAATCAGGCTGAGGTAATTCCGGAAACAGCAGGACATCCGGTTCTTTAAGAACGGCCTTACGCAGCAGTTCCGGTTCGGTCAATCCGGTGTCACCACCAAAGTAATTGGGGTTAATGTTGATGGTTTCGGGCTCAGGCTGTTCTTGATCCTCGAAAGCCTGGAAGTCGCGAATAAAGCGATCAGCTGCTCCAAGCGTGACTGCCCATGTGGTGGTCAGGCCAGCCGCTTTCGGAGCAGTGATCAGCACCACTGTCCCATCGGAATCGAGCTGTTGTTTCAAGGCCTCGATCATCTTGTCACGCATCCCCAGATCGCTCAAGCGTTCGAATGGAACATCCACTGGTTCAATTTTGATCAGTACCCGTTCTCCTGATGCTACCCCTTGTGCCTGGATGACCAGCGTGAATTTCGCTTTGCCTAGTTTCAGGGTGCACTTTCCAGACTGTGCCGAACGGCGATCCGCTGGGTTAAGTAGACACAGTTGCTTTAATGCATAGAGCATGGCATCACCGACTTCCCTATCGAGCGGGGGAAGCTGTTCCCATTCACCATCGATCTGATAACGCATCGCACATGCAGACTGCGAGTAATCCATCAGCAGATGAGTTGCTCGTGACTGCAACGCGTGTCCCAACTGGCCAGCTGCTACCGCGAATCCTGCACCTTGTCGTGTGGAGATCAATAAGGCTTGTACCTCGGTTCGTTCGTCCAAGTGAGGAACGAACTCGACAGGTGCTGCCGTCTGCCACAGTTGTGGTTCTTCTTGTTCGGCCATCGTCTCGCGTATGCCTTTTTTCGAATGTGTCAGTGATTCCGTCAGTTACCGAATTATGCGTAGCCGTGACAGAATTTACGAGTGGTGCTTGCCTGAGCAATGATCATCAGTGATCAGCAGCATTTCATGGAAGGTAAGAGAAGAAAATGTTCAGCGAGAGGATCGAAGGGGGCTAGTTGTGCTTGCCCTGATCCTGATTATCAAAAGTTGGTGGTCTACAGGATACCCGGTGCTTTGACGTCGATACCTTTCAACGCCATCTTCAGTGCATCTTTATTCGGAGCTACCGCGAACGCCGTTGGACGATCAATCAGCTCATCGTCAATTAAGCCTTTGAGGCTCATGGTGAAGTCCTGCATACCGTCTTCTTCACCGATCCGGATCGCATCAGGGAGTTTATGGTCATCACCCTCAAGTACCAATTTTCGGATCATTGGGGAGAAAGTCATGACTTCACAGGTTGGAACCCGTGGCACGTCAGGGCGAATCGTCTTTAACAGTTTTTGAGCGACGATCCCTTTCATGTTGAACGCAATCGCGGAGCGGATAGCACCGTGCATTTCTTCAGGGAACAGGTCAAGAATACGTCCGATGGTGGTCGAGGCACTGGAAGCGTGAATGGTGCCAAACACCAAGTGACCCGTCTCGGCTGCGTGAATCGCCGTCATGAAAGTTTCTTCGTCTCGAAGCTCACCCACAAGAATGATATCCGGGTCTTCGCGGACAGCATGCTTCATGCCAATCTCGAAGTCCTTCACGTCCTGCCCTACTTCGCGCTGGTTGATCAGACACTTGTCCTCGGTGAAGATGAATTCAATGGGATCCTCGAGCGTCAGAATGTGTTTGCGATAGATGCTGTTGATGTAATTAAGCATCGACCCAATGGTGGTGCTTTTGCCAGAGCCGGTAACACCAGCAAGAAGAATCATACCCTGATCGTAGTGGCATAGCCCCTCGATTGATTCGGGTAAAAACAAGCCACGAAAATCGGGTATGAAATTACTGATGCGACGGGCGACCAGTCCAATGTTCCCCAAAGATTTGAGCATGTTGACCCGGAAACGCCAACGAGTTCCGTCCACGTCGATCGTGTGCGAGAAGTCGGCACCGCCCTCTTCCTCAAAAATCAGCAGATTTCTTTCATCCATCATCGGTAGCAGCAAGCGAACCATCTCCTCCGAATCAACCGGTGGACGATTCAGCGCCTTCAGTTCACCCCGTGTCCTGACCATGGGCGGCTGGCCCACCTTCATGTGAAGGTCAGAGCCTTCAATTTTGACCAAGGCACGAAAAATCTTGTCGACCTCGAGTGCCTCTCGGTCTTGGAGCAGGCTTTCGCGAAGACGTGCGGCAACCGCATCGGCGGTGGTTTCCGTCTTGGAAGCAGCAGGAGCACGATTTCCAGGTTTTGACGACGACATTTTTGAAAACTTGCTGGGAGCGAATGCGGTGGTTTGCGGGCCGGCAGGTCGTGAGCACCCACCGGCATGATTCTATGCAGAAGCCGGTACAGGCCACCACCACAAGCAAGACTGGATTGAGATGGAGGCAAAGACCGGTTCCGAGCGTTGTACCAGTTTAACCTCCCGTGGCATGAGCTGTCCCCCGAAACTGTGCAAGCTGCCCACCTTCTTTCGTCTTCTGGGCCGGTTTTAACCCCAGGAATCGTCACGGCTTGCCCGCCACTGTTCTCTTCAGGTCCATTCCGCTGTCACTAATTGACCAAGCCTAAAAAATACCAGTAACCAAAATGCCAAGGATCCAGACAAACAGGAGGGGAAGATAAAGCCAAGCTTCTCTGGACGCATTTCGATCAATTTTGCTATCCCATGCTTATCAGAGTGAGAAGCTGAGGAGGATCCGTGATTCCGGTCCCCCTCTCCCTGTCCTCGCGTGTTCCCTGAAAGTCGGTGCTGCAGCTTGCTTTGGCTTGCCTACAGCCCGCACAGAAGGTTCTTTCGGAAAACTTTTCGATGACTATTAGCAATGCCCCGCGATTATGGCTGATTGACGACAATATCGTTGGCACAGGTGGGCATTTCCTCGAATTGGCTTCGTTGCTAGCGGATGGGGCAAAAGACTTGGGATACGCACCCCGCCTCGCTGTGCACCAAAAATTCAACGAGCAGCATGGCGATCTGATTTGCGAGCCGATATTTAGTATCCATCGGATGAGACGCTGGTCACTGGGTGTGGATGGTGCGTCCAGCGTGAAACGAAACACCCAAGGAGCACCGATTGGAAGTTCTCGTCTTGAGCGGGTTTGGCATCAGCTGTGGGATCCCTTTTCGCGCCAAAGCGTCAGGCCGGAAAATATGCTGAAGGCATGGTCTGACGGTTTTTTGCAGGTCGTTCGACAGAAAAAACTGCATCCCGAAGATCGTATCATCGTCAATACGGGTGATGACTTTCAATTACTGGCGCTCACCGGAGCACTGCGGAAATTAAGATCCGATCATCCGCTCACGGTTCATGTGATTCTGCACTTTGCTCTCTACGAAGGTGGCAGCGTCAACGAAGAGGCAAAGCTTTATGGAGAACAGGTCAACGATGCGATTAGCATGATTGGGCAGCATACGGTCCATCTGCACGCTACGACCGAGCCTCTCGCAAAGCAGCTTGAAGAGGTCGGTGTCCACGCAACTGCCATTCCATATCCGGTTCGACCAAGGTCTGAAAACGGGAGCCAGCCAAGTGTGTTAAAAATTCAGCAACAGCCTCTCAATATTGTGTTGGCTGGTTTGCCGCGGGCGGAAAAAGGGCGTGGCCAAATGAAGTCTGTGCTGTCCGAAATGTGGGGCTCCCACCTGCAAACGGGTAATTTTCGGATGGCGATGCAGGTTCCTGAAAAACGCTGGCAGCGGATGGTTCCACTGCATTTGCGAAGCGTCTTTCGGAACGCAATTGACAACCAAGGACAGGACCCGGAAAATCGCCTGGAAGTCCAGTCGGGAAATCTTGATGAGGAGTCCTACAGCCGCTTTCTGGACTCTGCTGACGTGGGTTTGTTTCTGTACAACCCCGAACGCTACGTTGCACGATGCAGCGGCGTGCTGTTGGAGCTGCTGATCCGCGGTGTGCCTGTCGTGGTCCCCAAACGTTGCTGGCTCTCAGATCAGCTCGATTTAGCTG
>DOPG01000049.1 GCA_003513555.1 Rhodopirellula sp. | reverse complement strand
CAGATATTGGTTGTTTACCGAGCAGGGCGATCTAGTCATCGCAAAAATGAATCGCGAGGGATACCAGGAACTCGATCGAGCTCACGTATTGGCCCCCACAGACGTGGCTTTCGGACGCAAAGTCGTCTGGGCGGCTCCAGCCTTTGCGAATCGAAAAGTATTCCTGCGTAACGGGAAAGAATGCATTTGCGTGGACGCAAGTCGCCCGCCGTCCAGCGAAAACACCCGCGATTAGCATCGCGGGCACCGCGCCCCCAGAAAGTGCCTACCCAAGGGTAAATCTGGGTCCAACACAAATCCGGTGATCTTAACGGCACCAAATGGAAGCAAAAGTCTTACCCGATTGCTTGTTCCAGATCCGCCTGCAGATCGTCATACGATTCCAACCCAACGGAAAGTCGGATGAGTCCATCAGTGATTCCGAATCTCGCTCGATCAGTGGCATCATAACTGGCATGCGACATGGTTGCTGGCTGCTCAATCAGCGACTCCACGGCGCCTAAGCTGACCGCTAGCCGAAACAAGCGTGTCGCACCGCAGGCGGCCGCTGTCCGTTCAATGGTGTCATCAAGTTCAAATGTCAACATTGCTCCGTAAACGCCCTCAAAACATTCGGTCGCCAGTCGATGCTGTGGGTGCGATTCAAGTCCCGGGTACAAGACATTCGAGACGCGTGGGTGGGCTTCTAACCACTTGGCCAAGCTTAATGCTGTCTCGCTCTGCGCACGAACCCTGAGATCCAAGGTTTTCATGCCGCGAGAGACCAGAAAACAAGTCAACGGATCAAGCACGGCACCCGTCGCATTCTGAAGAAAATAGAGTTCGTCCAACAAATTCTGATCCGCCACCGCAAGCGTTCCGCCCAAGCAATCGCTATGCCCTCCCAAATATTTGGTAGCCGAGTGCATAACGATATCGATCCCGTGTTCTAACGGTCGTATCAAGACAGGAGTTCCAAACGTGTTGTCGACTCCAATCAAGGCCCCCTTGGCATGCACCACATCAGCAAGCTGACGTAAATTCGGAATGCTCATACGAGGATTGCCGATGGTCTCCGCCCAGACCAATTTCGTATTCTCCGTCATTGCATCTGCGACAGCGGAAGCATCAGTCATATCAACGAGCGTCACCTCAACGCCCGAACGATTGCAGACTTTATGCAACAGTCGGTAGGCGCCCCCGTAAAGATCGCACCCCGCCACAACATGGTCACCCGTCTTTAACATCATGGTCACGCAGTGAATCGCGGCCATTCCGGAGGAAAAGGCCAAAGACCCAACACCACCTTCCAAGGAAGCAAGGGTGGTTTGCATTTGACTACGTGTGGGATTTCCGCTTCGCGAATAGTCAAACGTGCCCCACTCACCGGCAGCGGGTTGCTGAAACGTACTAGCAAAATGTACAGGCGGGATCATTGCGCCCGTTGTTGGGTCCACCTCATTGCCAACATGGATAGCGCGTGTACGAAAACTGTCATTAGGGTTCATTTCGGATTTTCCTTCGTGCTCGCTCATCACATCAACTATCGCAACAAAACCTTTTTTCTCAACACTCAGCCACCACCACGACCGCCACCACACACCATCAGTTCACATCAGCCGAGTGGACCGCGGCAGCCCTGCGGGATGCTTTTATCGGTACACCACTGTGAACGCGTCACCAAACCTGACCAGCAACTATCGTGGTTGCTCACTCTCCTAATCAGGCAGCTGACCGCCGCCTTCACTTACAAGTTTTCCCCCGCACGCTCCAACCGCCCGGAATTCCCGTGGTCGGCATCACATTGCAATCCAAAAACCAGACAATCAGACTAGCTCAGCATGATAGCCCGACAACCGATCAACGCAGGTAATTGCAGGGTGCAAACGCAACTAGTGCAGGTCGAGGATCAGGAGGCATCCAGAGCCTGTTCAAGATCAGCGATCAAATCATCGGCATTTTCGATACCACAAGACATGCGGATCATGTTGTCATAGATCCCAAAGCTCGCACGTTCTTGTGGCGTGCAATGGTAGTAGCTCATCACGAGCGGTTGTTCGATCAAGGACTCAACGCCGCCCAGACTTGGTGCAATCCGAGGAATTTTCGCCGCATCGACGATTCGCGACGTCGCTTTCCAGTCAGCATCCTTCACGAGGAAGGTGATCAAGCCTCCGAAACCAGTCATCTGCGACGCGGCAATCTCGTGCGTTGGATGAGACACCAACCCCGGGTAGTAAACACGCTCGACCCGTGGGTGCCGATCCAGAAACTCGGCAATCCGCTGACCATTCTCGTTGTGTCGCTGCATTCGCAACTCGAACGTTTTCAAGCCTCGTTCCAAAAGATACATGTTGTGAGCAGAATTAACACTTCCGAGGATTCCTCGCAATGAACGAACAGGTTCCAGGGCCTCGCTTCTTCCACAGATGACACCTGCAAGCAAATCGTTATGCCCCCCCAAGTACTTTGTTGCCGAGTGCAAAACAAAATCAACGCCGTAATCGATCGGTCGAAGATTGAATGGGGTTGCAAGCGTCGCGTCAATCAACGTTTCAACTTCGCAAGACTTTCCCAACGCAACAAATTTTTCAAGGTCAACAGCCGTAAGATGCGGGTTCGTGGGTGACTCACTGACGAGCATTTTAGTGTTCGCATTGATCGCCGCCTCCATCGCATCGAAGTCACCGGTAGGAACCTGCCGCGTGACGACGCCAAATCGCGAAAGGTGCTTGGCGCAGAATTCCCGACTACGGTGGTAACATTGATCAAAGAAAACGATCTCGTCACCGGCACTCAATCGACTCATCAACAGACCGACGATGGCAGCCATTCCGGAACTGTAAATGATTGCTTCTTCGGCCCCCTCTAAGGCAGCGAGCTTCGCTTCGCACGTACGTTCATTGGGCGTGCCATAACGTCCGTATTCGTCACGATCCTCCTTCCCGTCGACGAAACGCATGAGCGAATCGGTAGAATCGAAGGTGAACGTGGATGCGGTAAAGATCGGTGCCGAAATGGAACCCTCGGCTTTTTGCCGCTTCTCGCCGGCATGAACGCTCTGGGTTGAGAAACCGGTGCGTTGTAACCGCTCCGTCATCTCAGCTTGGGTTTCACCCTTATGATGTTTCAAAGCAGATTCGGAGGCAGGTCCCCCGCTATCAGAGGCTTTCGCAGCCTCATTTGGCTCGTCACAACTCAAATCGTGGGCGTCAGAATCAATTGACATATCTGTTGGCATGGCTCTTTAGCAGGTAAAGGCTGCAATCGGCCGCAAATCCCTAAAAGGGACGCGTCACTGAGCGGAGGAGTTCCGCTTGCGTCATATACAAGGGTACCCACCAATTAGGAAATCGACAACCGTTTTCGGGCTTTCCTTGGGATGGGTCACACGTGAAGATAGGCCTAGGAAGTTTAATCGCTGCACCTTCGCCGCCCGCTATAATTCGAATCTGTGTCGACGAGTCCTCGGCGTGAGCGTGAATAACCGGCAATTTACGTAGAATCGAACGACAGCATCAGCTGCAACGCGTCCCACATAGCCCCAGCACCCACCCCGCCTGCCCCTCGCAATCACTCATGGCAAACCTGCAAATCACTGGAAAGCTGCGAATAATAGTGACGCTTCTCAACCCGCAACATTCTCGCCCGACTGTCACCCGCATTTTTGCGTGCTTGTGGCTCAGCTTGCACGGCTATGCGGCTCTCTTGGATGCCACCATCGGTCCGACGGGTCTTCGTTTCCAAACCGCGACAGGTCAGGAGTTCGCGACAGGTCAGGCATTGCAGAGCAGTAATCCCCCTCAGGAGGAAACGGGGAGTCGCAAGCCAAACAAAACGAATAACAAGCCTGCTTCCCCCGTCCCTAACTCGCCTGTCCCAAGAAATAATCCAGACGATGAGACCAACGCTTCTGGAGGCCTGACCGCCCCGAAACAAACTGCTGGCACCGCTCAACCTGCATTGTCGCCTCAACAGCAGTTGCAAATTGACACTCTGATTGAACAACTCAGCGCACCCAAGTTTTCACAACGGGAAAGTGCGGCTACGGCACTTCTGCAAATCGGGGCTCCTGCACTAGCAAGTTTGAGAAAGCAGCTAGAACTTTCTGGTGAACAAGAAGCCCAAATCCGGATCACTGAGCTGATCAAGCAACTCATGGATGGCCAAGTCGAGGTCCAGATCGAAGATTTTTTGGCGATGAAGACTGTCAACTTCGCAGGCTGGCCTGAGATCCGACTGATACTTGGATCCGACACGCTCGCCACCCGTACCTTGTTCGTCGAGATTTTGCGTAGCTACCCCAATCTGCCGCCCTCCATGCAGCGAAACTATACCAACCGTGATCGCAGCATTGCTTTAGAAAGTGTAGTAGCTGCGATGCAAAAAAAACGCTTCAAACAGGCGGCGACGATCGCTGACGCATTTGCTTTGGTAATACCACACGTTTACCCAGACTTCGTGATGCCCGATGACAGCGAAGATCTCGTCATCAGTGTTTTGCAATCCAACACAGCAACCAAACTTCGAAAAGACACCCAGCTTTCACCAAGTTTTCGTTATTTACTTGGTCAATGGATGATTCAAACCAGCTTGGCAAATCGCGAGGATGTGCTTTTCTACGGCATGGATTGGGACATACCTCAATGCCAAATTATCGCCAAGAAGACAATTCTAAATGAGAAGCGTGCCAGCACAGATGCTCTCAAATACTGCTTGCAGGCGATGGCAAAGTTCGGAAACCGTAGCGACGTGCCTGCGATCAGCACACTGTTGACTGACAAACGGCCTGTCAGCCCCCCCTTACTCACCCCGCGGGGGACGATTACCAATCAAGTGAGTGATTTAGCGATAGCGGCAATCGCGTGTATTTACGGTGTTGAACTAGAAGACGTTGGCTTCACTGGTGTCAGACAAGACCCAAGGCAGGGGTTCCAACCTCGAGAGATCGGATTTCCCAAGGATGACCCAGAAAAACGAGTGGCAGCAGAAAAGATGATCAAAGCAATTCTGAAAGCATCTCCCCCCATCGTCGCGCCGCGACCGGGCAACCCACAACTCGCTCCAGGTCTTGGAAACTAGATCGTAGACGCACCGGCGAGACGCCTTTCCTCGGCCATGCTGAGAACGCGAGCTGGTTTTTCAGTCATGTCTCAACGCGGGCACATGCCGATGAAGGACTGCAAAACATTGGAGCACACGAGCTGCCAGAGCCCAGCAACTTTGGTTGGCGGCAGCCCTGTTTATCTGTCACGCCGATTGCACTAGCCCTCGTTGAGTATCCCGCTCTGCAATGCGGTTGTAGGCAATACATTTGTCAGCGACGCTGCCGGTATCCCGCGGACCTTGAGATAACCCGAAATGGCCACAATCAGGGCGGCAACAACCACGAGGATTCTGAGCCAAGTGAAACGAGCACGTCGAATTGGCTCAAACTTCTGGCTGCTTCCGACAAGGGCGGCTGCCAGGACAAATACCCCGGCCGCCAGAAGCATTTTCATTCCTAACAGTGCGTGATAGAGCGCATCGCCCTGGTGATGCGCGAGGGCTCGGTAATAGTTGTACCCCCCGCTGACGATAAACAACAGAACGCCAATGTGTACAAACCGTTTCCACCGGCCTGTGACTGCCTGGGCTAGCGTCTGATGGGGCTCGTCCGGCAGGTTCTTAGCAGCCGGCATCAGAACCATGAGCGTGAACACGCTCCCACCCACCAGGACAATCGCTGTCCCAACGTGAACGATGCGGGACATAAGATCGAGTATTTCCATGAAATCAATTCACGCTAAAAGGAGGTGGAAACTCCTGCTTTTTCTTTCCGGCATCGCCAAATTCGACAGCGGGACCTGACTGCAAATCGATGCTGCCACTTTTGAGCAATCGAACAAGTTCGACAGCTCGTGAATCCACATCCGATTCGCCCAGCAGTTGCAGCTTTTCCTCCACTTCGAATGGGAGTGTGTAGGAAATGATATCGGTGATTGGTCCCAAACCCATTTGTCCTGCCATCAAGTCATGTAAATTCTGTTGAGAATTAACACTCGCTGGGATGACTTCCCCAAATGCCTCCAGCAAATCGCTTTTCAGTTGGGCTCGGCTGTTTGCTCCCGTTGGCGGATAAATGTCATCCAACACATCCACTTTAGCCATTCGGAACGAGCGACCGGCGTCTATTTCGCTGATGATCCGTGCGCGTCGCACACCCACCAGCAACACATTGTGTCGGCCCTCCTCGACCTCAGCATGTGAAACGATCTTGCCAAGGCAAACAGTGCTTGCGATCGTCGGTTCTCCCATGATGCTGGCAGCATGGGCCCCCGTGAGGGTCGACATGGCAATCAAGTGATCCCCATTCAAAGCCTCGCTCAGCATCTCACAATATCGAGGCTCGAAGATATGAAGGGGTTGCATCGCATGTGGGAACAGAACCAGATCAGGCAGCGGAAATAATCTCACCTGCCCATCAAAATCGTCTGGTAATCGTGTGACAGCATCCAGATCATCCATGGTTGTCTCCCGCGTTAGGCCGACTGCCTGAAATATCAAGACCCAGCGTCTATCGGATAACTGAGCCTTTGAGCACCCAAGTCACGACTTGGCAGGCCGTGAACCCAGCCCCAATTCACTTGTCGTTTCCTGCCCTCTTGCTCCCGGACACACTCCGACCGTTGGAAGACGACGGGATCACCCTGATCGCCTACTCCACCAACACCCTCAGTTTAGCGACGATGTCAATCAAAGGCGGATAATTGCGATGAATGACTCTCGTCATTCGATGTATCGGCCATCCCC
>DOPG01000281.1 GCA_003513555.1 Rhodopirellula sp. | reverse complement strand
CCGCCGTGAAAGGGCGGTGTCCTAGACCGCTAGACGAAGGGGCCGTCTTAGCTGTATTCGACCATGTGAGCTCAAAATGTGAACAAACCTTGCCGACGAATGGGGGTTTTACCCAAGAGTTGCCAGACTCGTCAAGGGTTCAATCAAAACATCTAAAATTGTTTGAACCCAACACTTCCTCGGGAGCCCAACAGAAAGGTGCCTGAGAACCAAACCATGAACAAAAGTAAGTTCCCAGATCTTTGGTCTCTCGCCAGAATGGCGAGCTCGGGCGTTCGGACGACCTGCAATAAATCAACAAGCACAGGTGAAAATTCGCCGAATTCGCTCAGCGAGTCATACCACCCCAAGTTTCCAACAACGCAGCCGTCAAACCGACCGCGTCAGAACACTCAGGACTCGACTGGTGCGTCACCAGACTCCAAGCTCCGCTGAATCGCGTCGTACACTTCACGACGATGGACAGGCACCTCGCGTGGTGCCTCAACTCCAAGCCGCACTTTGTCACCACGAATCTCAACGACGACGATTTTGATGTCGTTGTTGATTACGATACTTTCGTTTTTCTTTCTTGATAAAACTAACATGCTCCAGTCCTTTCTAACCGGCCCGATTCAATTCGATTTTTTGCGTGCCTACAGTGTCCTAAGGTGGCAGGATCCATACTATTCTTCTGGTCCTGAAATCACCGCCACGTAGGCCGGTTGTTTTTGCGAGCCATTTCCATTAAGAGCTCGCTAATCCTTACCCCACAACTCTATGCCAAAAAAAGTGCGCGTCAAGGAAATACGACTTGACAAGTACCGATTTCTGACTTTTCAACCGGCATAACGGGCCCATGCCGCGCAAAAAGCTCGACTTTTTGCCAGCATTTTGTGCAGTATTGGTAATTCGGCCCACTTGAGGTGGGCGACTCCCCCCCGGTAATTCAAGCAACCACCAAAACCTAAACTGCCCAACATTTGTACATACGTCTCCATCCCGATAGGATCGCGACACCTTGCCGCCGCTTCACTTGAGCGTATGATTCGCTAGCAAGAGGAAATGAAATCCAGCAATCACGCAGGCCGAAATAGCTCGCGACCGTGCACGATTTACAGAACCGTCTCGACACTCAAGCCGTCTTACTGAAGTAGGCCGACAGTACTCTTGTTGTACGAATCCGATCAACGGCATGCTGACCGTTTGCAAAATTCGATTAAACCAAATTAAGTTCGCTATCCAAACAATGAAAACGTCCCTCTAGCAACCCAACGTCCCTTAATAATTCACCCCAGTGAGACCACCCAAGTACCATGGTACGCGCAATCGAAAACACCGATGAACCCTCGCCCTCGCAAGTGGGTGAACCATTCACGGTGGATACAGCAACTGCCACGTTGCCTCTGGTCAAACGCATTGTCGCTGACATGATGCGACTGAATCGTACGGTCGAGCGGCAACGTGAGCGTCTGAGCGTGGTGGACGAACTGCAGGACACGACGGAGCGTTCCGATTGCCAAGAGGAACTCGCCGATATACGCATCTCGATGGAAGCAGAGGAACAGCAGTTCGCGGCCTGTATTCGAGAGTTGAACGCATTGGGAGTTGAGCCGCATATGCCGTTTGATGGCTCAGTTGACTTTCCATCCGTGATCAATCGGCGAGCCGTGTGCCTGTGCTGGCACCCCAATGATCAAGGGGTTGAATACTGGCACGAAATGGGGCAACCTGCCTCCTCACGTCAAAAGCTTGATCGAAAGGTCACGCATTGACCTAACGTCTCAACTCGCCCGACGCCCCCAAGGTCACAATCGCTGGGCTGGAGGCCTCGAGGCTATCCCAGTGAAGTCGTGTTCCCGACGTCACGAGTTCTCGACGTCACGAGCGATCGCGGTCAACCATTCCCCGTTGCCGACGTAGGCATCACAGGGCAGCGTTATTCATGGTCGTCCGCACCTATGGGTGCATCCTCGGCTGCATTGAGGCACGGCCGACGACAGGAGCCGACTCACTTGATCAAGTGCTTTGGAAAATCCTGTGTACGCTCACAGGCCAACTGTTCCATGACCTGCTGAACCTGTCGTTTGAGCATCGTGATCGTGTGATGCCCACCATTTTTCCCCAGAGCTCCGACCCCGTACATGAAGGAGCGTCCCATGAAGCAGAACTTGGCCCCACTTGCCAGGGCATTGGCGATATCGGGTCCCGACCTCAAACCGCTATCTATCATAAGCGTTGTTTGGTCCCCAAACTTTTTTGCTAATTCAGTCAGCGGCTGGATCGTCGATTGACCGTTATCCAGTTGTCGTCCACCATGATTGGATGCAATAATTCCATCGACTCCCAAACTAATTGCTTTCTCTGCATCTTCCTCGTTCACGATTCCTTTGACGACCAATTTACCTTTCCATCGCTCCCGAATGGCTTCAATCTTTTTTGAGTTGAGTCTGCCAGAAAACGTCTTATTCATGAACAGTCCGAGATGTTTCATATTGAGGCCCTTGGGAATGTAGGGCTTCATGGTTTTGAACTCCGGTACCCCCGCCGCAAGTTGACCGAGTGCCCACGCTGGTCGCGTTGTCATCTGCGCGATATTGCGCAAGGTCATTTTGGGAGGGATCGACAATCCATTGCGAATCTCCTTCGGACGCCAAGCGAACGTGGGAGTATCAGCCAAAATCACAAGCACCTGACACCCGGCTGTAGCGGCACGTTCAAGCAGTTTATCTCTCAAGTCATCCTCCACAGGATGATAAAGTTGAAACCAGAAATTCCCCTGCGTGATTTCGGAGACGGTTTCGATACTGGCCGTCGCAACTGTGCTGAGAATAAACGGCACGTTTTCGGCGAACGCAGCCTGCGCCAGATACTCAGTTGCTTTGGGCCACATCATTCCCTGCAAACCAATCGGAGCGATTCCGAACGGGGCACTTCTGGTTTGACCAAACAACTCCGTTTCAAGGTTGGAACCCGCATAATCACGCAAATAATAAGGTCGCAATTGAATCTGACGGATCTCGTTAGTGTTACGTTGCAGATTCACTTCAGAAAAGCAACCACCTTCTAGATATTCAAACGCAAAACGCGGCATCCGCTTTCTGGCGCGTTCACGAAGATGCTCGATCGAAGGATATCGGGAGTCAAAATAATCTGTCATGACGTGTTATGTTTCTGATCTATTCTGGTACGCAGGTCGCGTGATAAAGCACTAGCTCTCGAGACACTTATGCTATCTCGAATGGCCCCATGACGCCAGCACTTGCAAGGTTGCCAAGTACGTGACGCACACTCAGGCGACTGCCTCTGTTAGCCCCTGTTATTCGGCAAGCCTGCCCGCTGGAGATCCCAGCTTGTCAGGCTGGTTATCCAATGTTGGCACACCAACCAGTGAGGATGCGGCGGCCACGCCATCGACTATTTGCCTGCTGCAACTTGGAAAGCTGCGGTTTCTTTTCAATGATACACCTCGTCTTTTCACCCATGGTTGCCTTTTTTCAGCAAAGGGTTACTGGAAAGATCCTCTGAAAACGCAAACGTTACGCCTCAGGCAAGCAGCTTATTTGCCGCTGCATCTGCCTGACGCCAGCCACACTGACGGAATTCATACCCGCCCGCAATTTTTGTTCGCTGCCGTCAGTCAGCTGTTTGAATTGGCTTTGAAGCTTTAAGTTATCGTGGCGGAACCGGCATCGGCGCAATTCCGAACACACGCTCGACCGAAAGAAAACAGCAATTTATGTTCGTCCACAAACCCATCCCCAATGATGATCGTCCCAACATTATCTTTATCATCACAGATCAGCAGCGATACGATACCATCGCAGGACTGGGCTACGAACACATGGATACGCCCAACCTGGACCGACTGGTGCGCGAGGGCATTTCCTTCGAACAATGTCACGTGACGGCGGCATCCTGTGCAGCAGCCCGTGCCAGCCTTTTCAAAGGTTACTATCCGCACACGACTGGAATTTTGAAAAACGCCGACTCTTGGCGCCGCAGTTGGATTCAGCATCTGAATGATTCTGGTTACTACTGCACCAATATCGGAAAGATGCACTCGTGGCCGTTTCAAACCGAGTTGGGTTTCCACGAGCGGTTCGTGGTGGAAAACAAGGACCGTTACCTCGAAGGCCGTTACTATTTCGATGAATGGGACCGGGCATTACGTTACCGGGGCTTGGTCAAACAACAGCGTGAACAATACCGCAAGCGCGCTGATTACGACGCAGCTTTGGGCGCTTTTGAATGGGAATTGCCAGAGGACACCCACCCCGATGTATTTGTGGGAGACATGGCAACATGGTGGATCGACAATAAGCCCAAGATGAAGCCCCTGTTTTTGCAGATTGGGTTTCCAGGCCCACACCCACCGTATGATCCCATCAAACGCTATGCCGATCCCTATCTGCAAAAAGAGCTTCCTTTGTTGGAAGTGACGCAGAAAGAGCTGGCAAACCAGCCCCCTGCTTTGAAGGAACTGCGCGTTCACAATCAGGAGATCGATCATGATTCGGTTATCATGGACCTGAACCCCAGCCACGAACAACGACATCGGCAGCGTGCTTACTACCTTGCCAATGTCACCATGATCGATGAAAAGGTAGGTGAGATCGTCGATGCCCTGGAACGCAAAGGTTACCTCGAGAATTCGATCTTGATCTTCACCAGCGACCATGGTGATTGCCTCACCGACCATGGTCATAGTCAGAAGTGGACCATGTATGAACAGATCACTCGAGTGCCGATGATCATTTGGGCGCCTGGCAAATTTGGTGACTCCCGCGCGATATCCCCGATGGTTCAACAGATGGACTTAGGGCCCACCATCCTTGAATGGGCGGGTATCACTCCACCAGCTGACTGGGAAGCACAGACGCTAAATCCGGCCCTCGATCCCAAAACAACCAGTGAGTTTGCTGGCCGAGATTATGTGTTCTGCGAACAGGTCAAAGACGCTGTGCTGACAGGCTGCGAGTTCATGACGATGGTACGCAGCGAAACTCACAAGCTGGTTCATTTCCTAGACGAGCCGCACGGGCAGTTATTCGACCTGATCGCAGATCCCGACGAAGTGACCAATCTGTGGGACGAACCTGCTAGTGAAAACATCAAGAACCAGCTGCTTAACGAATTACGTGAATGGCGAATTCGAAGCGGTGTTCACACGAAGGATTGGTGTAGCGACTGGCGGTAGCCGGATAAAGCGCGGCTGTACCGACCATCGCCCACCAAGCAAAACAGTTTCTTCCTATCCCTCCCTGTGCCCCAAGCACACCTAGTCCCCCAATCCTGCAAGTCTTTGAGAGGCTTCTTAACCAACGCTAAACCGCAGCCTTGTCCTGTTAACCGCAGTATAAAAACGCTAACGTCGCCACAGCGCGAACTGCATGCCAGACCGCGGTATCGATACAGAAAATCTCGACTTGCGGCGTGATTGCCCGCTTCCGGCAAACGCCTTTATGGTGATAGATCCTTTATGGTGATAGATACTGTGCAGTAATCCAAATGTCGAAATCCCGCTACCGAATACGCTCTGGAAAAATCGGAATCCCCTCGCGGTCAACGTTCAATAAGTTCCCGACCAGTCCTACTAGGCAGTTAACACACCGACGACAAGACCTTAGGATATGCTGGCGTCCATCGAGCACATCGCCATTCACGCGTTGTGAATGATGCGTCGCTTTGACACCACTGTCTGCCAGCTCCGCCTATTCACCTAATACGGCTGATTCATTTTGTTGCCTTGTTTTCGAACCTGTCGGTTGACTCCGTGCGGAGTAGGCCGATGGCACGCTACCCAGGCTGAGTTTGCCAGCACTTCATGACAGATGGGGTTAACCCAAATTCACCGGCTAACTTTCAAAACTGAATTTTCAAAACCGACCTTTCAACCCACTCGAAGCATCGTGTTCAAACATTCTCTACTGATTGTCGCTTTGTTGACTTTTCTGATAGCTGCAGTGTCGCATGCAGCAGACCCCAAATCGGACGGCGGCAAGGTCTCGGGCATCGACAAGACGCTGTTCAGTCCTGACATCACGCCTGGCGAAAATTTTTATTGGTACGCCAACCAGGAATGGTTGGACAAAACAGACATTCCGGGTGACAAATCAAATTACGGGATCTTTACGGTTCTGGATGACAAAACCCGGTCGGAAGTGCGAGCGTTGATTGAGCAGGCAGCTGCGTCCAATGCAGAGCCCGGAACGGCCGCACAGAAAGTAGGTGATCTCTACAAGTCGGTACTCGACATGAAGGCGCGTAATAAAGCTGGGATCAAACCGATTCAGCCATTGCTTCGAAGGATCAATAAGGTGAAGTCGGTTGAAGACTTGGCAAAGACTCTCGGTTTTTTGATGAAGTCAGGCGTTTACGGTCCCCTAGCGCCATACATCAATGCCGATGCGCGTAACAGCGACCAGTACACCGTCTATGTCACTCAGTCCGGATTAACCATGCCGGACCGCGACTACTACCTCGAGGACGACGAACGCTACAAGAAGCTTCGTGCTGAGTTACTCGCGTACGTGGCGGACATGCTTGCAGCAACAGGCGCGAAGACGCCAGAACTCTCAGCCAAAGCGATCTTCGAACTTGAACGAACCCTCGCCGAAAAACAGTGGACCAAGACCGAGAATCGCGATCCCGAAAAAACGTACAACAAAAAGACCAGCGAAGAGATGCAGGGTTTGCTGGGTGATTTCCCATGGGCAACATTCGCAAAAGCATCCGGATTGAAGAAGCAGAAGGAATTTGTGGTACGTCAACCCAGCTACCTTGAGCAGCTCGGCAAGCTGCTAACTGAGGTCGATCTGGAAACCTGGAAGAGCTACTTACGCCTGCAGGTGATCGACGGTTACTCAAGCAGCCTGACCGAGGCGTTGGAGTTACGACACTTCCAGTTCCACTCCACTGCCATGAGCGGCGTCACTGAGCAGGAGCCTTTGTGGAAACGTGGCGTCAATGTCACGAGCAGCGTATTGGGCGAATTGGTGGGTCAACTTTATGTAGAAAAGTACTTCAAACCGGCAGCCAAAGAACGCATGAACCAGCTGGTTGAAAACCTCAAAAAAGCATTTGCTGAGCGAATCACCACGCGTGACTGGATGGGCAAAGGTACTCAGAAGCAGGCCCTAGAAAAACTATCGTTGTTCACCACCAAGATCGGTTACCCCGATGAGTGGAAAGACTATACAGACCTAAAGATTCAATCTCCTATTCTTGCCACCAACCTTTTGGCGTCGTCGAGATTTGAAACTCTGGTAGAGCTAAAGAAGCTGGGTGGCCCCATTGACCGCAACGAGTGGCACATGACTCCACAAACCATCAACGCCTATTACAACCCAGTCATGAATGAGATTGTGTTCCCTGCAGCGATTCTGCAGCCTCCATTCTTCAACATGAGCGCGGATGACGCTGTCAATTACGGAGCCATTGGCGCCGTGATTGGCCACGAACTGAGCCACGGTTTCGATGACAAAGGAAGCAAGTACGACGGCAAAGGTAACTTGCGAAAATGGTGGACAGAGACTGACCGCGAGGAATTTGAGCGTCGAGCAGAGGGTTTGGTAGCTCAGTACGACGCATTCGAACCTGTCAAAGGCAACTTCGTCAATGGAAAGCTAACTCTGGGTGAAAACATAGGCGACCTTGGCGGTCTCGGCGTTGCTTACAAGGCGTACCGATTGTCTTTAAATGGAAAGGAAGCCCCCGTCATCGATGGACTCACCGGCGATCAACGCTTCTTTCTCGGTTGGTCCCAAATCTGGCGACGACTTTACCGAGAGCCTGAATTGTTGAAACGACTTGTTACCGACCCACACAGTCCGAGTGAGTATCGCGTCAACGGCATCGTACGCAACATGGATGCATGGTACAAAGCCTTTGGGATCAAACCGACCGACGCTTTGTACCTGAAACCAGAAGATCGCGTTCGCATCTGGTAGAGAATCAGGTATCAGCCGTAGAACGGAAAACACGCCGCGTTGTCGCGATTCGAAAAGGCACACAACGTATTGAAAACCGCATGAGGGAGTTGCACGAGTCGTGCAACTCCCTTCTGCTTTTCAACAAGAAACGCCGAATCGCGGCTCAATGAGATGAGATGTTGAGGTGGAATGCTCCCAGCATGGCGGACCTTCGAGCTCACCGTCAGTAAGTCAGCCCGCCCTGGCGGCCATCTGTGGAAGCACCCACGCCTGATATTGATGGTCAGCACGGGCCTCGATACCTTCCCCACAACAGACAGATCGTATTGTTTCCTGCTGCTTGCGAACCAGTTCAACTGGATTTTGCATGACTGCCCAATGAGCGGATGGTACGATCTGCACACGGTTCATGAGCTTCGTCTGCAGGCCGCCCCACTGAAATGCTGGCTGCTGTTTCACAAAGTCAGCACACCCGCTGCCAAAACCACCAAATTGCCAACATGCACCAAGGAAGTAACGCAAACCCCGAATCTGTCAACAGCGTGAAGAACTCTTCCGATGAATCTGATATCAACATTCCCGACACCGCTGGCAACGTACCATCGTTGGATGTCCCACCACAGGCAGCAAAGGAAAAGTATCGCAAACTCTTCCTCCTGATCGCCGTCGTCGGCATCGCAGTATTCCTGGCGTGGCAGTTCGGAGAATATTTGCAGCTGGATTATTTAGCCACCCAGGAAAACCAACTTCGAGATTTTCAGGAACAGTACCCGGTTCTCGTATTCGGAGCAGCATTTCTGGTTTATGTGACTGTGACGGGCTTGTCGCTCCCCGGCGCCGCTCCGCTCACCCTTTTATACGGCTGGTACTTCGGCTTCGCTCCGACCCTTGTTTTGGTCAGTTTTGCATCAACCGCCGGAGCCACGATCTCGTTCCTGACCAGTCGCTACTTGTTGAGGGCCGGTGTTGAACAAAAGTTTGGCGACCGTTTGCAGACGTTTAACAAGCATCTTGAGAACGAGGGAGCATTTTATCTGTTCACTTTACGCTTGATCCCTGTTGTTCCCTTTTTTGTCATCAATTTGGTCATGGGTCTGACGCCGCTATCAACGCGCACCTATTGGTGGGTCAGTCAACTGGGCATGCTGCCTGGCACCGCGGTTTACGTCTACGCTGGGTCCAGTGTCCCAAACCTGAGTCGACTGGCAGACCAGGGTGCGGCGGCAGTGCTTTCGCCACAACAGTTCTTTCAGCTATTCGTTGCCTTTGCCTTGCTCGGGGTCTTTCCACTACTCGTCAAGCTGTTCATGAAGATCATCCCGCTGGAGTCAAAACCCTCAGACCACTGACTTCCACCTGCTGCTTCACGTACTGAATCTTTTTACTGCGATCTTCCCAACACTGACTTTTCCCAGCCATGTCAAAGCTCCCCCAACTGCAGCCCTACGACGAACACAATCAAATCCTGGAATCCCATGTCCATCCCAAGGATTGGCAAAACCCAACGCCTAGTGGTCGATACAATCTCGTTGTCATTGGTGGGGGTACCGCAGGGCTGGTTTCCGCGATGGGCGCGGCGGGGCTTGGCGCGAAAGTAGCGTTGATTGAACGAGATCTTCTCGGAGGAGATTGCCTGAATGTGGGATGTGTCCCCTCCAAGGCATTGCTAAGTGTTGGCAGCTTCGTCCGGAGTCTGCGTCGTTCCGACTTGCTGGGGGTCCGCCTCTCCGGTAAACCGGAGATCAAATTCCCAGAGGTGATGGCTCGACTTCGAAAACTCAGGGCGGAGATCAGTCCACATGATTCAGCAGAGCGTTTCCGCGCAGCCGGAGTCGACGTCTTCATGGGACATGGACAATTCGTCTCAGCCAACGCGGTCAAAGTAGGTGAGACCACACTTCGTTTCAGCAAGGCCGTGATCACTAGCGGAGCAAGAGCGGCCAAGCTCGACATAGACGGCAGCGATGACACAGACATCCTCACCAACGAAACCATTTTTTCCCTGACTGCACTACCGCAGCGGATGGTTGTCATCGGTGGTGGCCCGATTGGGTGTGAACTTGCGCAGGTCTTTGCACAATTGGGCTCTCACGTCATTCAGTTGGAACGCTCGGAACGCCTCTTGCCTCGTGAAGAAGAGGCTGCCTCAGCTGTCATCCATGCTTCACTGCAGGGTGACGGAGTGCAAATTTGCACAAGTACGCAGATCATTGGCCTTTCCCAAAACGGCAACAACAAAACCGTGTCAGTGAAAGACGCACATGGTGTGCGGAAAATCGATTGTGACGCGGTTTTGAGTGCAGTCGGTCGTACACCTAACGTAACCGGCATGGGTCTGGAAACCGCGGGAATTCAGTACGACCCCAAACTGGGAATTACCGTCAACGACAAATTGCAAACCACCAACCATCACGTTTATGCAGCTGGTGACGTAGCGTCACGTTACCAGTTCACTCACGCCGCCGACTTCATGGCAAGAGCCGTGCTCCAGAATGCTTTATTTTTGGGTCGACAGAAAGTCAGCAACCTATTGATTCCCTGGGCAACTTACACTTCGCCGGAGGTTGCACATGTCGGCCTGTACCCGCACGAAGCTGAATCTCAAAATATCCCAACCGACTGTTATGAAGTGCGTTTTTCGGAAGTCGACCGCTCGATCCTGGAAAGTGAAACCGAGGGATTCGTCCGAGTCATCGTTCCAAGGGGTAAAGACACCATTCTTGGAGCGACCATCGTCTCACCCCACGCCGGCGATCTGATTAGCGAAATCACCGTGGCCATGAAAAACGGCATTGGGCTGAAAGGGATCGCCAGCACCATCCACCCCTATCCAACGCACGCGGAAGCGTTGAGGAAATTAGGTGATCAATTCAACCGCACGCGTCTGACTCCACGAGTTGCGGGACTGATGCGACAATGGCTCAAATACCGTCGTTGAACCCAGCCGAACAATTTTTATTTCTTGGGTCCGAGAGTGAGCAGCCCGCATTCGGGGGCACATGGTCACCAACTCCCACTCAGCACACGCTGCGACGTGTTTCAGGCACTCCCACCAATGACACGAGCACGTTGCAACACAATGCTGCCACTCTCACAAGGGTCCCACCAAACGTCATCGCAGCGACTCTTGGTCACCCATGCACGAAAAGGCTTCCAAATGGTTTGTCGCGCCGCAAGGAAAAATACTTGGACCGGGGTGCAGGGAGCCAAGTTAACACCCGATGCTCATCCCTTAGCCCAAGCCAAACACGCTGTTTCATGGCCCGCCCTGCGTGGCTGACAAATTGACGGCCATCGAGGCCTAATTCCCGAAACCTTCGCGTCACATGGGCAGATCAGCACCCGTTGTCTGGCCCATGACGGTTCCATTTTTCCGTCTAGAATGTGTCTGACCTACACAAAAACGCGTTTCTAGCTGCAAACCCTGATAAAATTCAGCCTGCAAGGTGTTCCGCGGTCGAGTGCCAAGCTGCGTTGAAAAGATGTTCTCTAGGCTTTCTCACTCTTCCCCACTGCTAGCCCCCGATAGAACCAGCGTGCTGCAGTGGATAGGATAAAGGCGAGGGCACCAAGGACTGCGACGTGTGCATTGCACCCACCGCCTCTCATCTAACCGACTCCTCTCCTTTTGAACAGGCTCGACTTCATCATGTCGCAGGATGCGTTTGAAACCTCACGTTTGCTGCAAAGTAACATTGAAAGTGTGGTCTTGGGCAAACCGGAGATCGTTCAGTTATTAGTAACCTGCTTGCTTGCAGGCGAGCATGTGTTACTCGAGGACGTTCCAGGAGTCGGTAAAACATTAGCCGCAAAAGCAATGTCGCAAAGTATCGAAGGAAATTTTTCCAGGCTGCAGTTCACCCCGGACCTTTTGCCCAGCGATATTACTGGTAGCGTTATCTACCGCAGCGACACCCGTGAGTTTGAATTCAGCCCAGGCCCGATATTCGCCAATGTGGTCCTATCAGACGAAGTCAATCGTGCGCCGCCCCGCACCCAATCTGCGCTGCTGGAAGCAATGAGTGAGGGACGTGTTTCTGTAGACGGAGCCACTCACGAATTGCCACGGCCATTCATTGTGGTTGCTACGCAAAATCCTTTTGAGTACGAGGGCACGTACACGCTGCCTGAAAGCCAACTGGATCGTTTTCTGCTGCGAACGTCGATTGGATACCCCAAACGGGAGATCGAGCGGACCGTTCTGCAAACGCACCGTGACGGAGAACCTGTTGACCAACTGAAGCCTGTGGTCAGCACTGACGCAC
>DOPG01000103.1:3669-3874 GCA_003513555.1 Rhodopirellula sp. | reverse complement strand
CGAGGGCCGCCATCTTGACCGGCCTGCGCCCATCAACGACCGGCCTGTATGACAATGGTCATTGGTTACTGCCGAATTACCCCGAAGTCGTCACCTTACCTTCATCTTTCCGCACTGCTGGATACGAAGTCGCGGGAGCGGGCAAGATATTCCATCACACGGCTGGAAATCATCCACCCAACCAGTGGGACGATTTTCAACCCAT
>DOPG01000103.1:0-3457 GCA_003513555.1 Rhodopirellula sp. | reverse complement strand
ACCAGTGGGACGATTTTCAACCCATCCGTTTTCGCAATGACCCATGGTTTCGAGGATCTCAAAAGAATTACCCGTGGTCAAAGTCAGGCCCCAACCCCGCTGGCTTCCCATTTAGCAAAGTGGTGGGCCTGGGGCACGAAAACGACTGGGGTTCCCTCGATATAAAAGCAGATGAATACGATGATGCTCTCTCGACGCGATATGCGACCGAATTCCTGCAAACCAAGCATGATCAGCCATTCTTTCTCGCTTGTGGCCTCTTCCGCCCGCATTTGCCATGGTACGTGCCTGCAGAATATTTCGATCTTTATCCAATCAACGAGATTCAACTGCCACCAACACGCGAAGATGACCTGGAAGACCTACCACTGGAGGCCCTGAAACTTGCAAAAGATCGACGAAGTGATTGGAAAGCGATTAAGAGTCAACAAAAGTGGAAACACGCGATCCAAGCGTATCTGGCGAGCATCAGCTATGCCGACCGACAATTGGGACGTGTGCTTTCAGCACTCGATGCGAGCCCTTACGCCACAAACACGATCGTGGTGTTATGGTCGGATCATGGGTGGCACCTCGGCTCAAAAGGTCACTGGCACAAATCAACTCTGTGGGAGGAAGCGACTCGCGTACCTCTGATCATTGATGCGCCAGGACTCGAGCCAAGTGTGTGCGATGCTCCGGTCAGCTTGATCAGCATCTTCCCCACGCTATTGGATTTGTGCGGGCAACCGATCCCCGAGCAACTGGATGGCCCGACCCTGGTTCCACTATTAAAAGACCCTAACACCTCATGGACAGCCCCCGCTGTCATTGAGTTTCGGCGCGGTAATGCAGCCGTGCGTGATGCACGCTATCGCTTCATTCGCTATTCAGATGGCGGCGAGGAACTTTACGATCACACGACCGATCCCGCTGAATGGCACAATCTGGCCGATCAACCTGAATCGCAATCGACCAAGAATCGGTTATCAAAATGGCTTCCCACGAAATGGGCCGATGCAGCAGCAACCAAGTCACAATTCGATTTTGATCCTGAAAACTTTCAATGGACAAACCGAACCACCGGGAAAGTCACTTCCGGCACCGACACACCAGCCCCCAATCCCTGAGTGATGCCTTCAGGCCAACAACCATGCCGCTAGCCTGAACCATAGCTAAACTCAACACTCCGCCAGAGTGATCAATGGAGAAAATCAATGAACGAGTCTTCACCACGCACGATCACCCAGTCAATGCAGTTCAAGAATGGCTGCGCTACCGGGATGAGTCACCGCTGGAAAAACGGCCAGTATTGTTCAATCATGACCGCTACAGGGATCGTGGGTTGTGGGATTTACGACCTTGCAACAGCTGGCGAATTCGGCCAAGCGATCGCAATCGCCAGAGGCACACCACAGGATCCTCTCGTCGATCCTGATGATCTATTGGAAGCCTCGATCATCGCGGCAACTCCGCAAGCCTTGGCTTTAGGAATCAAGCCCGGTATCTCAGGTCGGGCAGCCGTTGAACTGATGCTGGCAGCAGACTCAGCCACGGTCTGATTGACGGAGCGCAGCAATACAACCGTGCAACACTGCCAGTCGTTCGGACCCATCCAACATCGCAGGAAGCGGTGTCACAACTAACGAGGTTTTACAGGAACTGGCGACCTACCAGATCTTTGCACCCGGTTCACGGCTTTGTCACCAAAACAGGCAATTGAAAAGCCACCGCCTCAGATGAGTTCCGCAGATACAGCCGATCGCCAACCACGACGGGATGATTCCAAGTACGCCCATCCAAGGCATCCATTTTGAACAATTCAGTCCTCGCTTCGGGCGTGGCTTCGAGCAGCACCAGTTGACCTTTTTCTGCGGCGATCAGCAGCAGGCCGGAATCCTCCAGCAGCAAGACCTGACCTTTTCCATAGCGGCCCCCCTTCCACTGTCGCTTACCTGTCGTGAGATCGATACAGGTAAAGATACCGCTATCGAACCCATACAGATTCCCTTGGTAGATAACAAAATCGTTGTAATCTGGCTTGAATTGCAACGTGGTCCACAACTCGGTAGCAGACCAACCACCTTTACCATCCTCGGCATCAAGCTCAATTAAGCGGGTTCCTGTTCCCATCCCCGACGGCAACAGAATTTTATTACCTTCAATCACTTGAGGTTGCAGAGAGCGATAACCTCCTGACTTCCATTCATAATCAAAGAGCATTTTACCGGTATCGATTTCATGAATACTGAGACCATCGCCAGTTAGCATTAACAGCCTTACCTGCCCAGAAAGCGTTGCCAGTTGGGCCGAGGCATATGAATTCCGGCCAGCATCCACGGCCCACGCAACCTCGCCATCGGCCGCTTTAAACGCCAGTAAACCTTTACTATTACCACCACCTGCATACACAATCACCAGCCCCTCCACGACAAGCGGCGAAGAACAAAATCCCCACATAGGTGGTGAACACTGAGCAACTTCGCGTAGATCTTTTTTCCAGATCAGCTCGCCAGTGACGGGAGACACTCGCGATAACCAGCCCTGTGCCCCCAAACTGAAAACGCCACCTTCAGCCAGCGTTGGCGTCCCTCGAGGGCCTGGCCCCCCCAAGGGGTCATCGAACCTTGACTCAAGACCCTGTGTCCAAATTTTTCTCCCGGTCCCAGCGTCATAGCAGGAGATCAACTCACGCTCAGCTACCTGCTCCTGCGTATAAAGCAACTTGCCGGCGACTGCAAAAGATGACCAACCTGGCCCAACGGGAATTCTCCACTGCTCCTTGGGCGGTCGCGATTTCCAATCACTGGCGAACACGGTCCCACGTTGCCGTGAGTCTCGCTGCTGCCCTCGAAAGCCAGACCACTCAGGATTCGTCAGCCAGTCCTGAATTTCAGTGGTCAAATACAGTGCAGATGCTTTAGCTATCGATTCATCCTGACTCGCAAGCAGGCGATCCTCGGCATCCGGAACCCATCGCCAGTGCAGATCAAACGCAAAGTCACCCCACATTCCTTCCGCTCGAAGCAAATCAGTGTATCCAAAACCAACAAATGCCATCAACAAAGCAACCCCTGTTCTTGCCAGTGAATGGTATCTCGACAAAACGATTGTCCCCATCGCAAAGGCTCCGACCCCAAGTGGGATGGTTAGCACTAACACTGCTGGCCCAAGCATCGTGGGATCGAGCAGCACCGCCGCGAGCCCGAACGTCACTGCGAGGCCAATGAGACCAAGAAGCCGCTCCTGCCAAAGTGCCCGACTTGCAAGCAACCACCACCCCACTACCAGCAGAGCTCCTAGTAAAGGCCCAAAAGCAGCACTCATCCATATCTGCGATGGGCCGTTTTCGATCATCGATGGCAACATCTTCGCCACAACCATGCCTGCCAAACATAGAACTGCTGGCCAAATTCTAAGACTCGAATATTTCGAACTCGTCTTGCTCACATCACCTAAGCTCGGTTCTTGCTGCGTC
>DOPG01000032.1:1262-95099 GCA_003513555.1 Rhodopirellula sp. | reverse complement strand
GGCGCATCTCACGGAATTGCACGAAGTCCGCACCATCAATAGTGGATTGAAGGAATTGGTACCCTTGGGTTTCAGTGTAGATGACTTGATTCCTGCGGAGCGGACGGGGTCAACCACTGCGAGGGTCGAGTTGGTTCGAGGAGAGGATGTTCGCCGTGCTCTGACTGACCTGCGAGACTTATTGCCTGAGGTTCGAGCTGCTGGTGAGAAAGGCCTGCAAGTGACTCGTTTCAAAGGATTGGGCGAGATGAACGCGGAGGAACTTCGGGAGACAACGCTTGATCCTGCGAATCGTACGCTCCTGAAAGTCAATTTGACTGATGCAGGGGCTGCTGACGAAATGTTTCGATTGCTCATGGGTGATAAGGTTGAGCCTCGGCGTGAGTTTATCGAAAAGCATGCATTGGATGTTCGTAACCTAGACATCTGATCTTTCGTCGAAAGCGTAGAAATTGAACCGACTCGCTAACTCACTCAGTCCCTATCTACTGCAGCACAAGAACAACCCCGTTGACTGGTATCCCTGGGGTGAGGAAGCTTTTGAGCTTGCAGTGCGAGAAGATAAGCCAATCTTCCTTTCGGTTGGCTATGCGGCCTGTCATTGGTGCCATGTGATGGAGCATGAGAGTTTCGAAGATGACGCGATCGCAGCTCTATTAAATCAACACTTTGTTTCAATCAAAGTGGATCGTGAAGAGCGTCCTGATATTGATCAGGTTTACATGAACGCCTTGCAAGTCATGACGGGTCGCGGTGGATGGCCTATGAGCGTTTTTCTCGATCATCAAAGGCAGCCATTCTTCGCTGGTACCTATTGGCCCCCCAAGCAAAAGTTTGCGATGCCCGGATTCTCACAAGTGCTGGAGTCACTCTCGGAAGCATGGGCAAACCGTCGCGAAGAGGTGTTGGGTCATTCAGATCAAATCACTGCTGCACTGCAACAGTTGGCTACTGGGACCGAGGGGCAATCGGACCCGATCTCTGCCGTGGAAAGTCCGAGCAGTGAATTGGTATTGTCAGCTTGCGCACGTTTGTTGGAAGTGTTGGATCATAAATGGGGCGGTTTTGGTGGGGCCCCCAAGTTTCCGCATGCCACAGATCTCAGTCTCTTGCTCAGAATGGGCCAAGCCATTGACGATCAATCGATGGTTGCCGCAGCCGAGTTGACACTTGATCGTATGGCAGCCGGTGGCATCCGTGATCACATTGGGGGCGGCTTCTCTCGTTACAGCGTGGATGAGCAGTGGCTTGTTCCACACTTCGAAAAAATGTTGTACGACAATGCACTGTTGGCGGAAGTTTATGTTCGGGCGTTTCAAGTCACTGGACATGTAAGACACGCGGAAGTTGCCCGCGAGACTCTTGATTATGTATGTCGTGAGCTGGTTGATACTGCCGGGGGATTCCACTGTAGCGAGGATGCTGACAGCGAAGGTGTCGAAGGCAAGTATTACGTCTGGAATCCAGAGCAAGTTGAGCAGGTACTGGGAAAGGAAGCTGCAAGAGATTTCTGTACGGTTTACGACATCAGTGATACAGGCAACTTTGAAGGGAAAAGTATTCCCAATTTGCCACAAAGTATTTCGGCCTGGGCTGAGGAAATGTCAGTGGACGAGGGTGAGCTCGCTGCAGTGTTGGCAGGCTATCGTGAGCAATTAAGGGTTGCCCGAGAGCACCGGGTGCACCCGGGACGCGATGACAAGGTCATCACCGCTTGGAATGCTCTGATGATCAAGGCTCTGTCAGTTGCCGGGGCAGTATTGAATCAGCCAACCTATCTGAAGGCGGCCGAAGACGCAGCCGATTTTCTACTGAAGGATATGACTCGTGATGACGGGAGGCTGTTGCATGCGTTCCGGGGTGGTAAAGCACATTTGGATGCTTACGTTGATGACTATGCCTTCACAATCGAAGCCTTCATTGCTCTGTTCGAAGCCACGGGACGTGCTCGATGGATTAAACGTGCGATTAAGTTGGCCGATAGCATGATCCAGCACTTTGAGGATCGTGAGGTAGGCGGCTTTTTCTACACTGCAGATGATGCTGAAGTTTTGATTGCACGCAACAAGGATTGGCATGATGGCAGTCTTGTAAGTGGTAATGCGTCGGCAGCCAGTGGCTTGTTGAAGTTGTCGCTCTTGTGTGACCGACAGGACTTCCGAGACATTGCGGAGCGTACTTTGCTTGCAGGGACAGTCGTGATGCAACAACAGTCTTCTGCCTGTGCAGCGTTGCTCGCAGTGCTGGATCACTTACATGATGGCAATCAACAATTAGCGTTAGCTGTAGCTGACAACATTGAATTGGCTCGTATTCGACCTGACTTCTTTGCCGCCTATCGCCCTCGTGCGGTCCTCTCGTGGGTCGTCGGTCAGGCACCAGAGTCTGGCCCTACGGTGGCGCTCAACCAGGAAAGAGTCGCCATTGATGGTGAACCTACTCTGTACCGCTGTGAAAACTTCACTTGCGATCAACCGATTCGCAATCGTGAGCTGAAACAGTGGCTGGATGATAATCGGTTAAGCTGAAAGGTTTGAGCCAACATCAGTACGGTAGGCTGCCCATGCTGGAAGTAGAGCAGCGATGAGAGCCAAGCCGAGAACTAATGGTAAAACCAGGATTTCATAATTACTGGTGGTGAAGAAGCCAACTTGGACTCCTGTTTGATCTTCGATTTTTCCGGAGTAGAGAACGATTGCGGTATGGGCCAGTAACCAGCCGGCAATGGTGCCTATCAAGGCCACTTGAAAGCTTTCAAAAATAATGATGCTCGTAACGGTTGTGCGACGGGCACCCAGGGCACGCATGATCGCGATATCACGACGGCGGTCGTTCATTGAGTTGTAGATCGAAACGAGAATTCCCACTGCTGCGACGGCGCAGGTAATGCCTGTGATTGCCAACAAGGCTGTGAGCAGAGGACCAACGATCAAGTTCATGAGCTTGTTGATCTCTCCGATGGGTGCAGCGGCCTGTGCACGAATCCCTTCGTTGATGGCGTTTTGCATTCCGGGGGCGAACATGATGTTCCCGTTTCGAATGAGGATTGATGTGACTTCTCGCTCCGGAATGGAAAGTGGGCGATGCTCTTTGTCGCTTCCTGGATCCTCATTGGTGACCGGATCGGAATCGGAGACACTTGCCTCGGTTTGAACCAGACGTATACCGTTGTTCTGCGTGCTTTCTGGGGCAGCGGCTGTTGGGGAATCGCTTTCTGATTCAGTGACAGGTGGTTCTTCGTTCGATGCTTCGGCATCAACGGCCTCGTCCAGTACGTCTTCTTCCGGATCCCGCTCAATGGGCTTGGCGTGCCCATCCATCAGATAGAATCCTTCAAGATTGACGAACGCGGCACGGTCGTTAGGCGTTCCAGTTGGGTCCAGGATTCCGACAATCGTGAAGCCCTGCTCGTGCCCTTGACCAGACGGATCACCGTGGGTTGGGTAAAACTTCTCGCCAACCGCGACGTTCATTTCTTTCGCGACTCGCGCTCCCAAAACAGCTTCAAAGTAACTGTTTTCGGGAGAAAAATTGCTGAAGGCTCGGCCCTGACTGAACGTGAAATCTTCATCCACGTTGGGCCCGTGTTTCAATTTGGTAAAGAACTCAGGCGTGGTTCCGACGACCCTGAATTCGCCGAAGTAGTCACCAAGTGCCAGCGGAATGGCAAACCCACCCGCAATGTAAGGTGCATATTTTCCATCACGCTCAGCAAGTTTGGGGTCACCACCAAATCGGCTCACCATGGAGGCACGCTCGTCCTTTGGCAGGAATTCCATGTACTCCGTGTAAGGCAGGTTTTCGATCGGTTGGCTGAGATAGAAAACACTATTCAAGGTCAGTTGTAGAGGGCTGCCCTTGGGGCCGACCACAAGGTTGTAACCAACCGAAGCGTTTCGCGTGAATGCCTCGCTGATTACCCCGTAGATTGACAGAACGAGCACAACTAGGCCAACACCCAGTGCCAAAGAAAATGTTGTTAGGAAGCTCGAGAGTGCTCGATGGCAAAAGTTGCGCCAAGCGATGTGAATGAGAGACATGGTGGGATGCTTGCTTCAGTACCGGGTAGGTGAACAATTTGAACTCATGAACACGGTGCGAGCTTCATGATGCCGCGGTGGTGTGATCTACTTGATTGATCTCGTCCAGTTTTTCGATCCGATCAAAACGGGCTGCGATCTGCATGTCATGGGTGACCGTGAGCAGTGAAACGTCTTCTTCGCGGCATGTGTCGCGTATCAGTTCCAACACACTGTCAGCGCTGCTGGGATCCACGTTGGCTGTTGGCTCATCAGCCAGAAGTAATTTGGGGCGTCCTGCCAGTGAGCGAGCAATTGCAACTCGCTGCTGTTGCCCAACAGACAATTGTCCCGGGCGATAGTTGAAGCGATCTTTTAGCCCGACACGCGTTAGCAAGTCACCTGCTCGGGCATGCTGATGCTTTCCGGAGCCAAAGGCCATGCCCAAGCGAACATTCTCGATGGCGGTGAAAGCAGGAAGAAGATTGAAGGTTTGGAAAACATAACCAATGGTTTCAGCGCGAAAGCGGTCACGTCCTTCTTCGCTGAGACCATTGGTTTCGATCCCGTCAATTTGAATCGATCCTTGATCAGGCGACAGTAGGCCGGCAATCAGGTGCAAAAGTGTTGTTTTGCCGCCGCCGCTTTGGCCAATCATTGCCACTTGTTCACCCTTGGCGATCTGGAATTCAGAGATGTCCAGAACGAGCAGCTTGCCGCCTTCAGGCTGAGTGAAACTTTTTTTCAGGTCTTTGATATTTACTAGTGCTGTCATCTTCGTCTCATGGCCCGTTGTAGCCCACGGTCAGTGTCTCGTTTCTTCAGTGTCTCACGTTTGTCGTGCAATTTCTTGCCTTTGACCAGCCCCATCACGCACTTTGCAATCCCACGTTCGTTGAAATAGACGCGTAGTGGAACCAGTGTCAGGCTTCGCTCATGAGCCCGACCGGCAAATTTCTCGAATTCCCGTGCATGAACCAGAAGCTTACGTGGTCGCCTCGGATCATGATTCCACATGCCAGCGTTCCTGTAATGGGCGATGTCAGCACCGATCAGCCACAATTCCTGCCCTTTGACGCGAATGTAGGCCTCGTCGAGCGAAAGCTTATTGTCACGCATCGATTTGACTTCGCTGCCCATCATCATCATGCCGCACTCGACTGAATCGAGTATTTCATAGCGGTGGCGGGCTTTCCGGTTTTCGGCAACCATCGTGACCGTCGGCTCGGTTTTCTTGGCACCTGCCTTCTTCTTGCCACTGGAAGCTTTCGATTTGTTTTTCTTCTTTCCCATAACGCTGAGAATTGTAGGCGGCGAAGACGCTTGAACGTAGCCAGACTCCGACCTCCAAACCCAGATTTTGGACCTTTATCGTCGATGGACGCAGATTTTTTCCGTCACTGCCACCCTTTTCTCATCAATCACCCTGAAGCTACGGAGTCGCTGTCGTGCGTGTTGTTTGGCGGGGAGTGCCTGTGTCCAGCCATGGTCGGGACTGAACTTCCCACTACAATAGAAAGCGACTTGAGCTTTGGTTCGTCCTTTTCACCCTGGTTTTTTGTTGAATGGCTTTTCGACTTCCTGTAGTGGCAGATCCTGAAATTCCTGAAGGTGCAGAGGTTTCGGCCTCCGGTAGGCTGCCCCGTTGGCTGAAAAGGCCAATACCCTCCGGAAATGCAAACCATATGACACAGGGTTTGTTGGATGAATTGCGGTTAGAGACAGTCTGCGATAACGCAAAATGCCCTAACCGGATGGAGTGCTACAGCCAGCAGACTGCAACTTTCATGATTTTGGGGAACGTTTGCACGCGACCTTGTGGCTTTTGTGCTGTTCACCGTGGTCGACCACCTGAATTGCCTGAGTCAGATGAGCCCGAACGTGTGGCAGAGGCAGCACATCGCCTGGGTCTCAAACACGTCGTGATTACCAGTGTCACCCGAGATGACTTACCTGATGGTGGGGCCGATCACTTTTATCGCTGTGTCATCGCTGTGCGTGAAAAGACCGGTGCTACCACGGAAGTCCTTACGCCTGATTTTGTCCACTGCAAACCGTCGCTGGAACGTGTGGTTGAAGCTCGCCCCGATGTTTTCAATCACAACATGGAAACAGTACCTCGGCTTTACCGCCGCGTTCGTGGTCCTAAAAGCGATTACTCGTGGACCCTCGGCATGATGAAGCAGGTCAAGTCGTACAACCCGGAAGTAAAAACCAAGAGTGGTTTGATGTTAGGTTTGGGTGAAGAGCGTGGAGAATTGCTGGAAGCTTTGGCCGACCTGCGTGAACACGATGTCGACTTTCTCACACTGGGGCAATATCTTCAGCCAGGTGAGAAATACCTGCCGGTTGTTCGTTTTGTGCCGCCGGAGGAGTTTGATGAACTGGGTGAAATAGCCAAACAGATGGGTTTCAGGAAGGTTGCCAGTGGACCGTTTGTTCGCAGCAGTTACCATGCCCGCGACATGGCCGAAACAGAGTGTGACTGAACGTGTTGAATCGTGAGCAACTTGCTATCTAATCGCGACAGCATGGACTCCGACATCAAGTTGGGGTGGCTGTGCTGATCGATTTATCAGCCTTGGAAGAAGTCGTCTCTCAACCCATGAAAGCTGATTTTTGTAACTCGGCTTCAACCTCTGCGACAGGCTCGCTCCACGTTCCAAGTTTGATTTGCCGAAACAAACTCATGCTGGGATACCAAGGCGTACTTGAGCCACTCCGTAGCCAACGCCAATCAGGCACTTTACCCAGTAACAGGCTTGTTCGTGTACCCACGGCTCCTGCAAGATGTGCTAACGAAGTGTCGCTTGTTACGACCATATCAAGATTTCTCAAAATCGCTGCCGTATCAGTGAACGCGCCACCGTCGGTATCGACATGATTGGGGAAAGTCGTGATTGAGTTTTTCAGGTGGCTTTGGGTCAATTGTTCGCTACCGAAACCAAATTGCAGGCTGAATAATTGAATGCCTTTGGTGTTGGTGAACGGGACAAACGTTTCCAGTGGAATGCTCCGGTACACATCTGCGTGGTGGTTCGGATTGCCCTGCCAATTGATGCCCACTCTGAAATTCCTCTTCAGGGCATTGGGGTTTGTTGCATTGGGCTGCCTGGCAGTCGGTGGTAATTGATCAAACCATTTTTTCCAGTAGTCGACCAGTGCGTCGGAAACCCTCAGATATCCTGCGTCTCTCGAAAATAGGTCTTTTCCCCATGCGATTTCACCTGTGGCTTGGTAGAGATAGTCGATGACTTCGATGAAGGAAGCATGAAAGTCAAAAGGTGGCAGAGCTTCGTCACGATCCAAAAGCAGATCGATACCAGGAGCAGAGCAAAAGAGAGGTTTTAACCTCGCGCTGATCTGAACATAAACTGTGGCACCTCGCTGTTTGAGTTCGTTTGCAACACGGACGAATTGAATCGCATCACCCAATCCCTGTTCCGGATAAAGCAGAATAGTTTTGTTCTCAAGTGTTTCACCCTTCCAAGTGGGGGCATGTGTTGAAGGTCGATACATTCCTTGAAATTTCCAACGCCATCGGTACTCGGGCCAACCCTCTTCGTAGTTGCCCATCAGCAGATGGATGACACCAAGGTTGCGGTGCAGCTCAGCGTCATTGGGATGATGTTTAAGGCCTTCCAGATACCATTTGAATCCTTTTTCAATTTCACCGGCCCATGTCCAAAGAGTTCCTCGATTTTTGAATGCGGATAGATAATCGGGTTGCTGTGATAGGGACGTGAAGAAGCACTTCTCTGCCTCATCAACGTTTCCAAGCATGCGAAGTGCATTGCCGAGATTGTTCCATGCAATTGGATACCTGGCTCTTATTTTCAATGCTTTGCGGTAGGACAAAACTGATGATTCGAATTGTCTTCGATCAAATTGAAGGATTCCAAGAAAAACCCATGCATCGGCATCTTGGGGGTGGGAGTCGATGACTTGTTGATAGAGCTGCTCAGCCTGATCAAGGTTACCCGCCTGATGTTGTTGCCATCCCTCTTGCAGCACGAGTTGGTGGTTGGGCATCGATCGGACTTTTCCGTGGAATAAAAAAAGCGGCACGTTGTTTTACCGTGCCGCTTTAGAGTGTTGATTGATGAGTGCTGTGGTTTACAGCGAAGTTCGCCATTAGTCGAGGAAACCGACCAGATCTTGGCTGCGGCTCGGTTGCTGCAGTTTGCGAACAGCTTTGGCTTCAATCTGTCGAATTCGTTCTCGAGTCACTTTGAAGATATGCCCAACCTCCTCAAGCGTATAACTGTATCCATCACCAAGCCCGTATCGTAGTTTGATGATTTCACGTTCACGATACGAGAGTGACTTCAGCACATTGCTGATGCGGTCCCGCAACATTTCCTGAGTAGCACCGATTTGCGGACTTTCGGCAGTTCCGTCCGGCAGGAGATCTCCAAACTGGCTGTCTTCACTGTTACCGACAGGCCGGTCCAAAGAGATAGGGAAACGGCTCATGGTCAGCACGCGACGAGCTTCTTCGACCGTCACATCAGCACGACGAGCGGTTTCTTCGATCGTTGGTTCGCGGCCAAGTTCCTGAAGCAACTGTCGAGCAACGTTTCGAACGCGGCTCATCGTTTCAACCATGTGCACAGGAATACGAATGGTTCGGCTTTGATCTGCTACAGCACGTGTGATCGCCTGACGAATCCACCAAGTGGCGTAAGTACAAAACTTGAAACCACGACGATACTCGAACTTGTCGACCGCACGCATCAGTCCTGCGTTTCCTTCCTGAATCAGATCAAGGAAAGAAAGGCCCCGGTTTCTGTACTTCTTGGCAATTGACACCACCAATCGCAGGTTGCCTTCGCTTAGTTCACGCTTAGCCTGCTGGTACTCGGAGTAAACTGTGTTCAACATCTTCACACGGTTGCGAAGCGAGGTGGGAGTTTCCTGACAGGCGGTCAGAATTTGACGCCGCTCGTGCAATAGTTCCTCACGGATTTCGCGACCATGCTTGGTGCGTTTCTGTGCAGAGATTTCAGAATCGATCTCGCCAAGGCGTACTGAAAATTTTGCGAGCAGATCAATGCGTGTCTCGATGCGCTGAGTGCGAAGGCCTAGCTCTTCAATCAGGCGAACGGCACGTCGACGACGACGGGCTAGCGAACGCCATGCTTCTGCACGTCGACGCTGTGAAGCGCTCTTGCTTAGAGAGACCTTCCAATCATGACGGTTGCGTCGGAGCAAAGTTTGCAGCGTTCGCAGGTTGTGCGGAAGACGACCAATGATCTGTTCCTTCTCAAGACGGTCAGTAACCGAAACTTGGACGGTACGATCAAATGGCAGCTGGCTGCGGTACACCTTCTTCAGCGTTTTGTACGCTTCGACGAGAACGAAATGGTTTTCCAAAAGCTTTGTTCGGAATCGGCGACGAGTTTCCTCGATCCGTTTTGCCAGTTCGATTTCCTGTCGCCGTGTCAGCAGAGGAATTTCGCCCATTTGCGTCAGGTACATTCGCACCGGGTCGTCCGACCATGATTCACTCTCATCAACAGCGAGCAACTCATCGGGACTGTCGAGTTGCACTTGACCGTCGGCCTGCTCAGCAATGGCCACGGCTACGTTGTTGTCTTCGTTGTCGTCGATAGGCAACTTGCGGAAGCCACTCGTCATGGCCTCCGTGCTTTGTGCTGCAACGGCTTCAAATTCATCAATTAGGGTATCGAACAAGGGAGGAACTCCTCGCGCGGAAGCGGTAGTTGTCGGGTATGGAGCTATGGGTCACGCGACCTGCTGATTTTGATCGTGTTTGTTGTGAGTCATGGCCGCTTGGTGTTTCCTTTCCCAGAAGACCAAAATCGGCATGGAGGCGAAGTCAATGATCAGCGATGTTTTGTTTGTTAAAACGCGTGTTTCCCAATAGCGGATATAGTTGGTTGGCGGGCCGGTGGCCCAAAGTTAGTTGTCGCTCGGTCAGGTTGTCGCCCGTAAGCGATCGATTGGGTGGAAGCAGGTCAGTAGGAAAGGTAGTGAGTTTTGTGATTGCTCTGTACTAGAGTAGTTACGAGTGAACGTCTTGTGCCGTTCATTAATCGTATTTTTGGGGATGCTTTCCAGAATTCCAAAGCGAGTGACCTGTGAGGTGGATGTTTGCCCCATTGAAAATCAAAGCCTCTCGCTTCACTGACTTCCTGCGTCGGTGAATTGAGAACCACACAACTCTAGCACTCGATGTCCTCGGAGTTCCTGCACCCTCTACAAATGGAAAAACTTTAGGATTGGGGCATCCTTGCTCCTCAGATCAGTTGTGAGATTCACGATCTGTTTGCCAGATGTCGTCGCCTCAAAACAACCCGAGTTGCTGGGTAACCTCATTTCCCAACCGAAGGATCAATTCGAACCGATCAAGAGAACAGGTTGATTCCCCTACGGATCACCCGTAGCCGTTATCACCCGTGTTTTCGAACGCCTTTGCGTATTCCCGCGAACTAACGCTGGAATGCAGACGTAACGAGAAATTCCCCCCGGAACGTTCGTTTCAAACCTTTCGGTCATGCCTTCCTGGCCACAATCGGCAAAGTTGACCACGTGGTTTGTGACTCGAGTCGTTCGGTCACGGCGACGAACAAAACAGTTCGTTGTTATATTGCCTCGTATCGCTTGGAAGCGTCCGGGCTAATGTGGCGGGTGGTGCCTTTTGCTGCCCTGAATTTTAGTCACCGAGAACGCCCGGTCTAGTCGGGACACCTTCAAATCTTCATCTATTATGCATCTTTTGCCCTGCACACATTGCCAGTATCTCCTTTCTGTTACCCCCTCACAGGCGGGCGACAGCATGACATGTCCGGAATGTCAAACCGAAGTTTCGATTCCAAAGCTCGGAGTCCTTCGGCAATTACCACTGGATGAAAAGACAGATTTGGTTAATTCTGCGACACCGAAACAGCGGGAGAGCGGGGTTTCCGTTGTATTTGTCACTTTGGGGATGATCGCAGTGGCTGGCTTCATGGTGGCCGCTTTTTGCGGTATTCGTTGGAGTTTGATCCCAAATCTGAAGACTACCGATGAGCATGTCGCAGACCTTCGGGCTGATTATGCGGAGAGGCCGTCCGCTGAATTGATCAGAGAATATGAGCAGATGGTCGGCGATGGAATCGAACTGGGAGTGCCGTTTACCTACAAGCGAATCTCCGACGAAAAGGAGAGATGGGGTCAAATTGCTGGCATTTCAGTCGCCACTGGCTTGCTCGCGGCGGTCGCCGCTCTCGGGTTTGCGGCAGTTAGTCGCAGGTCGGCCAGCAGCGGACAGTAGGCACTTGGACCTGGGACACTTGGGTCAGGCTCGGGTTCGCCGCAAGACATAAACCACATCTTCGGTTGCTGCGTCGACTTCAATCGGGTCATCCAAGTCATAGGAAAAGTTGTAGGTGGCAACGCTTTCCCAGCAGCCCGACGATGCGATCAGGCGATCCATCTGTTTGGGCCGGTAGCTTCTTAGCACCAGTTCGTCCAGAATTCGAAAGCTTCGAGTCGGATTGTGGATATCAAATTGGATCCCAAATCGCTCAATCCGGCTGCCCTTCTTCCGCTCTTTGGTCCACATATGAGTGTTGATCGAGAGGTGTCCCCTGCGGGCTGACCAGGACTCGGTTTCGCTCGGCGCAACCTCGGTAGGTGTGAGGTGGACACCTAAAAGATAAAGGCCTCCCACACGAATTGCTTGGCCCATGCAGCTGAGGTGTGCTCGAGCGGCCTTTTCCGTTTGCAGGTGCCGAAAGCTATTGATGGTGTTGAAGGCGATGTCATATCGGTGAGGCACCCGAAAGTCCGACATGTCAGCGACAAAAGCCTCTGCATCGATCCCATGACGCTCGAATCGTGCATTGCAGAAATCGACCGCTTTCGGGTTCAGGTCCAAACCCGCTACGTCATGACCACGCTTTGCCAATGAGTACAAAAGACGACCTGTGCCACAGGCCGGTTCGAAAAATTTTTTGGGCGGACGCTGCATGTACTCGCTGCCACAGCCCAGAATGAACTTGATTTCAGCAGCACAATCAGCACCAAAGACCAAGTCATAGTACTTGGGGTGATCATAGATCGATTCGTTGATGGTTTCGATTGAATCAGCCTCTGTTTGTGAATTCAACTTGCGAATCGCGGTCTAGTCTGAACGTGCGTGCTGCAGGAAAATGCATCCCGTGATGCATGCCTGCCTACCAAATTGTGGAGTTCGTTTTATCAAGATGCTTTAACGGACAGGCTCCAATCCGAACGCACGCCTCAATAACCCAATTTGCCCGATATGAGTGTGTTCATGGATGGGGCAAAACAGGATTGCTCCTAACTTGTTGGGATAAGCCGCATAAGGCATGTCGACCGGCTCGAGCAGAGTTTCTGGGGTTATCTGTTCCAATTCCTTCAATGCACGTTCGTAAACCAGGCCCATTCGTTCACGCAATTCATGTGCTGATGGCTGTCGCGATGTATCCGAGGAGGGTTTGGAACTGCGACTGTAGGCCTTGCGAAAACGACTCGGAATTAATTCCAAGTCGTCTGGGCTGCGGCCGCGAATGCGAAACATTAAGAGCCCATACTGACTGACTGTCAGATGCCCCACCTGCCACGCAATATGTGTCGGCAGACCGGCAGGCATATCGAACCACAGCTCGGTTGGTGTGTGATCCAGCAGCTCCAAACAATATTGTCGGGCGAATTTGATCTGCCCAATCGCGGATTCAAGCATCGTGGCGGTTGAATCTGCTCGCGCGGCGGGGTTTGGTTCTGGGGCGTTCATGATCCGGATAATATCAAAGATTGAAACTTTGTGATGCCGGGTAGGCAATCAATTCAGGATCATACATCTGAGCCAAGACGCTCGGTGGCCGAAATCCAGATAGGTTTAAAGCCCCGATAACGGGCGATCACCGTGTTACTGCCATCCAATTCTTGCATGGCAACAGTGTGTTCGTGCCCATTTTTTGGAAGCTGTAATGCTGCAGGGCCACTCAGGCAGCCATCTTGTCCGAAACGCGTTGTCCCCGAGAGCGTCGCTTGGGACGTTCGCGGTATCCTTCTTCTGGATCATGCTTCTTCTCAAGCTCGTCCAAAGCAATCTCGATACGTTGGGTCAGGTCGCTGAGCGATTCGCCACGCTGGGGATAGATCAAGTCGCTGAAGTAATAATCAATCGTGCAAAACGGTTTTGGAATTTGTAAGCGATCCCAAGTCTTGGAGAGAATCCATCGCCGTGTTGGAATTGCTAGCACGCCCACGACCGGTGTTTTCGTTTTGCGAGCCAGCAAGCTGATGCCTTTGTGGGCCTTGCCGCGTGGCCCGCGTGGACCATCGACAGTGAGCATCACCGGTTTCCCGCCGCGAACGTATTCAACCAGGATCTGTAGAGCTGCAAGACCGCCTTTCTCCGATGTCCCGCTGCTACCGCGCAACGGCACATGGCCGATCAATTTCAAACCCGGGACGACCAGCTCACCATCCTTGGATCGGGAAACCATTGTCCCAACGCCAGGTTCAGCTCCCAAAACACCTGCAATCTGTACTGCATGATAGCCCGCGACCAAATGATTGACGCCGTCACGATTCAGCAATTGTCGCGGATCATTGTTGTAGCGAAATCGGCAGGTTAGTCGAAGCGTTAATACAAATAACCCTGCCAGCCAGGGAGTCAATTTTTTCATTCCAGCAGTATCCAGAAGCCGAGACATCACCCACACCGTCGGTCCCGACATGTATAGAGATATCGCTCTCTGCAGTGAACATCAAAAGATGTAATTGCTAGCATTTCAAAGCGACATCGATAGAACATGGTTGAACTCTTGCGGACTGAAATGGGGGCTAGCTGGCTAAGGGTTGTGGTCTGCGGTCAAGGTGCTCTCGCAAACAAACTCGTTTTTGCGCCGTCGAGCAGGCTTTTCACTGATACCGATGCGTTGGTTTTGCTTGGTTTACTCCCTGAACGCGAGTTCAACGGGGCCTTCGAATTGCAGATCCGAATACAATTGCGACTCAAACGCATCTCTTATTTCATGGTAGGTGGGATCGGTATTGGCCCGGTGTTTGACCGATTTCGCGTTTAAACACCACGCTGAAATACTCGGCGTGTTTAAATCCGGTGAGGCTTGCGACCTGTGATAGTGGTAACTTGGTTTCGCGTAACAGCTGCTGTGCTCTTTTCATTTGGACATTTCGGATTTCAGCTTGCGGTGAACGACCAACAAATTGTCTGAATCGCCTTTCAAGTGAACTGCGAGCAATGGCGATTTCTTCCACAATTTCAGTGACTGAAAGACCACTGCAGGCCCGTTCGCGAATGATTTTCAGAGCAGAGACAACTTCTGCATCATCAATCGCCATCATGTCGGTTGATTGTCTTGCGGCGATCCCCAATGGGGCGATTTTGACGTGTCGTTCGGCCGGTTCCTCATTTCGCATCAGCTGGTCCAGCATGCGGGCTGCTTCGTAGCCGATTCGGTCAGCAGCAGGAATGACGCTTGACAGCGAGGGTTGGCAAAAGTCACAGATGACATGATCGTTGTCGACTCCGATGACGGCGACCTGATCCGGAACAGAAATTTGTGCGACTCGGCAGGCTTCGAGAACATGTTGTCCACGAAAGTCGTTGCAGGCCAGAACACCAATGGGTTTGGGAAGTGCCGATAGCCATTGAATCATTTTGGCTTGTTGTGCTTCCCAGCCAGTGCGTCGGGCTTGTGCCCAGTCGGAACGGTGAAACCGGATATTGGCGTCGTGTGGCCGCAGGTGATTTTGAAATCCACGGTATCTAGCTTCGGACCATTGATGGTTTGTAAATCCGCAAAAGGCAAAGCGTTTCAATCCACGCTGAAGCAGGTGTTCGGCTGCGAGTTGCCCGATTGCTTCATGATCATTCCAGATCGAAGGAAGCCCCTGATCACCATAAATATCGGTGAGGTTTACCGTTGGAATTTCAGATTTTGCGATGAGCTCGGCCATCTCGGGAGTGGTTGATCTCGTGATGATCCCATCCCCATCCCAATGCTCGAGCCATGCCGGTGGCGTCACCAGTAACTCTCGCAGATCAAGCTGGACTGACCACGGTGGATTTTCCACTAAGTATTGGCTGATGCCCTCCAGCACGCCGCGCCCAAAAGACATGGCGGTCTCGACGATCAAAAGTACGTGGGGCCGCTGCTGGTTGCCGCGTGATTTGATGTGAAATTTCCCGTCCTGGTTGCGGTTTGCCATGGCCAGATGCCCCTGTTGGGGGTGGGTACGGGAAATGGGCTGGATCAGGGGGCTATCAATAGCCTCGGTTTGTCCAGATCGATTCTCAGCGAGGCATTCTAGACGATAATTCTCAAAAAAAAGAATCTTAGATTGGGGCAAACCGCAGTGTTGCATATTGTCGCAGAGTTCATGAATCACGTACTTCCTGGTCTATACTGCTGGTTCAGTGAGCTTTGAAACTTACCGGAACAATTCTCAATTGTAAGTACGCTGGTTCTCATTGGCAGGCGATCACAGACCCGTCACAATATTGGAAGCTGTCCAAATTGGTGCTCGACGGGAGTCTGATGTTTTGTGTCTCCACTTCGGTTGACCGATTCATGCTTTACCTGCCTTCGACAGCAACGATCCCTCCGTTCCAAGATTTACATGATGCCTTCGCTTTCCAAGATGTTTTCGACCCACCGATTGATCATGGCCCTGTTGGTTGGGCTGGTTTGCGTGCCGAGTTTTGCACAGGATGATCAGGCGAAGCAGTCGGTTGATTTTTCCAAGCAAATCCAACCCCTCCTCGCGAAACGCTGTTTCGCCTGTCATGGTCCCGATGAAGCTGAGGGTGGGCTTCGGTTCACAAGCCAGAAGGCAGCCTTTGCTGAGACCGATTCTGGGGAGCATGCAATCGTACCGGGAGATGTCGACGCAAGTGTCTTGCTTGCTCGGGTGGTTTCTGATGTGGAAGATGAGCAGATGCCACCTGAGGGCGACCGTTTGTCGCCTGAGGAAGTGGACTTGTTGAAGCGTTGGATTCAAGAGGGAGCAAAGTGGCAGCAGCACTGGGCATTCAAACCGATGCAGAATCCCAAACCGCCTGCGGTAGACAATGCCGAGTGGAGTAAACATCCGATAGATCAGTTCATCTACTCCGCCGTATCGAAAGTGGGGTTGAAGCCGAATCCTATAGCTGACCGGTCGACCCTGATTCGCCGCGCCTATTTCGACTTGACCGGATTGCCACCCTCGGCAGAGGAGGTGAAGGCGTTTGTGGAAGATCCCGATCCGAAAGCCTTTGAGAAAGTTGTTGACCAGTTGCTTGAATCACCACATTACGGAGAACGTTGGGGACGCCATTGGTTGGATCTGGTTCGCTTTGCTGAAACGAATTCATATGAACGTGATGGAGCCAAACCGAATGCTTGGAAATACCGTGACTATGTGATAAAAGCTTTCAACGATGATAAGCCATACGACCAATTCCTTACCGAACAACTTGCTGGAGATGAGCTGGATGAGGTGACAACCGAGTCATTGACTGCGACGGGATACTACCGGCTGGGAATTTGGGATGATGAGCCAGCTGACCCTCTGCTGGCGCGGTTTGACGACATGGATGATATCATCATGACGACAGGGCAGGCGATGCTCGGTTTGACTTTGAATTGTGCACGGTGTCACGATCACAAAATTGATCCCATTTCACAAAAAGACTACTACAGTTTCCTCGCCATGATGGGAGATGTGACACGCTGGGGGCATCGGGGGGATCAACGCTCCAATAACCAGATTGATGTTTCGTCTGAAGAACTGAATCAAAAATACCGCGATAATGACGAAGCCAAACGCCGTCTGGAAAAAGAGATACGCGACGTCGAGCAGTCAGGCATTGTTAAGATGTCAGCGCCGGATCAGCGGGCGACGGAGGGACCTAAGCGGGATCGAAATCGTGTGTTGAAAGAGAAATTAAAAGATAATCTGAGTGACGAGGATTGGCGGAAGTACAAGGATCTGCAAAAGCAATTGGCTGATACTCTCCAAGAGGGAAAGACGCTGCCTCCGCGCGAGATGGTGATGGGGTTGGCGAAGTGCAAGCCCAAACCCGACCAGACCTTCATTCTGTTTCGCGGAAATCCACACTCACCAGCAGACCCTGTTGAACCCGATTTCCCAGCCATCTTTGAGACTCCTGCGCCCGATGCCTCTGCCTTCAATGGCAATGAAAAAAGCGCGGGTCGCCGACGAGTATTGGCAGACTGGATCACCAGCGGTGAGAATCGGTTGACGGCCAGGGTTATGGCTAATCGCGTTTGGCAGTTTCACTTTGGCCGCGGCATTGTTCGAAGCAGTAACAATTTTGGAAAATTGGGTGTGCCGCCTACACACCCTGCCCTGCTTGATTGGCTTGCTCAGAAGTTAATTTCCGGAGACTGGAAGCTGAAAGATTTTCACCGCTTGATTATGTCGAGTCGTGCTTATCAGATGTCTTCTGCTGGCCAGAGTGCAGGTTTGGCAAGGGATCCAGCCAATGATCTGCTGTGGCGTTTTGATCCGAGAAGATTGAGCGCCGAAGAAGTGCGAGACACCATCCTTGCGATCAACGGCTCGTTGAACCGCCAGACTTACGGGCCAAGTTTTTATCCATCGCTGTCGCGTGAAGTGTTGGCTGGTCAGTCGCGTCCAGGTGCTGGTTGGGGTAACTCATCTGAACAAGATAAGAATCGCCGCTCAGTCTACATCCATGTGAAGCGGTCCCTGTTGACGCCTATTTTGACGGCCTTTGATTTCCCTGATCCTGACCTGACCTGTGAGGACAGGTTTGTGACGCTGCAACCGGGGCAGGCGCTGGCTTTGCTCAACAGCAAGTTTGCTCATGAGCAGGCAAAGCGGTTGACCGAGTCCGTGGGTGGTGTCGGTATCGAGAATGAGGAATTGGTGCAACGGGTGATCGCCAAGGCTTTGTCACGAGAAGCGACGGAAACTGAAATTGCCAACGGCAGCAAGCTAATCGCCACTTTGCAGACGACTGACAAATTGCCGCGGCAACGTGCAGTGGAATTGTATTGCCTTACGGTCATGAACTGGAATGAATTTCTGTTCGTCGATTAGGCATGTTAAGAATGTCAACATGCGACTGCTCATCATCCAAAATCAAAGCTCTATCTGTTAGCGGAAACATCACACGAGAATAATCATGGCAAACCAGAAAAAACGCACCGGAAGTTTTTGCGGCCGCACCCGTCGCGAATTTCTTTGGCAAACGGGTGGTGGCTTTGGCGCCGCTGCGATGACCTCAATGTTGTCTGAGGACGGCTTTTTTGATGCATCTGCCAACGCGAATGAGTCTGCTTACGCCAATCCGCTGGCAGCCAAACCGCCCCACTTTGCTCCCAAAGCCAAGTCGGTGATCTTTCTATTCATGTACGGTGGACCCAGTCACATCGATACGTTTGACGAGAAGCCAGCCATGAAAGGCATGGATGGAAAAACGGTCGATGTCAAAACCTTTGGTCGTGGCGGGCATAGGACTGGCGGGCGGATTGTTGAGCCAAGGTGGGAATTCGAAAAATATGGCGAATGCGGAAAGTCTGTCAGTACTTTGTTTCCCAATGTTGCAAAGCATGTGGATGACATCGCCTTCTTGCATTCCATGACCGCTGACTCACCGATTCATGGCTCCGCAATGCTGATGATGAATAGTGGGAAAGTGTTGTCAGGAAGCCCCGCTTTGGGATCGTGGGTTAATTATGGATTGGGCAGTGTGAATGAAAATCTACCTGGATTTGTGGTCATGCTGGACCCTTCGGGAGGTCCAATCAGCGGAGCGAAAAATTGGAGCAGTGGTTATATGCCAGCCACCTACCAAGGCACCGTCTTCCGAAGCAAGGGGGCACCCATCCTTGATTTGGCCAGGCCAGACGACATGAGTGTGGATGTGCAGCGACGTCTGCTCGATTCGATTCAGGATGCAAACGCTCAGCACCTGAATCAGCGTCAAGGGAACAGTGATTTGGCTTCTCGTATTGCCAGCTATGAACTGGCTTACAAGATGCAGAGCACAGCACCCGAAGCGGTTGATCTGGCGACCGAGGATGCTGCAACTTTGGAAATGTATGGGATCAATAATGATCGCACTCGTGACTTTGGAACTCGTTGTCTGATGGCCAGACGACTCGTGCAACGTGGTGTGCGTTTCATCCAACTTTACAGTGGTGGATCCCATAATGACGCCAACTGGGATGCACATGGCGACTTGGAAGTGAATCACAACAAACATGCTGGCAATACGGATCTTCCCATAGCGGCACTTCTGGCCGATTTAAAGCAGCGCGGCATGTTGGATGAAACACTCGTCGTCTGGGGGGGAGAGTTTGGTCGACAGCCCACGGCTGAATACGCTAAGGGTACGGGGCGTGACCACAACTCCTATGGCTTCACGATGTGGATGGCTGGTGGTGGGATCAAGGGTGGCATGAGTTACGGCACTACCGATGAACTGGGGTCACGAGCGGTGGAGAATCCCCTGCATGTGAAAAACTTGCATGCCACCGTCCTGCATCAAATGGGGTTGGATCCTAATCGTCTGTCGTTCTTCTACAGCGGCTTGGATCAGAAATTGGTTGGGGTGGAAGAAGTGGATCCCATCCACGAAATCATTGCCTGAGTGGTCGTTCATTTTTGATACGTCACGAATGAGGTTTGAATTTGTTTTTCAGCAGCACGAATCTTGCTCTGTCTCGTACGTGGATCACCGCCTGTTCATTAGTGATGCTGATCACGATGACGGAAGCCTTTGCTGCTGAACCGAAGGCTGTTGATTATTGCGATCGGTTGCAGCAGGAAATCCAGGGTAAGAAACACGGATTTCTGGCGGGCAATCTGACCTATTATGTGGGTGGCTTTCATGCCAGTTGGAATCTTCGTGAGCATGAAACGCTCGGTCTGACTCACCCTTTTTTTCATGACCTTCGGAGCCGTGGGGTCGGTCTCGCTGATAGCAGCGGCAGTAATCAAGACGATACCGGACTCGGAAATGATTTCTCGGGTTGGGAATTTTATAAAGACACGCGGGTGATGTACGGCACAGTCCTCGTGGGTGATAAGACTTATCGTCATCCGGTGCCTGACCGAATGCATTGGCGCCCAGATCGCATGGTCTGTGAGTATGAGTTGGATGGCATTCGATTGCATGAGGAGAAGTTCATTGCCGGTAATGACGTTGCCTGTTCTGTGATCACATCATCGAAACCTGTGACGCTGCGAATTGCCGGGCAGAGTTATTTTGGTCGGCACAGTTTGACCAGTACGGCGTCGATCAATTTTGATGCATCGCGAAATGCAATTCATATTACTGAGGGTGGCACCACCAAGTGCATGCCGGAAACGAATCGCTCAGAGAAGTCTGCTCCTATCATGTATCAAGGGATGAGTACGGTTTTGACAGCCTCCCAAAGACTGGATGATGTGCATGAATTCACTGATGGTCCTTACGGTGAAAAAAAATATTCGTTTGATCTCAAATGCGATCAGGCGGGAGTAACGCTCGTCTGGTCCATGCATGATGAATATGAGGTGGCGAGCAGGCGGGCTACAGAAGTTGTGAAGGCTCCCAGCAGTTGGAAGACGGAAAAAACTCGGGACATGAATCGTCAGCTCAATCAGCAGATTCCATGGTTTCGTTGTTCAGAGAATAAGTTTGAGGAAATTTATTATTACCTCTGGTCGCTTTATCTGATGTACTACATCGACGTACAGCGTGGCTGGGAGATGGAGTCGCACACTCAGACTGCGGTCAATAACTTTCTTGGTATGCATCGATATGATGCGACTTTTCAAATCAAGGTTGGGTCTTGGACTGGCAACAAGAAGAAGTATGCCTATGGCAATGTACTGACTTGGAAGCACCTGTTTGCGAGTGGGAACTATCGCAAGTCACCGAATGGTATTGTTGCATTCGCTGATAACAAAGGGACAACTTGGCATTCGGGTGTGTATGGTGTTGAACATTCCGAACATGTACTTGGCGCGTGGCAGATTTACCAACATAGCGGCGATATTGGATTTATTCGCGAATGCTATCAGGGATATTTTCGCGAAGTGTTCTGGGATGGTATTCCGTCTTTCTTTGGTAACCATTTCAGGGTTAGCGAAGTTTTGTGTGAAATGGCTCGTCTGGTAGGGCAGGAAGAAGACATTTCTCATTGGCAGCAGTTGGTCCGTAGTTCTCCCAAGGACTTGGAAAACTATTTCGAACAGCGCTGGGAAGCGAATGGGCACCGGAATTTTTTCGCGGGTCCCAAGAACGGAATGCTGATGACGACCGGCTTGTGGCATCTTCGTTCAAAATACTTTCCAAGAGACTTAGCAAAGAAGATGGTAACCTCGTGGGCGCTGAATTCCGAAGACGGTTTTCAGGGTGCGATTTTTCCAAGCGCGATGTCCGGTCGGGCGATGAAAAAATTTGACACGCCTGTTGATCACTCTTTTGGGTATACGCCGGACACGGCCTATTTTACCTTGGATGGGATGTTCCGGCAGGGATTGGGTGATCCTGCCTGGCGACTCACATTGAATCATCTTGAAAAATATAACTTTCATCCTGAGTGGAAGTTGCCTGTCGCACCAGAAGCTTACACTCGCTCGTTAGGACTATTTGGTGATCAGTATTCCAATTTCAATGCAGGTAAAATCCTCCTTTTCATTGAGGGGTTAGCTGGGTTGGAATATTCTCTTCCTGAGGATCGATTGATGGTACGCGACACGATGCCACCGGGTTGGGATTGGATGGAGTTTCGTTTACCTTTGGAATTGCCATCACGCAAGAATCCGCAACAGTTCCAGAAGCATTGGCCCACGATACGTTTCGAGAGGTCCCAAAGCGGAGCCGCGATAACCAAGACGGTGCGCGTCACTGACTGTCCTTTAGGGATCACGATCGAAGCGTGGTCCGAGGGGAAGCAGGTCGTTGCTGCGACAAGGCAACCCGAGGAAGGATCTGATGCTGTCGATTCCAGATTTCCTGATTACAGGGGTTTTCGTTTTGAGGATGGCAGTTCGGCTCAGGTTGAGTTGCGTTTGCTTTCACCTTGATCCGTACCTTACCCTGCCATGGAACCTCAATGAAAAGTATTGCTAAAACGCTTGTGTTGTGGCTGACCGCTGGTCTGTGTTCCCAGTCCCTATTCGCGAATGAATCACCTAATGTGCTGTTCATCGCTGTGGATGACTTGCGTGATTGGGTCGGCCATTTGGATGGCAATCCGCAAGCAAAGACGCCAAATATTGATCGTCTTGCCAAGCGTGGTGTTTCCTTTGGGAACGCGCACTGTGCGGCACCCTTGTGCAATCCTTCTCGTATCAGTTTGCTGACAGGAATTGCTCCAGCAAACTCGGGTGTTTATGGGAATGGTGAGAAGTTGCGCGCCAAACTTCCGGAGGCGATCACGCTGATGCAACACTTTCGTGCATCAGGTTATGTCGTGCGCGGGAGTGGGAAGATATTCCATGGGACAAATCCCTATGATCAGGAATCTTGGGACGATTATTTTGTTCCGGGACGAACGAAAGGCGGTGCTGGTCGGCAACGTGATATGCGTCTACCTAAGAACGCTTGGACGCCTTGGGGAAAAGTCGACCTGAAAGATGAAGAGATGTTCGATGGCAAGGTAGCCACTTGGGCAGTATCAGAATTGGACAAGCCAAGTAGCGAACCTTTCTTTCTGGCGTGCGGATTCACAAAGCCTCATTTGCCGTGGGTCGTTCCCCGCAAGTATTTTGATCTGTATCCACTTGAGAGTATCGCACTTCCTCCCAGTGTGGTTGGCGATCTGGCAGATGTTCCGGAGTTTGGAAAACGGCTTGCCCGCGAGGTCTACGATCCTTCCGGCGAAAAGAACTTTGCGACACCTGGGGGAGATCATGCCAATGTCGTTTCGAACGGGCAGTGGCACACTGCTGTTCAGGCGTATTTAGCGACGATTAGCTTTGTTGATGCCCAGATTGGGCGCGTCCTGAATGCCTTGAATGACAGTCCGCATGCGAACAACACAATCATCGTACTGTGGGGAGATCACGGATGGCATCTCGGTGAGAAGGAGCATTGGAGAAAACATGCGCTGTGGAATGTTTCAACGCGAACTCCGCTCATCTTTGCAGGGCCATTTGGGTCCGAAACAACCGCTGGCGTAGCGGAAGATCAAGTTTGTGAACGCCCCGTGAGCCTGATCGATATTTACCCCACGCTGATCGATCTCTGCGGCTTGCCTCCGCGTGATGAACTGGATGGTCGCAGCCTGCAAAGCCTTTTGAAAAATCCTGGGCAAACATGGGATCATCCCGTCGTGACGACCTTTGGATTCAACAATCACGCGATTCAGACACCTCGTTGGCGATACATCCGCTATCGAGATGGCGGAGAAGAATTGTATGACCACGCCCGTGATCCTGACGAGTGGAAAAATCTGGCCTCACACCCACAATACCAAGCTACAATCCTTGAATTGAAGACCCATCTGCCAAAGAGAAATAAGCGATGAAAAACAGGCGACACTGGAAGATGCTTTTGCTGGCTCTCACGCTATTGATGCTGGTTGGTGGAGAGGTAAAAGCGAAGCAACCACCAAACGTCGTTTTCTTCCTTGTGGACGATCTTGGACAGAGGGATGTGGCGTGCTATGGCAGTCAGTTTTATGAGACGCCATTCATCGATGAGCTTGCTAAAGAAGGCATTCTGTTTGAAAACGCCTACTCGACATGTCATGTCTGCTCGCCAAGTCGGGCAAGTATTTTGACTGGGAAATATCCGGCCCGTACCAATTTGACGGAATGGTTGGGAGGACGTCCTGAGAGATCCTACGAAAAGCTGCACCATGGTGAAAAGCTTACCGCACTACCCGACGAGGAACAGACTCTGGCGGAGACATTGCATGAGCATGGTTACGCCACTGCCAACTACGGTAAGGCTCACCTGAGCAAAGATCCCAAGACCTATGGATTCGATGAAGCGATCACAGGTTGGGTCCGTTCCTATTATCATCCGTTTTCGCCTGCTTATGAGAAAACACTGGCTTCCAGGCCGGGTGACTATTACACCGATAAGCTGACAGATGCAGCGATAGATTTCATCGAGAGAAATAAATCCAAACCATTCTTTGTGCACTTGGAGCATTTTTCTGTTCACGATCCCATTCAGGGACGTAAAGATCTGGTCCAGAAGTATCAAAAAAAGCTGGCGACGATGCCTTCCCAGAAAGGTCCTGATTACATTCTGGAATCCAACCCGGACGGACCGGCTCTGTCGAGTGAGCAACTCAAAAATCTCGAAAAACTTGATGATAGTACAACACACCAGAATGAGCGTGTCTGGTGGGTCAAGCAAAAGCAGGATAACGTCGAGTTTGCGGGGATGGTCGAGGCGACAGATGAAAGTCTGGGACGAATTCGAGCGAAGCTCAAGGAATTGGGGCTGGAAGAAAACACGATCATTATCTTCACTGCCGACAACGGAGGCATGGCAGCTTCGAATCAGTATCGTGGAATCGATCATCCACGGGAGATGTTGAATTCACGTTTCGCGAGCTCCAATCTGCCGCTGCGTGGTGCTAAAGGTTGGAATTATGAAGGTGGGATTCGCGTTCCCCTGATCGTGCATTGGCCCGGACAAATCAAATCCAATTCCACCTCCCAGGCGATTGTCACGGGAACAGACTTCTATCCAACACTGCTCGAAATGTTGGACCTCCCGGCACTGCCAGACCAGCACGTGGATGGTCGGAGTTTCGTCCCGGCTTTGAAAGCTCAAGAGTACGATCGAGGACCGATCTACTGGCACTTTCCACACTACAGCAACCATGGTTTCCAAAGTCCCGGAGGTGCCGTCCGTCTCGGTCGGTACAAGTTGCTCGAGTACTATGAAAACGGAACGTTACAGTTGTTTGACCTCGAAAATGATATTGGTGAGCGTCATGATTTGGTGGAGTCCCAACCTGAGATTGCCCAGCGGCTTAAAAAAATGCTCCATGACTGGCGTGAGGAAGTCGACGCCAAGATGCCCTATCCGAAAACAGCAACTTCAAAACCCGCGCCGGGTGCGCGGGTTGCCAAGCCTGACAAGGTTTCAAACGCTGCCGGGAACCTCCTGCCAGCTGATGTTGAGAAGTTCGCCTCGGGATGGAAGGTAAAAAACTGGGGTGGACCGGGGATGAGACCGGGTTTGCGTAGAAAATCGTTGGGCCGCAGTAATGTGCTGCTGACACACCCTGAAAGCAAGGATGTTCCCTGTGTTTTATCCCGCAGCATCAAAGTTCCGGCAGGAAATAAAAGTACACTTCGGTTCGCAGTCAATAATCACGCCCAAGGAGATTGGACGCTGGTCGTTCGGATTGATGGTGAGGAAGTTCTGAAAGAATCCATCGAAGATTCCAAATGGCAGGACTTTAGCTTTGATCTGACCAAGCACGCCGGAACAAGCATCACCCTTGAATTGGAAAACCGAGCCAGCGACTGGTCGTTTGAGGCAGCTTACTGGCACCAGATTGAACTGGTCGAGGAATAATAGGGTGTCGATGGAGTTTGGGATCGCAAAGCCACCGCTTTGCCGAAGTTTGTCCGAGTAAAAATCCACAAAAAAAGGCCACCGATCGCAAGCGATCAGAGGCCTTTTTGACTTCGAGTGGAGGATAACGGACTTGAACCGATGACCTACGCGCTGCCAGCGCGTCGCTCTCCCAACTGAGCTAATCCCCCAAAAGGTAGACTCATGTTTTAGTCGACGAACCGATTTCGTGAAAGGATCGTCTGCCTGATTTTTCAAAAACGTCGAAGGTTGATTTCTGAGGCGTCAAATGCTGCCGATTGGCCTGCCTCAGACGCGAAAAGGGAATTTACCGATTGGAGTGGCGAACGACCTGCTCAAGCACGTCAGAAAACGGTATTCGATCACAAATCCCGAAGCTGGGGTGTTGAGATAATCGAGCACGGGTGAAACCAGGCGAGGTGAGCCCACATAGGAATCTTGCCTGATCCCGAGGATGGACAAAGCGGTCAGGGAACTCACTTGATACCTCTTCAAGCAGTTTCAATGCGGAAGATCCAATCGACCGAAAACCTCGTTTCGGGATGGTCCAAGGTCCTTCACCGAGACAGGCAGTGCAATCTCCACACGGTTCAGTCGATTCCCCAAAATGCTGCGAAAGGCTTTGTGGTTGACAGGAAGTCGCTAACGCAAGATTGAAGAATTCGTCCAATCGCTCGACCTCACTTGTTTCGCGCTTAGCAAGGCGTTCATGCAGTTCGTCAGCAAGGGTCTTGGCATCATCAATACTCTTGAGCTTGCGGTATCCATGAACGAGGTCAGATACTTTCACTTCAAGCCAATTCTGTTCACTCATATCATCGATCGCGCGTATCACTCGTTGGCGATCGACGCCCAGTTTTTGTGCGGTAAGAACCGTGTTGAGCATGAACCAGGTGCGTCCTTTGGTAAGCGAAGAAAGCACCCCGGCACAAAATTTACGTTCTTCACCTTGGTAGTGATCCAGAATGAAACGTGATGTGACCAGTGGCTTGATTTTGTAGGTGTCATACCGCGGTGATGTTGCTTTGAGGTACCCCGCCAGTTCCAAATAAGTCAGCAGGGTTCGCACCACCAGAATTCGGATATCGGTTTCATAAGAGAGTTTGTGGTGGGAAATGTGAAACGGATCATGCTGATCTTTGATCAGATCAATCAATCGCCCGACACCATGCCTCGACGGTGTGTCTCCATAAGCAAAATTTTCAAGCACAGTACGATCAGCAACCGACAACAGAATTTCACAAGTCGCCTGTTTACTATCACGACCTGCTCGACCAATTTCCTGTGCATAAGCTTCAAGTGATTTTGCCGGATTGAAGTGATACACATATCGAATGTCAGATTTGTCGATTCCCATTCCAAAAGCGATTGTGGCAACAACAATGCCATCAGAAGAGGTAATGAAATTCTGCTGGATTTGTTCACGTTGCTCTGGCTTCATGCCAGCGTGGTAGGCGGTTGCCTCAAGACCATCTTCGGTCAATCGTTCGGCAATCTCTTCCGCCGTTCGTTGCAAGGTGACGTAGATGAGTGTCGAACCACGAGGGCGTTCACGCAGACGCGACAGCAGTGTGGGGTACTGCTCGTTAGCATCAATGACCGTACTCTTGAGATGCAGATTGGGACGAAAAAAACTGGTGCGAATTGCGTCGTCTTCCGCAATGCCAAAGGCCTCCCGAATATCGGTCAGCACGCTGGGAGTGGCTGTCGCCGTGAGAGCAAGAATCCGTTCTGCGGATAACTCTCTCGCCAGTTCAGCCAGCTTCAAATAGTCAGGGCGAAAGTTGTGTCCCCACTGACTAATGCAATGAGCTTCATCCACTGCAAAAAGCGAAACATGCAATGACCCCACCATGGCCAAAAAACGTTCGTTGAAAAATCGCTCGGGGGCGACGTACAAAAGTTTTGTTCGCCCTTCGCGAATGTCCTTCATTGCTGTGCTGAATTGCTTGGCGGGCATTGATGAATCGAGTCGGATAGCACTGACGCCTCGAGCAGCCAAAGCATCACATTGATCCTTCATCAAGGCGATCAAGGGCGAGACGACGACGGTAGTTCCCGCAAGCATTTGACTCGGCAACTGATAGCAAAGACTTTTTCCACCACCTGTCGGGAAAACGGCGGCTACATTCTTGCCCTGGACCAACCGTTCGATGACGGCCGTTTGCCCGGAGCGAAAACTTGTGAGACCAAATTTTTGCTGCAGGATGTCGAGCGGGTTTTCTGTGGGTCCGTCACTTGCCATTCGTTGCCGCTTGTCCAATGCCTCTTCCTCAAATTCCATCTTGGGACGTTTTGTCGACTTGCTGTTAACTTTCTTGGTTCGGAAGTGTAAGAAAGCGAACCTCTTAGTCAAGATTCAAAACTGCCGAACCATTCAGTTTGGTCAAACGGTAGGCTGTTTGATGCCAAGCATGCGATCCAGCGAATCACCTGTTTGATAGATGAGTGCCTCGGGAAAGTGTTGGTAGGGATGGAAGTACTCGAAGGTGAGGTAACCGTCATAGCCGACGTCACTAAATGCCTGCAGCACGATGGGCCAGTTGGTGGTTCCATCAAGCAGCGGGCGAAACGCCTCTAGTGAGTGGTCGGTGCTGTTTTTGGTGTATTCCTTGAGGTGAACATTCTTGATGCGTTTACCAAGAATAGGGATCCAATGTTCGGGAAACTGGTATTCCATGATGTTCCCGGTATCGAAATGCACCTGAACATACTGGCTTGAAAAGCTATCAACAAAGTCCACCATCTCCATAGGGGACATCAGGTACCCGTTAAAGAAGATGTTTTCCATGTTGAGATGGACTTTGAGTTTTTCGGCCAGGGGCAAGAGTCGGCCGATTGCTTCACGCGCTCTTTGGTCACAGACATCATTGGGAGTCGGCTCATGATCCTCTCGCCACGGCATATGAACCGCGCCGGGAACTACAAGCAAGTTTTCTGTTCCAAGATCGTGGGCAGCTTGGGTCATTTTTGCTGCCAGTTCCATACCTTTATCGCGTTCTGCTGGATCATTGCTGGTGAGAGGATACGGCCAGAACAAGAAGGAGCAGAGACCACTGATCTCGATTCCAATTTCCTCTGCCATCTTTCGAATTTGTACAAATTCTTTTGTCCCGGACTTGGGTGATAATTCACTGTCGAGGTCATAGTTCAGTTCAATGCCATCGAATCCGGCATCTTTGGCTAATTCGAGGCATTGCCGCAGACTCATCTTGTCTGGGTAGGGGAAAGCCCACAAGTTGATGGACTTTTTCATCTTGTACTTTCGACGTACCGGGTTGGGATCAACCGCCATCGACGTTTTTCCTGTTCCCGTGGCGGCCAAGGCAGCGCTACCGAAGGCTGCGTAGGTGAGAAGTTGTCTTCTTCCAAGAGCATTTTCAGGTTTCGTCATGGCGTCTTCGCTAAGTTCAAGGAAACGGTTGGATGGCTTGGATGGAGAAGTCATGGGATCAACATGGTGGCATGGAGAATGACGATTTATCCGTTTTCCCTCAGTGCAAAGTAGAATGCGGTCATCGTAATCATCAATGATTATCGAATGCCATGACGCAGTTGATTCAAACGTGCTTGCGTCCCCACATCATCCTCCCACAAAACGGTCATACAGGGTTCTTGCGACACTGATTTCTGATGTGCCTGTGATTACAACGCGACCATCCCGGAAGAGGGTTAAGCTGTGAGCGTCATTCGGAAATAGACGGACAAAAAATGGGTTGGCCTGTACGCGACCAACATTTTTCCAGCGTTCCGCCATTAGTGTCAGGTCGATTTCTGCATCGCGGCTTCCAGCGATCTGAACAGCATCACGTCCACATAACGTGGCCGCAGCTTCAGACTGCACTGTTCGATCACCTTCCAAAAACTGATATTCGTCATTCCCACAGGCTGGGCAGGAATCGCTCAAAGATGGCGAGATATTCAATTCACGGAAGCGGTTGTTCCATAGATCGATCGACAACAGGGAGGTATGCACGTGTTGGCGATTTCCGGATAACCACTTAATCGCTTCTGTGCTCTGCAGGCTTGCAACGGTGTGAGTCGCAGAACCGACTACGCCAGCGGTATCGCAGGTGTCGACGGCTGAGGCTGGGGGAGGCTCTGGGACGAGGCAACGAAAACAAGGCTGCCCTACTCCGGTGAATAGCCGAACTTGTCCCACCGCTCCCACGCAACCACCATGCACCCAAGGTGTCTTGGTCTTCAGAGACCAATCATTTAGAAGGAAACGAATTAAAAAATTATCAGCAGCGTCGATTACCAAATCGACATCACTCAAAATGTCACTGATATTTCCTGATGAAACATCAGCGACCACGGGGTGTAATTCGGTATTGCTATTGATGGCTTTGAGTCGATCGCAGCTGGCATCCGCTTTGGAACGTCCATCGATTGCATCCTGTTCGATGTACAGTGCTTGACGTTGCAGATTCGTCCATTCAACAACATCACGATCGATGATGATAAGTTTACCAACGCCAGCACGGGCCAGTATTTCAGCGGCCACGGTTCCCAAGGCTCCTGCACCCAAGACAGCGACTCGCGAACCAGTAATACTTTGGTGGCCTTCGGAACCGATGGGTGCAAATTGAATCTGTCGTGCGTATCGGTTGGCGGGAGAATCGCTGCTCATGAAGACGATGGTCGATCAAATGCTGTGCGGGTAAGTTAGTTCCATGAATGCGATCTTGCCTGCTAGCAGGCCTCGACGCAAGCCACCAAAACCCTCAGCCGCCCTGTTATCCGATGAAAGACTGTTATCTGCCTAATTTGCATCGACTTCGTGAGCGATCAGAATTGCTGAGAAACCTTCGCATGTTCTTTGATCAGCGGGGTTTTCTTGAGGTTCAGCCGCCCTGCCTGACGACGGATTGTGTGATTGATCCCTATATTGATCCCTTGCGTGTTGATACACGTGAATTTCAGTTGGGTCCGTGCAACGGGAAAGAATTCTATTATTTGCAAACCTCCCCGGAGGCTGCCATGAAACGCATGTTGGCGGCTGGAGCTCCTTCCATTTACAGCCTTGGCCCTGTGTTTCGTGCTGGGGAGCAGGGAGAGCAACATGATTTGGAGTTCACCATGCTTGAGTGGTATGAACTGGGGTCCGATGTAGAACAGGGGATTGAAATTCTGGGTGCATTGGCCTGCGATGTTTTGAAGAAAGATCATTTTGAAGTTCATTCGTATCGACAGTTGTTTTGGGACCATTGTGGGTTTGATCCCATCGATGCGCCCATTTCGACACTAACGGAATGTGCTGAAGCGATCGATTCTTCTCTGGCGATGTCGATTGCAGACGATCGCGATGGTGTTTTGGATTTGATTCTGAGTCATCTGATTCAACCTAAACTTGGGCACGACAGCCCAGTGATTGTGCGCGACTATCCACTTAGTCAGGCAGCGTTGGCAAAGGCTTCAACGCAGGACAAGCAATGTGCGGCACGTTTTGAACTTTTCATCGCCGGCATCGAGTTGGCCAATGGTTACGACGAATTACGTGATCCTGATGTCTTGTTGGAACGCTTTCGTAACTGTAATGAAAAACGTAAAAAATCGGGTCGCCGTCCATTGCCTGTGGATGTGCCACTGCTTGAAGCAATGCGTTCCGGTTTCCCGCAATGTGCGGGAGTAGCGTTGGGTGTTGATCGTTTGCTGGCAGTCCAATTGGGAGAAAAAACAATTTCAAACGTTATGCCGTTTACCATTTTGAACGTGTGAGAAAAAATTTCCGCATTCGATCAGCCACTGGACTAAAATAGAGATGGCTTGATTGAGGAGGTCGATATGAAACAGTTTGAGATATCTCCAGAAGGTGGTGCGGCGACTCAGAGTAAGACTGGTACACGCAGGTTGACGGTAAACGCCGCATTCTTGAAAGACATCAAGGATGATAGCCAGGACCTGAAAATGCTGTTGGACCAGATCATACCCCTCACCTGTCACCAGCAGACGGCGGCAAATCACTGGCCTGAGCTCATTGCACTCATGAGTGAGTTGCGGGATCAGCTGGCCTTGCACTTTTCGTTGGAAGAAGCCTACGGCTACTTCGATGATGCAGTTGTGTCATCGCCACAGTTGAGCGTGACTGCGGAAGTGCTGCGAAGCGAACATCCGTTTCTTTTTGCAGTCATTCGTGATTTGGCTGATCAAGTTTCTGAAGTCTGCTCCGACAGACCGGAACAGGTGAATCTTTTCATTCAGCAGTTTGATTCGTTTCGACGTATGTTTGAAAAACACGAAGAGAACGAGCTGGAACTTATCCTCGAATCTCTGGATGACGATTTAGGTGCTGGCGATTAATCGCATCACAGTGCGTTACATGTAGTACTATGATTGTTGTCGCGGGTTGATTGAGGATCAACGTGACATCGGTTTACGTTTCGGGCTTGGGTGCCGTCTTGGTATTTGGACCAGCAGAGTTTTCGCGACGCGAAAAACGTCCCAAGGTGGCAACAAAACTTGGGACCAGAATCGCACGCACGTAGAAAGTGTCGATCAATACGCCCAGCCCGAGCGCAAAACCAAGCTCAGTGATACCACGTAGAGATGTGGTACCTGATTCGTTGTAATAACCAAACCAAGTTGCAATGGTTGGGAACCACGATGAAGAGGTCATGCTAAAGAATGTAGCCGCCATTACGATCCCACATGCCGTAATGATTCCGCCGGTTTTGGTGATCGCCCGTCTCAGAGCTGATAGCCAGCCCAGATTCTTTTGCTCCTCGACAATTCTGGTTACCAGATAGACGTTGTAGTCCTGTCCAATTGCCACCAAGATGACAAACAGAAATAGCGGGAGCTTCCAGTCAAGGCCAACAAAGTCCGAACCATATACATTTTGGAAGAAGATCAGTGTGAGACCCAAGGTGGCGTAGTAACTAATCAATACGGTTGCGATCAGGTATAGGCAGAGCCCAAGTTTGCGTATGACAAGTAGTAAGACAAGAAATACAGCCAGCACGACAGCAATCTTGATCCGCTGGTTATCGCGCAGCGTGACCGTCCGAAGGTCAATGATGGACGGGGTAGTTCCGGTTAAAACAACCCGTGATCCCGCCCAATCGGAATTTGGTTGTTCAATGTATTGATGAAGGAACTTGTCGATGTCCGTGACGATCTTGGCAGTATCCATTGCAAATGGATCACCATTGATCGTGACGTCGAGTCGAGCGAGCCTGTTTTCCATCGCAGGGAGCGGCGAGAAAAAATATTGCTGTGCCAAACGATGATTCTGTAGAGCCCGTCGCCGCCATGCATCACGATTCAGCAAACTCATGTCTCTGTCCGGGGGAAAGTCCCCCAGCGGATCATCAGCAGTTCTGACAGTGGACACCCCATCGAGTGTGTAAAGTTTCTCTGCGAGTGTCTTGATTTGTTTTTCGAGTTCTTTTCTCGGTACGTTTTCGGGCTGGACGAGCAAAACGGTGACCGGGTTGATTTTCCCGATGTCGAAGTGCTGTGCGAGGAGACGCAAGCCTTGCCGACTTGGGGCGGAGTGGTTCAGTTGGCTACTGAGGTTATAAGTAACGGCACCTTCGTTTCTGAGTCCGTAAACGCTTGGAATCAGTAGAAGCCCGATCCCAAAAATCAGTGTGGTAAGCGGATACCTGGTCAGCGTCAGGGCGATCCAGTTCCAAAGGTTTTCGGTGGAAGAGCGTCCCTGTGCATTTGTCTTACCGTATACCGTTAGTGGCCCAGAGTCATTGATTTTGATAGGTGTCGGCCAGAATACCTTCGGTCCAATCGCTCTGAGTAAAGCCGGCGTCAAAGTGGTGCAAACCAGTAGCCCCACCAACAGGCAGATTGCGATAATTGGACCGGTGTAATGGAATTTTCCAAAGCTTGCGATCCAGAGCATGCCCAAACCGACAACCGTGGTCATCGCACTGCCAATCAAGGCACCCATCACACCTGAAAGCGCATTGGTGCATGCCTGATCCCATGGAACTTTGCTTGCTTCCTCTCGCAGACGGGCAATCAAAAACAGGCAGTAATCAGTTCCGGCGCCAAACAGGATCACAACGACAAAGATGCGACTGGTCGTGAATACCCGGAGGTCAAAGCCGGGAATCGTGCCATGAATCGACCCTTGAGTCAAAAGTGTGACGAGTGAAGCGGAGACAACCACAGCCACCCCGATGGACAACATGGGCACAGCGACCAGTAATGGGGCCCGATAAACGATGGCAAGTATGAGTAGAATCATGATGACCGTGATCCATTCGGTGTACTGAATGGCATCACGGGCGGCCAGCAAAGTCTCGCCCCCAATCGCTGCGGATCCCGTCATCAGCAGTTGCAGGTCCGGGGCTGTGTATTGCATGCTGTAATTGCGAACATCATCCAGCAATTGGTGGACGACCTCGACAGTTTCAATATTACCAGTCGCCGCAAGCTCCGAGGAGAGTTGCATCACAGCAAGCTGTGCCCCTTCCTGTTTAAGGCTGGCACCAATTAACTGGTCATCCCATCCGAGAATATCCAACAGTGATGTCCAACCGGTGAGGTCGCGTTCAGCAATGGGTGCAGCGATTTTTGGTAGGTCTGGAACCAACACCAAAGCTGCCTCGAAATCACGACCCACATCCTCTTCTGGTTCTTCCAACGTTTCTAACAGTTTGCCACGATCCCAGTAGGCAATCGCCATTCTTGGTTCGCGCAGGTTAGGAGCATCTGATGGAACTTGGGCTGAGATCCGTTCATAGAACGATTCATCGACTGCGATGGAGTGGTCAAAGGCTTCACGTGCCAGTTTGATCCATTGCGCCGATTTGGTGTCTTCCTGAATTGGGCCGCCGGAGTATCCGTATTCAATGGCACGTTGCCAACTGACTTCGCCAAGCCGATGGTAGAGCCGCCTGAGTAAATCAAGGCCGACGATCTCGTCACGCTTTGTTAGTTCACCCGTTGTGCGTCCGAGAACTAGGACGATTTGGCTCCGACTTCGGACATCTGGAAATGCCTCGTCCAGTAGGTGTCCACCAGCAACACTGCTCATCTTGGTTGGCAAGTACTCAAAGTCACCATCGTAGGCCACGTCGTTCCATGCTGGGGCGACGCTGCGAATCAGGATGGCGCCCAGAAACCAGACGGTGAGGATGATCCACCGATATCGGGTGACTTGCTTTGCCCAGCGATACGAAATGGATTCGTGCATTCGCTGCGTGGGGTGGGTTGCGAGGTGAAATGGGCGGTGGCTGAACCGAGTTAATGTAGCAAGAACACCCTGTCCTGTCGGTTGGGTGATTGCAATCCCGCGATGCGCTTTAAGCCAGAAATACTTGATATTTTCCTCGAGGAGGGAGATTTGGGGACTGGCTGATCATATTTCCAATGGTCAAGTTAGCGTTAGTCGGGTCGCTTTATCCAACTTAACATCGCGCCGACTGCGCCCGTCGCGGCATTGCATCGATGCCGCTCAGTAGAATTAGCGGTCTGCGAAAGAGGCTGCATTGTTGTAGTTTGGATAAGGAAGAGACAGTGGTGGATGTTTCCCTGAAGAGCGACAGCATTTCATGCTGTACTGACTGACGCCTGATTTGTTTTCAAAAAAGCCGGTAACAGAGCGAGTGATCCCGCGTTGTGATTTGCAACGGTCTGGAGCAGAATTGGGCGGTCCTAAGAGTTCAGGTTCGCTTCATTCGACTCGGCGCAATCGTTTCCAAGAACTGCAATCTAATTAGCTGCTTCAGTCAATTGTGAATCATTCTTTGGTTGCAACTTGATCGATTCGAAAATGTCGATTTGCTGTAGCTGGGACGAGTCAATTTTTGCATTGATGCTCGTTAAGCGTGCCCCAGGCCGAGAGGCGTGTTTTGCTGATGTCCTTCGATAGATCGCTTTTTCGGTAGCGATCGCTGTGGCTTTCGGGCTTGCTTCCAAGTCAGCAATCATTCCTGCAACGCATATCAGGTGAAGTCGTTCGGTGGCATTGCCTCGCCTGGTTCTCCCCTCTGATTTCAGAAAGTTGTGCGAAAAAGACCCTGCCACCGCGAAATAAATTCAAATTTCAAAATTCCGGCATAGTGTCCACCGATATTGACCGACTCTTCATCTGCGGTTGTGTGGCAATGCAGGCAACTCTGGGCCTCGCTCTCAACATTTTGTGGATTTCGCATACCCGCTTTGACACTGCCAGCGATTCGTTTGAAACGAGCGGGGAATTTTGTCCAAGCTGTTAGGACCCTCTCCAGTAAAATCATGATGGATAGCAAGCCAGTTCTTTGCAGCACCAAGACAGGATCGCAGTGGACACCGGAACTCACATGGAGAGCTGCTTTGCGAGTTTGTTATTAAGCGTTGTGACAGGCAAAGTAGCTTGCGACAAAGGAGAAATTAGCAATCGGACAACAGAGAAGCCGGCTTTTCAATTTAACGGCCTACAAGCCGTAGAGGGTGATTCGGTGAGTCGCGGGGAGTCTCTGAGCGTTACTCGAGAATCCTTTCTACCTCACTCATGACTGCGGCAATATCCACTTTTTCAGATGTGAAAGTGTGCGTCTTCACCACCTGACTGTTTTTTGCAACCACGACCGTCACTTCAGCATCGGCCGGTAACTTGTAATTCAGTGGACCCGTTTTTACCTCTTTCGCTACCACGACCGGCACGTGCTCGACTTTTGCTGCCGCCGCAACTTCCCCAGCAGCGGCTTTAACAGCCGGTGTGCTATCACCCATGAGGGTTACGAGGCCCTTCAGACGCCTTTGGCGATTTGAAAAAACGGCTTTATCGATCCGCTTGACCAACTCAGTGACACGACCGCCCGTTCGTCGGGCAAATACCATGACGATGGGGCTGGAGCCGTAGCGACAGCGGTAGCAGAGTTGCTCGCCGGGCAGTACACCATCATCTTCAGCTCCCGCCACTTTCGTGACATAGAAAACGCCAACCGAATCACCCTGCCGCAGGAAAGAGGACTTTTGAGCCGGCTCTGCGGCCCCATTCGCAGTTTGGCTGTACACAGGCGACTTCGGCAGCGCCGACGATAACACTGAAACCACTACTAAAACAGCGATCATTCGTCCTGAGGACATCGATAACATCTGATTTGCATTCCGCAATGTTAGGATTTGACCATTGGAAAATCTCAAAATTTCACGGTCAGTAGCCAAAACAACGCTTGGGAGGCAGATCCAGCATCATGCAGTTGCCTCACCGGAGGGTCGGATTATGCACCCGATTTCGAATCTGACCACCCCTCCCGAAGAGAATGGGCGGAAACAGTTGGATCAGATGCATTCAGGCACGCGATGGTCACGTTGTGTTACTCTTCATGCCAGCTAAAAATCCATCTCACAACTAGCGTGTTTGCAAGGTTTCACGCGAATTGAGATTATTTTGACTCTCAAGAGTGAGTTACGGACCCATTTGCAGGGTGTGACAAAATGGACCGCCCAAGGCGCGCTTCCCCAGCGGGGGGCAGGTGTCTCCCAAAGCGTCAGCGATCTCACCCGGGATAGGTTTGTTCAGGGGATCGAGATGGAGTCGAATTCAACAAATGTGCCCACTGGACCTTGGAGCCTTAACTCAAGTTCAGTTATCACACCTCGCCATGCTTCGTTTCCAGACAACGGAATGGAGACAGTCGCCCAGTAGTCAGCCTTCTTGACCGAGACCTCGCCCACGACCTCGCCAGCGAGTTCGTTCGACGAGTTCTTGCTGTCGGAGGTTGCAACTAGTTGTAAGACGATGTCGTGATCCGAGCGAACTTGGATTGTAAATTCGCCTCGATTTTTTTGAGCGGAAAGTTTGAGTCCGCGCCGCCGCAAACTCGATTCCTGTTTGCCAAGTGTAAAGTCAAGATAACCCAAGCCACCGGCGATATTACCTAGGTCAGGTGAACCAGCCCACCCCTCCGTCTGCCAACCACCACAATCAAACGTGAACAGCATCTTGCCATCCGAAGGATCACGCCCATTTACTTTTTCCCATGTATCCGAGAGACCGTCACCATCGTTATCAACACGGACCACTTCGTACTCAGGATTCACACCTGTTCCCCATTTGTGTTCCTGCCCTTGGTAGGCGATTTCTTCATTTGATTCTTCGCCTCTGCCAGCATCGCCTTGAGCAATCCACTGCTTGAGTAGTGTTTGGTGTTTCTTAAGTACGATTGCGTATTTGGGGTCGCTTGCCAAATTGTTAAGTTGGCTTGGGTCTTCAATGACATCGTAAAGCTCTTCCGTTGGTCGCTCACCAAAGTAAATTTCACTTAACTGTGCTGACAGTGTTCCGTCTGCATACATTGCTCTGAGGTTTCGAACGTAGTCCTTGGTGTCACGGTACTGTGGTTGCAAGAAAATTCGATCCGTCTTGAAATTACGTGTGTAGCGGTATCGGTGGGTGCGGACTGTACGTACCCGGTCAATGGTGTGGTCGAGTCGATCTTTGGCTGCGAACACGGAGCTACGTGGAATGAGTTTCGAGTCAAACAGATTTTGCCCTTCGTACCAGTCTGGGCGTGGGACTCCTGCCCATGCCAATGTCGTTGCTGACAGATCCAATAAATTCACCAAGTCATCACGAACTGCACTGGCCGGAACATAAGGAGCTGGACCGGCCATAATGAAAGGAACACGAAGGCCGCCTTCGGTCGGCATCTGTTTGTGGCGGACAAGATTGTTTGCTCCGTGGTCGCCGAAGTAAACAACGATGGTGTTGTCTGCAAGTCCCGATTCATTCAACCCCTTGAGCACGTTGCCGATGAAGTCATCGTCTTTTCGAATCGCGTCATAGTGTTGCGCGACGACGGAGTGATAAAGATCATTTTGGGGATAGTCGGGAGGAACCGTGACCGTTGCTGGATCGACCTTGCGAGACGCAGGGAATTTGGTGGTGTTGTTCTTACCCCCTGCTGTCTGAATCTGACCAAAAAACGGTTGGTTCTCTTGCAATTTTTTCCACGGAATTGAATTTCTGGAGTTTTGTTCCAAGGAGTAGGTTGCTGGATTATCCCAGACAAAGTTGTAGTCCGTTTTCCCGAGATTGAACGTGAAGTAACCACTTTCCTTTACTAGCTGGGGAAGCAGCTTCATGTGGTCAGGCAGGTGTAGCTTCGCTGGTCCTCGAGATGATCGATGCTCGTGGGCATTGAAGCGAATCTGGTTTTGGCCGCCCATCAATGCAGAACGGCAAGCTGAGCAAACCGGGGCAGGAACAAAAGCGCGAGAAAAAAGCACGCCTCTCGCTGCTAGTGAATCAATATTGGGAGTCGCACCTCGATTGATCGGGTCACCATAGCAACCCATCCACGGCGAGGTGTCTTCGGCAAAGAGCCAAAGAATGTTCGGCCGACTTTTCGCTGCGGAAGCTTTCGATGACTTCTCTTGGCCTTGTAGATCAGAGGGGGATGAGAAGACAAGAAATGCAAAAGCTAGCAACAGAGCCGCCGAGCCATGGGGTAAGAGTTTTCGTTGCATGGTGTCGCATAATTCCGAGTATTTGAGTCAAAGCCGCGAGCATAGCATACCCTATCTTTGTCTCTTTCCCGTGAACTAAAAAAGTGGCTTTGGCGATGTTCTTCGTCGGGTGATTACATTCGAAAGTCGCCATGACGCAAGTGGTTTGGTATCAACCACTGATCGTTGGAAAATACGCTTCGTTGGAAACTACGCTCACAGTGTAACCGTTGCTGGAGACCCTTCAGCCTCAATGCTGAAGTAGTCTGTCATTGTGCATGGGAGTCGCCAGAGGGCAGATATGCGGTTGAAATTTGATTGTTGGCTGTGAGTGTTTCTTTTGCTCATTCTGCTCTGTACCAGAGCTAACCCTGAACACGGCAGTGGGAATTCCTTGAGGGAACAGATTGAGCAGAGTGTCGAGCTTTATGCCTTGCGATTCAGTTACCTGCAGGTTGATCGATGTCCTGAGCGATTATTGCTGTAGCAGCTTTGATCGATGTTTGAAATGGACCATGCAAGCCCCGCAGTTGAGGCAGAAACTCTTTCCGTGAGCAACGAAGAGGGGTGCTCAGGATAATTGTTCTTCAAAGAAGACGAATAAAAAGACTTCGCGGTGTCTAGGTCTTCACGACTGAAGAATTTGATGTTGCCGCGATACACGGATTGCACGCGATCAAGATCAGCAAGTAACGTCCACGGCACGCTATTACCGTGATGCCATACGATTGCCTGGGCAGCATTTGACGGGATTTGACCGTTGCCGAGTTGCTGACATACCTGAGTGATAATCGGGTCAGTTGTGAATGTTTCCAGTGGAATCATGCGATAGGCGACTCGTGGTTTCGGATCCGGTTTTCCGTGTTCAAGGCACACTGTTTTGGCCTTCAGTTTGTGGACTTTGCCAGGTGCAATACGCATAATGCCCCTGCCAAAACCCTGTTGATTTCCGAAGCCCTGTTGATTCCCAAAATCTTGGCCGTTTCCAAGACCCTGTCCATTACCCAAATTGAATCCGCCACCAACACCTTGATTTCCGCCGCCACCGGGATTTCGACCCTGATTTGGATTTTGACCGAACTGTCTGAGTACGGGTACGGCAGCGATTGCCTTCGGTAGTTTTAGTTCCAGGGGTCTTTCTGAATCGTTAGTGATCAAAACGTTGGCTTGGGTTGCGTTGAGCGCAATGAATCTTACCGACACATCACCTTGTTCCATGGCCGTAAACAGGTCGATCCTGTTTTCTTGTGCTGTGGTTTGTTGTGAGCCAATGCATCCAAATGCTACGAGAAGCATTGGGACGAGTTTGGTCGTGTGTCTCATGTGTAAATTCCTATGACAAGTTTTCAAAGACGAGATGTAGGAATGGAGAGCAGCCAGCGTGCCAAAACGGCTGTTCTTTTTAGAAAGCGTAATTTGTGATGTAAACGAATGCTGTTGAAATGAAAGGGACACGCAAGCGTTGGCTCACGATTGCACACGTGTTCAGTTTTGCTACATCTGCGTAGCCAATCTCACACCTTCTTTTTAGGCAACGTGAATAACCTGGGAGCATCGGGTAAGATCTGTGTGCGAGAAAGCGGTACGCCACGTCGACATGCTGTGGAGTTTGAACTGTTGTGCCAAGCCCAGCGGTGGGAGTTGTTTCTAAAACCATTAGTGAAGATGAAAAATATGCAGATTCGTGTTGCAAAGCTCCTTGTTCTGGGATGTTCTTTGGGATTTCTTCTCGGCGTTCCTGCGCAGCCCGTTGTTTTTGGTCAGCAAGCCGTTGATGTTGCGAAGGCAATCGATCAATACGCTGTGGTAGATCTGACCACTGACCTCAGCCAGTTGACCGACAAGCAGCGGCAGATGCTTCCTTTCTTGATGGAAGCGGGCAAGATCATGGACAATTGTTTTTGGTATGAAGCTTATGGACCAAGGAAGAAATTCTTGGAATCGCTGAAGCAAGCCAAGATTCGGAGATTTGTCGAGATCAATTACGGTCCGTGGGATCGGCTTGATGGTAACGCCCCTTTTGTTGAGGGTGTGGGCACGAAGCCAAAGGGTGCTAATTATTACCCTGCTGATATGACCAAGGCTGAGTTCGAGGCGGCTGACCTGAGCGGCAAAGACAGCTTGTATACCTTTTTGCGTCGCGACGATTCCGGCAAGTTGAAGGTTGTTCCTTATCGCGAACAATTCCAACAGCCAATGCGGCGTGCCGCTGATCTGCTGCGTAAAGCGGCTGCGTTAGCAGAAGATCCCGGACTGCAACGTTACTTGCTGCTTCGTGCAGATGCATTGTTGACTGACGACTACCAACCGAGTGATCTTGCCTGGTTGGACATGCATGACAATGTCATTGATGTTGTAATTGGTCCGATCGAAAATTACGAAGATAAGTTGTACGGATATAAGACGGCACACGAATGTTTTGTGTTGATCAAGGACAAGGCATGGAGTGCCCGATTAGCAAAGTATTCCAAGTTCCTGCCCGATCTTCAGGCAACCCTGCCCGTACCTGAGAAGTACAAGCAGGAAGAGCCGGGGACCGATACTGAACTCAATGCTTATGACGTGATCTACTATGCGGGTGATTGCAATGCTGGATCAAAAACAATTGCGATCAATCTACCAAATGATGAGCAGGTTCAGTTGCAGAAAGGAACTCGACGCTTGCAATTGAAAAATGCGATGCGTGCCAAGTTCGATAAAATTCTCGTTCCCATTGCAGATGAGCTGATTGCAGAGAATCAACGCGAGCATGTCACTTTCGATGCATTTTTCAGCAATACGATGTTCCATGAGGTGGCACACGGTCTTGGCATCAAGAATACGATTGATGGACGTGGTTCCGTGCGTACTGTTTTGAAAGAGCATGCTGGAGCAATTGAGGAAGGGAAAGCTGATATTCTCGGTCTGCACATGATCAATCAACTTCACGAGCGTGGAGAGCTGAAAACCGACCTGAAGGATTACTATGTGACCTTCATGGCAGGTATTTTTCGAAGCGTACGTTTTGGCGCTTCTAGTGCCCACGGCAAAGCCAATATGATTCGTTTCAATTTTTTCCGTGATGAAGGTGCTTTTGAACGTCTACCCAATGGTCGGTACCGTGTTAATGTTGATCGTTTTCGGCAGGCTACCAGAAAGTTGTCATCTTTGTTGTTGCAATTGCAGGGCAATGGTGATTATGCGGGAGCGTCTGAACTGGTGAAGACGAAAGGAGTGATCGGGCCACAATTGCAAGCTGAACTCGACTTGCTGACTGAAAAAGGAATCCCAGTGGATGTGATTTTTCGACAAGGGCCAGACGTGCTTGGATTGGAATAGTCCGTGTTGAATCAGTGCCAGCGGATGGCGGCTATTCAAAGAATCTGATGATGGTCGATGACTGAAATGATGGTGACGGTGATTGCAGAAGGAAACTGCAATTAGCATTTTCTGAATGGGAAGAAAATTCTCCACTCGCCGGTTTTGCAGGGTCAGGTCGTCATCGCGGGGGTGTCGTCAGGGGCCGTCAGGTTGGGTCCGACGTGCAGAAGTTCTCTTGCGGGGAGATGCCAAGGGAGCGTGACCCAGAATGAACTACCGCGTCCGAGTTCACTTTCGAAGTCGACTTCGCCACCAAGAAGTTTCGCCAGTTCTTTGACGATCGACAGTCCAAGTCCAGTGCCAGCGAATTCTCTCGTCAGTCCCTCGCCATCCAACACTTTGCGGCTTTGTCGGAATTTTTGAAAGATAATGGACTGATCCTCACCGGCAATTCCAACGCCAGTATCACTGACAAGAAGTTTAAACCGGCCATGATCAACATCGCTCACCGTGACCTTGATCATGCCGCCTTCCGGGGTGAATTTAATCGCATTGCTCAGCAGATTATTGAGGATCTGACCGAGTTTATTTGGATCTTGATGCGCCTTTGGCAGGTTGTCCGGAACATCAACAGACAGCGAGATGTTCTTATCTTCAGATAAGGACTGAATCATGTCACATTGCGCGGACACGAGACGGCCGAGTTCAAATTCGCTTGACTTCACCTCCATTTTGCCAGCTTCGACTTTTGCTAAATCGAGGATGTCATTAATCATTTCAAGAAGTAGTCGGCCACTCTTTCGAATGTTGGATGCATATCTTCGCTGCTTGTCGTTTAACGAATCGATTCCCTGTAACACCTCCGAAAATCCAATGATACTGTTGAGTGGCGTCCGTAGCTCGTGACTCATATTGGCAAGAAAGTCACTTTTCAACCGATTGGCTTCGTAGAGTTGCAGGTTCAGTTGGGCGAGCTGATCGACACGGGTATCGAGTTCCGTGTTGACTTCCTGAATTTGATCCTGGGTTTCGGTAAGGTGACGCAGCATTCGATTGAATGCATCGGCTAACTCACGGAATTCGTCTTCTGTTTCAATCGTTGCTCTTTGGTTGGTGTCTCCATGAGTAATGGCATCACTGACGTCACGCAGGTGGTACATCGGATACAGGACCAAATGACGCACAATGGTGTGCAGCACAAACAGTGTGACGGCGACAATCAGCATTCCCAACGCGACGACGATGGCTCTAATGAATGTGGTTGATTCCCTTGTGCTCTCGTAGGGCATGGTCACTTTATGCACACGGAAGGGAATCTGAGATGCTCGTGTTTCGGGAGGCGCGTTTGGATCAAACGTCGTCTCGCTGCCCTTGGCCATGTGACACAGCAGGCAACTCTGTTTGAAAAAGACAGGTATGTAGTAGACGCAATTGCCATCGTCCGTTTCATACTCGTCGAACAGTGGTTGTTCCAGATTGGGTGTGATCTGGCTCAATGCTTCATTTTCGGCAAACTCAATCGGTTCGGTGAGGTCAGGCCGTTGTTCACGTAGTGAGTTCGCGTAGAACGTCACTGAATCGCGTCTGAGTTGCTCCAGAATGGCCGTTTCCATTGGATCATCAGGTGTTTCCCGAGTTGGCAGTTTGGAGTACTGCCGTGAATCACTGAGAGATAGGAATTCGTGCTTGCTATCCGATGCTTGGTCATTTTCGTCCTTACCAAAGCTGTCGCCGGTGACATGGGCACCGATGATGACCTTTCGAAGATCACTGAGAACGGTTTTCGGATCAACCTGTTCAAGGTCAGGATCGGATCCTGTGGTGACCGTTTCACGCTGATTCTTGGACCACACTGCATCATCATGAAGCAGTAAGAGTTGGATAGCGGCAAAGTCTTTTGCGCGTTGTCGGGTCGTGTTGAGAACGAGTTCACGTCCCAGTTTCTCGACGACCGCAAAAGCGCCAAGCATGAGAACCATCAACGCTGAACCAAAAAAGAGCAGACATTTCCGCTCCAGACTCATCGATGCAAAAAGGCCTTTTAGCAGCCGAGTCATGATTTAGTGGTTATCCGATCGAGGGTACGAAGGCCCGCATTCAGTTGCGCTGGACACAAGAGTGTGACGGAATTTGTGTTTCGATGGCACCCGAATTTGTTCCTGCCGGGAAGCTCTCCGGTTGGGCACCATTTTAGCTGGTTTTTGTGCTGATGTACCGGTTTTTGCGCTCTATTGGTGCATTCGGTGGATTCCACGCGGGTACTTTGATTCCCAATGTTCTCGGTTTGGGAACCTGGGACCTCACAGTTCAGGCCGCTAATTCCCCGGCGACTTGACGAGGTTGACACAATGCAGCGTAAAAAGATGCATCTCTCATGTGGATGCCTAGCCATCAGCACTCGCGAAATACGATTTGAATGGAAGAGAAACAAGTACGCCTAATGCACTATGACCCGCGTTGGCGGCAGGAATTTCAACAAACAAAAAGCAGTATCCTGCAAAGTTGTAATGGTTGGGTTACCGCTGTTGAGCATGTGGGTAGCACCGCCATCTCGGGATTGATTGCCCGACCCACCATTGACGTGCTTGCTGCGGTGGAAAATGAGGCTGCCTTGAAGACAGCAGCCCAGTTGATCGAGGGGCTGAATTTTAGAATCAATGACTCACCTGACTGGTCCACCGAAACGATCGTACTCGGGAAACCACGTCATCTCTCAAATGCTCAGCCGGATCCAACACACTGTGTTTGGCTTGTGATTTACGGCTCTGATTGCTGGTTGAGGATGATCCGTATGCGGGATTGGTTACGGGAGCAGAAGGAAACGGCGATCCGTTTTGAGGAAGCCAAAGTCGCTCGATGGCGAAGCGGTGAGGGTGAACTGTCGGCTTATGAGTCGGATAAAGCGCTGTTCTTCGCTCATTTGGAGGATCAGATGCAAGCGTCCCGGCGATCGGAAGATATGCAGTGATAAGGATTTGCAGCGAACGAGATCACCCACCCTCCAGTGGCAACCACCTGTAAATGAGACTTTTTCATCCATCCAAGACACTTCCGATGTTTCATGGGGATGTGGACACTTTCACTGCTCGTCATGGTGCGTTGGGGTCGGTCGGCTGAGTATACTGGGCGAGGTATGCTGTACGATACAAGATTTGTTTTACTTACCTTCTTGACCCTCTGAACCGCGGTCCTTTTCAATGCCTCGGAGCCGACTTGGACCACTCGCGATAGAAACGAAACTAGGTGACCATCCGTCGCAAAGTTCGGTATGGCGGGCGATTCATGTGCAGCAGAAGAGAGCAGTCGCCGTCAAAGTGTTTCCCGCGCCTTTTGGTGGTACACCGGAGGCGCGTTCCGCATTTGCGGCTGAATGGGACCTGCTCAAGCAAATTCAACATCCTGCGATTGTCCGCTGTTACGGTGGTGGTTTCGAAGAAACAGATGCCTATCTGGCTCATGAGCTCATTGAGGGGCCTACCTTGGCCAGCGAGTTGGAACGCCGCTCGCGTCTTTCGTGGGAATCTGTTTTGGATCTCGCAGAAGCGTTGTCGGGTGCGTTGGAGTCATTGCACGAAAAAGAAATCGTGTACGGAGTACTGCAACCTGAAAAGGTACTCTTTGCAGGGTTAAGTCCTGTCTTGATTGATGTTCGTATCGATAGAGTGAACTCGTTGTACCGCACCAAGCGAGCGGTAACGGCACAGGAAATGACTTTTTGGTCACCAGAGCTGGCTAAAAATGCAAACGCGTTCTCGGTTCACACTGACTTGTATTCATTGGGGGCGACTTTGTATACGGCTTTGACTGGTCGGGCTGTCGTTTCAGGGAACTCGGTTGAGGAAGTGCGAGGGAACATTCTCTACGAAAAACCACAGAGTCCTGCTTCAATCGTCATGGACTGCCCCGTTTGGCTTGACAAGCTGATCATGCAGATACTCGAGAAAGATCCCAAAGATCGACCACCTAGTGCTGCCGCGGTAACACTCGCTTTGAAAGAAGTGAGACGTCGGGCAATGTCACGTGCTGGGGTTGCTGAACATGTTTCGCATGGGTTCAGTCCGCTCAATGTCACCGACCAAAAAGAAAGGGATGAAGCCCGTATTCTGCTGGGGCACGGTGCCTTGGAAGTTGACGAAGATGAAACCGTCGCCAAGCCGGAGTGGTACGATCGGGCGATTATTCTGGTGCTTGGGCTGATCGTTATTGCCTCGATGATCACCTACACACTTTGGCCCTTGAATGAGAAGCAAATGAAAGCCCGAGCAGAGGAGTTGCTGGCGCGTGAGAATCGGAATGCTCTGAATCAAGCCAAGGTCAGTTTCCTCGTTCCCATGCTCGAGAAGTATCCTGATGGAGAGCACGTTGACTGGGTCAATGAGCAGCTGGACCGTGTGGAGATGCTTCAGGCTGAGCACGTTTTGGAAGTCAAGTTAAAGATCAATCGACCGTTATCCAATGAGGGTGAGCGACTTTACGCCGAGGCTTACGAGTTTGAAAAATTTGGTGACGTGGCCACCGCTTTGGATCGGTATCGCAGCATGGAGACTCTGCTGGCTGATAACGAAACCTACAAGCCATTTGTAAATCTGGCACGCCGACAGATCGCAAGCATCGAGGAGAATGGTGTGGAACAGGGTGAAGCTGCACGAATCATTCAAGGCAAGCTTGATCAGGCTGATGAATCGCTCCAGAATGGGAACATTATCGCAGCCCGAAAAATTTGGTACAGCATCGTCGATCTGTATGGCAACAACGGCAATGTTGCACCCCTTGTGTCAAAGGCACAGAAACTGATTGCCGATAACGGGATCCAAGAGCAGGAGCCAACAGAGTGAGCCAGCATGATGATTTTGCTTCGCCCATTGAGGCACAATTAGCAGCTCCCCCAAGTACTGCAGCCGAGCTGGACAATCCAGCTTTGTCTAATGCAAAAGGTTCTGTTGGAAATGCACCCCCAGGGTATGGTGGTGCAGAAAAACTGATTCAGAGCAAACTTGCGGTATTGGCGTGCCTGTTTCTTGTTACAGGGTTCTTGGGGTTGCCGTTGCTGTGGATGAATCGAGGATTCAGTACAGTAGAACGTCTCGCTTGGGCAACTGTCGTAACAATCTATACGCTTGCTTTGATTGGACTTGTCGTAGCTATTTTCTTCTGGTGCTACAAAATGGTTGTAGGATGATTCACCACTTTAGGTTGTGGCAATCAGGCCACAGGGGATCCAGCAACCACTACTTGAGTTTCGTCTTCCAGCGATCAATCTGAAGTCGGACCTGATCCGGCGCAGTTGATCCATAACTGACAAACGCAGCAACGGAGTTCTTGCAACCGAGAGAATCAAAAACGGTTCCGTCAATTTCAGACGCGTGGCTCTGCAGTAGCTCCAATGGCAGTTCGGCCAGTGCGACATCTCGTTGCATCGCCTCACCTACGATCGCGCCAACAAGGTGATGAGCGCGTCTTTGTGGAACGCCTTTGTCAATCATCCATTCCATCAGGGTTGTTGCATCCAGATAGCCACGTTCCAATCGACTCTCAATGGATTCACGTTGAAGTTCGCTTCCTGCAACGATGGGCGCGGCCAATTCAAGCATCGCCAAGACGGTGTCGAATGAGTCAAACAAAGGTGGTTTGTCTTCCTGCAGATCGCGGTTGTACGCCAACGGCAGATTTTTCACCAGTAGCATCAATGTCTGCAGGTTGCCCATGACACGCGCTGACTTGCCCCGAGTCAGTTCGAGTGTATCTGGATTGACTTTCTGGGGCATGATACTGCTGCCGGTACAGAACTGTTGTGGGATCTTGATGAAGTTGTATTCCACAGTGCTCCACAAAATCCATTCTTCGGCCCAGCCACTCAGATGGGAGGCAATGGTCGCCAACACAAAAGCACTTTCCAGCATGAAGTCGCGATCGCTGCTCGTATCAAGGCTGTTTGCGGTGATGCCTTCAAAGTCGAGTTGGCGGGCTGTCTGCTCACGGTCAATCGGAAGGGTTGTCCCGGCGACCGCGGCAATACCAAGACTGCATTGATTGACTCTGCGGCGACAATCAGCAATCCGCTCACGGTCTCGCTGGAATTTCTCGATGTAGGCGAGCCAGTAGTGGGGGGCCAGCACGGGTTGAGCCCGCTGCAAATGAGTGTAGGCCGGAAGAATGATATCGAAATCGCCGTCACATCGACTTAAAAATGCACGCTGCAATGTTTCTAGCCGTGCATCGATCCCGTCGAGTGCCTCGCGAACCCACATGCGGATATCGGTGCTGACTTGGTCATTCCTGCTTCGAGCTGTATGCAGTTTACGTCCCACATCACCGATCCGGTCAATCAAGGCTTGCTCAACATGCATGTGAATATCTTCCAGCTCAAACCGAAACGGGAGCCGGTCATTGTCAATTTCAGATTGAATTTCGACCAAAGTGTCGCGAATAAGCGAAAATTCTTCCTCCGTCAATAAACCAACGTTACAAAGCATCTCGGCATGCGCGATCGAACCACGAATATCCTGCTGATATAAGCGACTATCGAAACTGATGCTCTCAGCAAAGGCTTCAAGCCGTTCATCGGTGCTGGCTTGGAAAACACCGCTTCGGGAGGGGCTTTTCACGGATCGATTGTCCCAATTGCTTCGGATTCTTAATAATGCACGCGGATCGTGCGTTCAGTCTGACGCTTATTATCCCAGAGACGCGGAGAATGACGACCCCGCTCAGCGAGAAACCTGAGAACGCTCGCTGCTGGGGGTTTTCCATCATTTGGCATCCGCGATCAATTTTGACACCAAGTCACGTGCGGGCACTGAACAGAAGTTAGCGTTTGGTCAGGTTCATCCAAATTGAACTTTGGCTTCAATGGTCTGAAGGCAATGATGCAGGAAGCTGGCTGCTGGTTCACAGCTAGTAGCTTTGGGTGCTGGTAGTTTTTGCAACATTTTCTGCAACAATGACCCCGCAACGAAAACAGCGGAATCTGTCATGCTGGCCAACTGACGCCCTTGGGCATGAGGCGGGACATAACGAAGGTTTTTTTGAAGTGTTCGGAGCCTTCTGAAGCGGTCTTCTGAAAACAGTTTACGCAAACCTATTTCAACACCGCTGCCCGGGCGATTACCCTCAAATTGTAAATCGATATGCGAATTTTCTTTCAACGATTCCGTGGCCGATTCGAGCAGTCCTCATTCAATTTTTTTTCGCTTGTCGTCATGTTTCTGACATGTGCAACGTGCGTGAAAGCGGAGGATGTTTTTATTACAGCTGCAGTCGGCGAGCCGTTTGGGGCGGCGACGATTGAAATGCCTCTCGACGACGCCATGTTCGGTCGCGTTTTTCCTGCACTCAGAGTAAGTGGTGGGGATGGGCGAGTCTTGTATCCTGTCTCGAACGATCTGGTTACGACAGGACGCCCTTCTGATCGACCAGTTCCTCAAGCTGGTGGAGGTCGACTTTTGAATCGGGTGGGCAGTTTAATTCGTGAGCTTGCCAGTGGTGATGAACAATTGAGTCAGACGGTGGCTCGTCGGGTTTCATTTCTGTTTGTGGGTGCCGAGCCATTGACGGTAACCGTCAGCGATGAACGCGGCGTGATCGGTAATTATTCTATCATTCCACAGCAGGATCAGGCCGTTCACGCGAGCGTCCTCAAGACATGGTGGACAGGCTACACAGACGAGGCACAAGCACTCGTCGCGGCGTCCGAGCAACCGGCTGCGGTGCAGTTGTATCTGATCGCAATGTTAGCCAGACGCACAGGCTTACCTCTGCCCAAATGGTACAACGAGTCAAGGCAGGAAGAAGACCAGTTATTGAGCACGTTGAAATTGATCGGCGGTGCTGCTGGTGTTGGTGAGTCGATGTTTGCAGAGGCTGCGGTTGAAGCAAGACCACCACAATCGGCGACTGAGCCTCTTCCTGCACCGCCGCGTTGGATTTCTGAAATTGTTCCCCCGGGTGTCAAAAATGCGGTTGTTGAGCCAATCGCCACAAAGGTTCCGCCTGACTGCTTTTACATTCGGTATGGCTCTTTCCAAAACTACTTGTGGTTTCAGGATTTGACAAATGAGCATGGCGGCGACATCACGCGAATGATCACGCTGAGAGGTCTTGTGAATGATAGTGCGGAACGACTTGAAACACAGCTGAACATGAAAATGACACAGTTGTCCCGAATGTTGGGTGGTACTGTGATCGAGGATCAAGCGCTGATTGGAAGAGATCTCTTCCTGACCGATGGGGCAAGTATGGGGGTGTTGATCAAATCCAGAAATGCATTCCTGCTCACCACGTCAATCAAAAATGATCGCACTAAGCTTGCACGGGAGGATACGACGGTCACGTTGGAAAATTTTGAAATTAACGACCGGCAAGTCAGTTTGCTTAGTACCGCAGACAACCGCATTCGCTCATTTTTTACGCAGGATGGCAACTACATTTTTATCAGCAATAGTCGCAAGCTGACTGAGCAATTCCTTGCGGTTGCTCAGTCGGGGAACTCGCTTGCAGCAACGCCCGAATTCATGCTTGCCAGAAAGTTGATGCCGCTTGAACGTGATGACACCATTTTTGCCTATTTTTCTCCAGCAATGCTTCGCGGGTTGGTCTCGCCAAAATATTTGATTGAGTTGCGTCGTCGGATGTTTGCCAAGGCTGATATTTCTCTTCTCCAACTCGCCAGAATGACGGGCGCCATGGAGGCAAATTTGCCTCCGAGCGATTTTGGCATTGACCAATTGGTTGCCACAGGAATGCTGCCACCTAACTTTGGTGTTCGGTCAGATGGTAGTGGCGTGTTTGAATTGGATAACACTTCAATCGATACAAAACGAGGTGCCCGAGGCAGTTTTCTTCCAATCGCTGATGTTGAAATTACATCAGTAACTCCTGAGGAGTTTGCTTGGTACAGCCAGATAGCAATGGAATACACCAACCGATTCGCAACGATGGACCCGATCATGGTCGGCATCCATCGTGATGATCCTGCTCCTGATTCGAAGCGTGAACGCTTGGCGATCCATGCCGAAATTGCGCCATTTGATCCTGGTAAGTACGGAAAATATGCCCAGCAACTCGGGCCGCCTACTCAGGTTGCAATGCAGTTCGCACCTGATGACATCATTTCACTACAAGCACATGTTGCTTCGCAGCAACTTGGCCCACCTACTCATTTATTTGTAGCGATCAAGGATACGGTGCCTCCCACGCCTGAACAGTTTGAGGGCATCATCAAAGCCTATCTTTCCTTGCGGCAATTACCGGGATACCTCGGCGCTTGGCCTCAGCCAAGTGCACTCGATCGTCTCCCCCTTGGTTTAGGACGTGGCCAACCCGTGGGCCCCGGTATGAGTCGCCTTCTGGGTGGGCTGTTTCGTTTTACTGATGGCAAGTTCAGCATCCTTTCTTTTCAGCCTGAGGTAATCACTCAAAGTTTGCCTTTCTTGGCAGCCACGGAAGCGCCAAATCCGGCGCAGATTCGTGCCAATATTGGTGATTTGAATGGCAGTCAGTTGGAAAGCTGGGCAAATGCACAGTTGTACGCAAGAGCCCGGGTCAGCAGCGTCGCCACGGCGCAATTCCTTGATTCAATTACACGCCAGTTTCAGTTGAATCCGGATGAGGTGTTGTTGACCGTAAAAAGCATTCTTGGTGCTGATGTGCAGTGTAGTCTCGGTGGACAGTACGAGTGGTCCGAGCAGCGTGGACAATGGCTGAGCACGGCGTGGAATGGGCCAGTAGCGAGTCCGACAGCACCTGCGGATTACACTGCCCCAGCAATGAAGTGGTTTCGAGGCGCTAACGTATCTGTCACTCAGTTTGACGATCGAGTGATTGCCGACGCGATTATCCATCTGTTGCGTGATTGAGTATTTGCATCACGGCCATTTGCATCACAGCTAGTGCTCAATGCATTCCCGTCCTGTTGGCTATTGCCTCAGCAAGTAAAGGATCAGGGCCAAGGTAGCCAGAAGTGATCCACTGCAGAGCTGGGTGCCTCTCTGCGGCTTCCTTTGTTTGATCCAAAATCGCCTGATAAAGTCGTCCTTCAAAGAGCAAGTGTGGCTGGACCACGATAGTATCAAAGCGGCCACTGACGGCTGCTGCCTGAAGTGTGTCTGGTAAGCGTGGTTCCGTCATTGCGTAGAACGTTGTGATTACTTCTGACACAAACGACCGATGGCTGATGATCTCGCTGAGGACCAGCATATCGGCTTTGGCACATGGGTCGTGACTGCCACGACCCACCATGATGACGGCTGTGCGTTCGGGTGAATGTTGACAGGAAGCCAACGCTGTATTCAATCGTTGGATCGCCAGATCGATGATCGCTGAATGCCGTGAGAGCGGACGCGATTGGTCAAACATCACTTGACGGCTTCGGGCTTGGCATTCCGCCAGGATGTCAGGGATGTCCTGTTTGGCATGGCCGGCCGCAAACAACAACAACGGTGCAACATGGATATGAGTCACTCCTTGGGATAAAAGTGTGTTCCATGCCTCCGGAATGGACGGGCTTTGGAACTCCAGCAAGCCAGCGGTAACTGGCGTGGGGCTAACCAAGTCGCTTAAGTGTCTTTCCAACTCAAAAAACTGGCGGGTACCATCAGCGTTACGTGTTCCATGCCCAACCAGCAAGATACCGGTTTTGTCCATTTGGTTTCATTCCATGGGTTGAATGAGTAGGGGCTACAACCGTCTGCTGTGACAAGTCACTCCACGACAACAGAATTTGGAAATCCTTCCTCCACCAATGCGGCCAACGCCGCATTCAGATTGAATCCATTGTCATAGTTCACGATCACTTGGCGATTATCCAGTACGCCCTCTTCTTTCTGAGTTGCTAATTCAACCGACTGGACACCATCATTGCCTTCCAGTGTTGTCTTCACCCTTGGAAAGCAGGCCACTTCACAATGCATGGTGGGTACAGCAATTTTCAATGTACCGGGTTCCGTCATTACGGCAGCAGTGGCAGGTGTCGCTGCAGAGCGATCGCTCGTTGGCTTACTTTGATTGGGATAGGACACAATGCCAATCATGATTCCGATGGCAGCCAAAACAGCAATGACGTAAGCGAATCCTCGCATCGTGTGATCTCTTCAAGAAGGGTGGGTTGAACTCTCACTAGCATCACCAAGAGTATCACATGGAGGCAAGATGCAAAATTGCTTGAATCTTCTTTGCTTTCATGTGTAGTGGTTGTTGGGGTGCGAAGTCAGCTCGGGAAGTGATGTTCCGGCAGAACCGGCCTATCCACAGCACGTATGTTTTGTTTCAGCCGATGGAGTAGAAAAATTGGATGATAATGAACAAGGGATTGGCCGAGGCCAATCCCTTGTTGTGACTCAAAAAAGTTGATTGAAGATATCAAGCGTTGGTTTTCACGTCGGCTGAATCGGCGACATTAACCCAAACGTGCACGTGAGGTGCACCGCGATAGTGCCATACAAACGATGGTCCTTCTAGTCGCCAGTTATCCCACACCTTGTCCTTGCCTAGATCTTTGTCGGTGTAAAACGAGAGGGTGCAGGCATCAAGGCCGCCTTGTTTCGCGAGGCATTGCATCGCCTCTTGCTGATCGCTGGTGCGATACATTTCCGTAAGCGTACCAAGTACTTTCTGCAAATGCTCCTTTTGATCAGAGCTCATGTCGGTGACGGGAAGGCCTGTCATGCCTCCTTTATCACCGCGGAAGGCAACGGCTTGTTCTCTGGGTGTCTTGGCGACTTGCGCCTGTTTCTGTTGTTGACCTCCGAGCATTTGATAAAGCTTGTTGGCTTCGACCGCTTGACTCCAGAAGACATTGTCAGTGTGCTTGGGATTCTCATTGAATTCAGGTGCATGACCGTAGAAAATTGGTCCACCAAAAGCAACGTGATCTGCTGAATTTCCATCACACCTCAAGGTCATGTGGCGACCCGTCAAAACGAGTTCGAATTTGCCTTCGCCCGGTTTCCCAAAGATCGCAATCGACTGCTCATTGCCGAATCCACCTGCATCGTCCTCCAGTTGCTGGTAATAACGTTCGTGCCATGCAGGGTGCACGATGGACTCGAAAATTTTCGTGATCAACTCACGTTGTTCATCGGTATAGAAATCATCATTGATTTCCGGCTTGGTGATATTCCAATTATTGGCTACGAAAGTTCTCAGCAAGCCTCGTTTGTCATCCTGGTGATTCCAGTCAAAGCAGATCGATTTTTTCTGTTTGTCGTTGAGCGTTGAGTACAGCGTGCCCACGACCGATTCAGCACTTGTTGCGGTGTCGGCTGCGGAAACCTGTAAGCCAGATGTGAGAACCGAGCCAGTAGCGATTGCCGCTGCAGTGGTGGATTCAAGAAAGACACGTCGATTGATTGAGTGGGGGTCACGCATCGTGGCGGCTACCTCGGGGCTGAAATGATTGATGGAAGGAAGCACTCATTGTACGCATGATTTGTCAGGGTTTCACCCGGCAAACGTTTGAAATACAGAGGCAAGTTCCGAAGCTTGGATGACCCACTGCTTTTGCAAGCACTTAGGGTTCCTACGGAGTCAATACACGCTTAGTTTGCTGATTTACAGCGGTAATGGCGGGCAAGTATCAGCATGCTGAGCAGCCACATGGTTCCCATCAATAGCGGTGAGACTGATGGGGCCAGAGCACAGGCTGCGGCAACTGCGAGAAACCCCAAGCCCAAGGGGGCCGCGCCACCCCAGATGTGGCCTGACATGGCGATAAATGCGAAACCACTCAGTGCCGCTGCAGTTTGGAATAAATTGTCTTGTTCGTCACCACTGGCAATGGTGATCAAATTCAGTACCGCGAGCGTGACGAGATAGGCAATCCAGATGGACCAGACGGGACGTTCTGCTACGCTGCTGGGCAGCATCGCACCGTCGCGTGCCCGGTAAATGACAAAGAAAATAGCACATAACATCACGGCCCGTGCGGGCCAATAGGCAACCCAATTGTTTGGTGTATCAGATAACCACTGCCATCCGTACATCAGCAAATGGGCTATGAAAACAATGAAACCGATACTCTCCAAAGCCCGATCCCAGCTCTTGAAAGACGTCTGGTGCTGATCTCGCCGAAACTCACGTGCCATACGGTCCAGTAAACCGCTACTTCCAGCCTGGATTGGCTCACCGGAAAGGTAACGTTCAAGATCACTTGCGATGTCTTCTGCTGTTTCATAACGGGCGACCGGTTCAGGTCGCATTGCCCTCAAGCAGATGTTCTCAAGGTCTGGGGGGACATCTTTGCGTATTTGTCGTGGTGTTGAAGGTTCATTTTCCGCGAGACTTCGGAGAATTTGTGCGGCGGATTCGCCTTCATGGGGTGGTTGTCCCGTCAGCATCGCGTACAGAATAGCACCGAGGGAGTAGATGTCGGAGGAGGTATCGGAGCCACGATCTCCACTTGCTTGTTCCGGGCTCATGTAGTGCGGTGTACCCAGAATCTGCCCCGTTTGAGTCAGGATACTGCCACCACGATGTGTTTTTGCCAAACCGAAGTCAGCGACCAGGGGATAGCCATCAGCATTGATTAAAATATTGTCGGGCTTCAGGTCGCGATGGATGATTCCCGAACGGTGTGCATAGTGAACCGCATTCGCAACATCGCGCAGCACGTTCGCTATTTGCTCGTAACTTAAATCACGTGCATCGACGTGTCTCTGAAGCGTAGGGCCATCGATGAATGCCATCGAAAAATATTCATAGCCGCGCCACGAGCCGATATCAAAAATTGAGATGATGCCGGGATGATCAAGCCGTGCCGCTGCTTCTGCCTCTAATCGGAAACGACTACGCTCTTCTTTACCTGCAAGCACACCACCACTGATCAGCTTTAAGGCAACCCTTCGGTCGAGCCCTTCCTGATGCGCCTGATACACGACTCCCATTCCACCTCGCGCTATTTCCCTTTCGATCTGATAGGGCCCAATCTTTGCACCTAAGAGAGATGGTGCATCGGGGGGCGAATTCGCCCCTAGCCAATGGTGATTTCGGAAAAACGTAGAAAGTTCGTCTGCATGCTGTGGATATGCTTCAAGATAAGCCGCTGGGTCAGGAGTTTTGCCTGAATCAAGCTTTTCGAGATATTCAGCCATGACAGTTTCAAGTACCTGCTGGTGGTCTTGAGACATGTCTTTGTGTGAAGCCGGAGCTACCTCATTAGAGGTATCTGGCCTGTTTGGAATGCTGTGTTTGTCTTCGGGCGTTTTCTCCATGTGTCACAGTATAAAGGCAAGTTTGACAGTAGATTGCCGTGAAGCGAGTGCTTTCAGAGAATCAGTCGCGTTGCTTGAGCGACTTACCCAAATTAGGCTGTGAGTAACACGTGAATGTCCCCGAGAAAGAATGAAAAATGTTGTTGATCCCTGTCCGGAAAAAATTCTCCGTTGCTCTGCTTGTAACTCTTGCAGGCATGCTACTGTCATCCGATAGGTGTTTGTCGGATGACGGAGTCAAGCGACCTAATGTGGTTGTGATATTGACTGACGATCAGGGTTGGGGGGACCTCAGCCTGCATGGAAATCCCAATCTTAACACGCCTAATATCGATGCCATGGCACGTGATGGTGCCGAGATTGATCGCTTCTATGTTTGTGCCGTGTGTTCACCCACCAGAGCAGAGTTTCTTACAGGCAGATACCACAACCGGTCAGGTGTTTACAGCACATCGGCTGGTGGTGAAAGATTCAATTCTGACGAGCAGACAATAGCTGAGGTTTTTCGAAAAGGCGGTTATGCAACCGGATGTTATGGAAAGTGGCATAGTGGAATGCAGTACCCCTACCATCCCAATGCTCGCGGCTTTGATGACTATTATGGGTTTTGTAGTGGGCATTGGGGCAACTATTTCTCACCCATGCTGGAACATAATGGTCGTCTTGTGAAAGGTGACGGTTTCATTGTTGATGATTTAACCAATCGCACGATCCAATTCATTGATTCGCATCGCGAACAACCTTTCTTTGTTTACCTTGCTCTGAATACCCCGCACTCACCCATGCAGGTGCCAGATCAGTATTGGCGAAAATTTGCTGACAAAGAGATTGTGCCGGATCCTGAAGCAGCGAATGCAAGGAACGAAAAGCTGACACACACGCGCGCTGCCTTGGCGATGTGTGAAAATATCGATGCCAATGTGGGACGGTTGCTCCAGCATCTTGATTCGATTGGGGCCGGTGAGGACACCATCGTGATCTACTTTTCAGACAATGGACCCAACGGTGCACGTTTCAATGCAGGAATGCGTGGGCGTAAAGGCTCGACCAACGAAGGTGGATTGCGATCGCCTTGTCTGGTGCGATATCCACGCTGTATTTCCGCGGGGACCAAGGTAAATCGGATTGCGGGTGCAATTGATTTATTACCGACTCTTGCAGACTTTGCAGGAATCGACTTTGATCCCCCCAAGCCTCTCGATGGTAAATCTATCAAGCCTTTGTTGACCGGTGGCGGAGACGATTGGGAATCTCGCGTGATGTTCAGCACATGGAACAAAAAGGCAACTGCTCGTGATGACCAATACCGCCTTCAAATGGGTGGGGGTCTGTATGACATCATCAACGATCCTCGCGAGAAGAGTGATTTGACAGAAAAAAAGCCACAGGTCGTAAAAAGACTGAAGAAACAGTTAGATAGCTGGCTGGCTGAAACCTCGCTGAAGTCCAGTCGGGATCCAGAGACCCGGCCCATCACTTTGGCTCATCCAGATGCAGAATACACTCAATTGCCCTCCCGAGATGCTCACGCTCATGGCGGTGTTCGACGCAGTAATCGTTTTCCAAACTGCACTTTCATGACGAATTGGAGAACTTTGGAGGATTCGATTACCTGGGATGTGGAGGTTTTGAGTCGTGGGAAGTACGAGGTTCAGATGTATTACGCCTGCAAGCAACACGATATCGGATCGAAAATCGAGCTTTCGATTGGTGATGAAAAAATCGAGAAAACGATTGAAGTGGCCAATGAGGTTCCTTTGATTGGGGCCGCAGAGGATCGGTTTAAACGTATTGAGGGTTATGTGCGTGATTGGCAGCCGATGACGCTGGGCGTTGTGCAACTCGCCCCGGGCAGGGCAACACTGACCTTGCGGGCCCGTGAGGTCGCTGGGGAGGAGGTGGCTGATATGCGACTGCTGCTGTTTCGACGTCTTGGTGCGGCGGAAAAGTTGGGTTCGTTTGAAAAATAGGAAAGCCAATGCGAATCAGCTCCCCGTGTGCGTTTGCAGGAAGTCCTTGGACGTTAAACTGTGACGACTTTGCCGTCTGGTGAAGTGTGTTTGGGGACAGGGACTCTGGGTACCGTCGGAAAAACTGTGCTGACCGGTATGAGTTTGACGATCTACCAAAAAGGTCAGCGGGAAAAATATTGCTCAGAAAAGAGTGTTTCTTTTCTTAGTGTGAAGTGATGTCCTTCATCTGGATATTTTCTCAAGTTGACGGTTTGGTTCGTTACGCGATCGATGAGATGCTTGTGGCCCCCTCCCTGAAGATTTTCTGTGCCGAAGGTGAAGAAACTGCTGCCCTTCGTGTTGGTCGGCGTCTGGACAAATACAGGCTTTTGCGACGCTTGGGAGAGGGTGGCTTTGCGACGGTCTTTGCCGCGCACGATCTGATTGAGGATCGTAAAGTGGCGTTGAAAATACCGGACGAACGGTACATCAGCAATTCGCAATCGCTGGAAGACATGCAGCGTGAAGTCCGGATCATGGCGAAGTTGGATCACCCCTGCGTGCTGCCGCTCAAAGACGCCCGCTTCATTGATGGCCACTTTGTCATTGTTTTTCCGTTAGGTGAAGAAAGTTTGGCTGATCGGTTGAGTCGGCGTATCTCTCGGGCTGCCGCCATCGATTACGTGGTGCAAATGACCAGTGCTGTGGCGTATGCTCATGAAAATAGAGTTCTGCATCGTGACATCAAGCCGGAGAATTTTATTCTCTTTCCCGAGCAAGGGATTCAGTTGACCGATTTTGGTTTAGCGCGAATCGAGCGGGGGGCTCACGATGTTTCAGCCTCGGGGACATTGGGTTACATGGCTCCCGAGCAGGCTATGGGGCATCCTTCCTACCGTAGTGATGTGTTTTCGCTGGGGCTCGTGATCTATCGTGCTCTGGCTGGAGAGGTTCCTGAGTACCCATTCGAGTCTCTCCCCGCGTTCAATAAACTTCGGCGCGGGCTTTCCAGTGATCTGGTGGCACTGATTCGTAAGGCGATAGATCCAAGTCCCAAAAAACGGTTTCGTGATGCAGTCGCCATGCGAAATGCGATGGAGAAGATTCGGTTCCCGCTGAGCGATCGATCAGTCAGTCTGAAATCCGAGCCGTCCCCTAACACGCTAGCTGTCAGACGCGTCGCCTGATTCACTCAGTGAGGAGACGACCTGACGAGCAACTTGATCAGCCTGCTGGATCACTGGGGCGATCCCGACGCCATGTAATGCGTTGCTGGTAAACCACAGGCCGGGAATCTTGCCAATTTCATCGTCGATGATGCGGACGCGATCACCGTGCCCTACATGGTATTGAGGCATGGCATCGTTCCAGCGGACGACGCGGCTTACTAGTGGATCACCTGTCAGTCCAATGAGCTCACTCAGCTCTTCCTGAGCAATCGTGGTAAGTTCTTCATCTGACTTTTCCAGCAGCTCAGATTGCATTGCACCACCCATGAAAACGCGGATCAAAACGTGGTCTTCCGGTGATCGACCACTGAATTTATGGCTCGCAAAACTGCCTGCGAGAATTCTCCGCCTTTCAGAAATGGGAACGACAAAACCAAACGTGTTCACGGGACGTTTAATGTTAGTTGCTGACACTCCTAGCACGACGATCGCTGCTGATGCGGATTCGATCTTGGCCAACTCGGCTGATGCCAGTGGCGCAATGGGCTCTAACAGATTGACCGCCGCCTTGGGCGGCACAGCGACGACCACATGATCAAACTTGTGATCTGTTCCTGATTCAGTGACGATCCACTGATTACCAATTGAACGAATCGACTCCACCGGGCAATTCAGATGGATCGAATCGTCGGGCAACGATTGTGCGATACCGTTGATGAGTCCAATCATCCCGTTTTGAAATGCCCGGAATTGGCCATAGCGGGCACCCGTGCTGCCACGTTCGACTGAATCTTCACCTTTGCGGCGTCGAACCGCTGTGGCTCGGGCAAGTGATCCATATTTTTTTTCCATGATGGCGATGGCTTGCATGGTGGTTTGCATGCTTAACTTGGTGACATCTGCCGTGTAGATGCCAGCCGACAGAGGAGCAACGATTCGGTCAAGAACCTCTTGCCCCATTCTTCGTTGGACGAATGACGATACAGATTCGTCTTCATCGGTCTTGGGAGGTGCAATCCAGCGTTCCATCAAGAATCGCAGTTTGCCATGCAGGCTCAGCAACGGCGTGCGGAGCATGGGCCACAGCTGTGTCGCCCGCATCAGAACAAAGCCTTCAGGAATGGGTACCAGCTGACCGTTCCGAACGATTCGGGCTCCTCGACCTGAGGATTTGGGTTCGATCAGCTGGTCTTCCAGCCCCAATTCACGGCAAAAATCAATTGCTGCCGACGGTTTCTGGGAAAACATGTCCGCACCGTGGTCAATCAGAAATTCGCCAACCTGCTCCGTATGGATGACCCCGCCCACACGAGTTCCACTCTCAAATAAGACCAGCTGAACCGAATCATCAAGACGATGCAGCTTAGCGGCAGTCGAAAGCCCAGAGAGGCCTCCGCCAATGATGGCCACGCGGCGGCGCGTTGTTTTGTTCAAACTATTGGAGCTCCGTGTTCATTGGAAGAGCCGTTTCACAATTGGGAAGCTTGTGGCTTGAGGCTTTCAACTCATTCACCGACAACATCTTGGTGTCGGCCTCGCAGATATGACTAGCCGTGGGCGATTCGGCTTGCATCTTGGTTTGGTTGGGATTGCACATCGCAATTACTGATAATTGCTTGCCCCAAAATTATTTTCGAATCGTTTTTAAGCAGCTGTTCAGCTGGCGCCGGGACCACCAGGAGCTCCTGGGGAAGGAGGCCGTCCGTTGCTGCCGCCGGGTCCGCCTGGGGCTCCTGGAGAGGGAGGTCGTCCATTGCTTCTGCCAGCTCCCGGGCCACCTGGTGCTCCGGGTGAAGGAGGTCGTCCATTACTTCCGCCAGCACCAGGTCCACCGGGAGCTCCTGGCGAAGGAGGTCGTCCATTGCTTCCGCCATATCCGCCCCCTGGGGCTCCTGGAAATGCGGCGGGGCCCCCGCTGCCACCATAACCACCCGACATGTCATCACCCATTTCATCTCCCATGTCATCGCCCATTTCATCTCCGTAGCCTTCGTTATATCCACCGAAGCCGCTATTGCCACGTCCGTTGCCTTGGTTCGAGGCGACGACTGGAGTTTTGCCAAGAGCGGTGGCGAGAGTGATCAGAGCTGTTTGAACGGTCGGCGAAAACAAACCATCCATCGCTCCATGGAATTGGTCTGATGATTGCGAATTTGCCAGTGGATTGAGTGCAGGATTGAAGGCTCCCACCACGGCACCCAGTGAATCAATCATCCCAGTGGTACCAGCGATATCGCCTTTAAGTGAATCAATATTTGCGTCCCATTCGTCAGCGATAGTTTTGGGAACCCAATAACCATCAATGGAAACAAGTTGGATGTCTCGCGATGCGCCATCTTGTTCCACACTGATGACCGCGACTCCGTCTTTTTCTGACTTGACGGTGACTTGTCGACCGATGCTCAAACCGATTCGGTCAACCAGTTGAGCCAAGTAGGGAGCAATCACTTTGTCCCGTGCAGTTAACCATTGACCGAAGTTGACTGTTTGCAGCTGATTCAAATTTGTAGCTTCTGGTGACAGTCCGACTCGCATCAGATCAGCAAGCGGCAGAATCTGTTCCTCAACTGCATCGAAATCTTTCGGTGGCAGAGCTTGAATACGAGGGCTTGAGAGGAACCATGTTTGGTGATTAACGATAACATCACCCAGTCTCTGGGCAGTACCTACTAAACCCTGCCATGAAGCTTGATTCAGTTGAGATGCTGTCAGCTTCACCACATCGTCAACATCTTTCCGATAGCTCGGGGGCAATGCATCGTAAACAGCTATCAGATGGCCGTCAGTGATTGCATCGTCGATTTGGTTTATGAAGTCAGCGACACTGGCATTGGCTTGAGGAGCTTGGTAAGCAGGTGCATCAGCCGGCCTAGGAAGTGGTTGGGGGGCTGCAGCGGAAGCTGCTGCTGCGTTTCCCTGTAATTCTGAGACGCGGTCGGCGCGGGATGCTTTGAGTTGAACTGCAAGTTTCTGTGCTTGGATACGACTTTCGCTGCGTAGATCCTCCAGTTTGACAGCAACGCGTTTGCCACCTGTCAGCTCAAGGATCACCGAGTCACCCCATAATCCGACCATCCGAGCTTCGACCGTGTGAGTGCCCTGCAGGTCAGTCCAGAGTTCCGCTTGTGCAGCGGACATCCTGACCACTGACAGCACGGCGATGATCGCGACTCGCGATGCCATTGCGATGCTCCGACGCCATTGGTGCTGAAAGAGGGAGGTGGTGCGGTTGCAGCCTTTCGATGTATCCATCGCTATTTGTGCCTTAAAATCGTCGAGAATGCCCGTTTCGGCAGTGGGGCGGAGCTGATTGCGGTTCATCCGCATGTGGACTTCCGAATCCATTATATTGAGATTGCGTTTAAAATGCGGCCCCGAAAACTGAGCATATTTTGTTGAGTTTTAGGGTTTTGAGCCGTTTGTTACGCTTGGAAGGAAATGGATTCAGCGATCAATCCTGCGGAGAGCCACATTGAGTGACATGATCGGTTCGGCACCCCTGGAAGCCGCCGAGGCAACTCAGCTTCGGGAAAAATTTTATAATGCAACGATCATCGAGCGAGTTGATGCCAATGATGAGTTGGCTCGCTTTCGGATTCGTCCGGATAACCCCATCCCGCAGTTTGAGCCGGGCCAGTACGTCGCACTCGGAATTGGAAATTGGGAGCGGAGGTGTCAGGGCACCCAACCCGAAGAGGTTCCTGAGAAAAAAATCCGAAAGCTGACGCGTCGGGCATATTCGATTTCCTGCCCCATGCTGGATGCTGATGGCCGAGTCGCTCCAGTTGCCTCCTTAGACTATTTCGAGTTCTATATCACATTGGTGCGTCAGGCGAGTTCACCTGATAACAAGCCGCCTGTATTGACCCCGAGACTGTTCGAGTTTGCTGTTGGCGATCGGTTGGAAGTTCAGAAGAAAATCACCGGGCATTACACCCTGCGAGACGTGGGAGTCGACGATACCGTGTTGATGCTCGGAACAGGAACTGGTGAAGCACCTCATAACGCAATGACTGCTAAATTGCTTGCAGAAGGACATCAGGGGAAAATCGTTAATGTCACCAGTGTGCGCCGCCGTGTTGATCTCGCGTATGCCGTGGAGCATGCCGAGTTGATGCGGCAGTATTCTCAGTACCGTTATTTGCCGTTCACGACCAGAGATCCGGAAAATCTTGATGAGTCTCATCCCAACTTTGTCGGCAAGCAATATTTGCAACAACTTTTTACATCAGGGCAGCTCGCGGAAGCTGCCGGTGATCCGCTTTCTGCCAAGAACACCCATGTCTTCTTGTGTGGAAATCCAGCCATGATCGGCTACGTGCCACCTGGAGCAGATCCACCTTCCACCCCAGGAATGTTACCACTGTTGAGGGCTGCTGGGTTTAGCGATGAGGGGAATTCACAAGGACCGGGAACCATTCGTTTTGAGAAGTACTGGTGAAGATTGAAAACGGAGCCTATCGGAGTTTCGGATTGCCGGTTAAAAACTGTGGGCAAGCAATCTTCAAAGTATTACCAGCAGAGTCTCTCTCATGGATCTCTCTAAAACCATCGCTCTGATCCTCGGTGGTGGCCGCGGGACACGTCTTTTTCCGCTGACGAAAATTCGAGCCAAGCCAGCTGTTCCATTAGCTGCGAAATACAGACTGATCGATATTCCCATCAGTAACTGCATCAATAGTGGATTGAATCGGGCATACGTGCTCACGCAGTTCCTGTCCGAAAGCCTGCATCGACATCTGAGACAAACTTACACATTTGATCATTTTAATGGTGGTTTTGTCGAGTTGCTCGCTGCTCAACAAACTGTCAATCAGGGAACGGATTGGTACCAGGGCACTGCTGATGCAGTGCGAAAGAACTTGGTGCACTTGGAAGAAGATTGGATTGAACATGTTCTGATCCTTTCGGGTGACCAACTGTATCGGATGGATTTTCGCGAGATGATGCAGACGCACATCGAATCGGGGGCTGACGCTACCATCGCGGGAATTCCTGTTTCCCGGAAAGACGCTTCGGCACTTGGCATCATGCAAGTTGACGATCGCGGGCAGGTTCGCGGTTTTGTTGAAAAGCCTCAGACCGAGCAGGAAATCGAGAGCGTGCGAATGGAGGCCAGTTGGATCGACGCGCACGGAATTCCCAGTCGGGGTCGCGATTGTCTGGCAAGTATGGGCCTGTATATATTCAACAAGGCAACCATGGTTGATCTGCTTAACAGCAATGATCATCAAGACTTTGGTAAAGAAGTATTTCCAGAGGCAATCAATTCCCACAAAGTTCAGGTCCACCTATTTGATGGATACTGGGAGGATATCGGAACGATTCGTGCCTTTTATGAGGCAAATCTGAATTTGGCGGGGAATGCGCCACCATTTGATATTCGCACTCCCGAAGCGCCGATCTACAGTCGACCCAGATTCTTACCGCCAACGATCATGGGCGATACCAAAATATCCGGCAGCTTGATTGCAGATGGTTGCCGTATCGGTCAAAACGTCACTATTTCGAACAGCGTGATTGGTTTGCGAACTGTGGTTGGTGACAACGTTGTTATCAAAGACAGCGTTGTGATGGGCGCCGATTTTATTGAAGACCCTGCAAACTTGGCCGACGGTGTACTGCCCGTCGGAATCGGTGCTGGAACCACGATCGCAGGAACGATTCTTGACAAAAATTGCAGGATTGGTTCCAACGTGCATATCGTCAATGAGGTAGGCGTTGAAAACCAAGGTGAAGACGATGTGCTGCAGGTTCGTGATGGAATCCCCATCGTCATCAAAAACGGCCAAATCGAAGATGGATTCCGTTTTTGAAATTGGTTCGCAAGAGCACGCGACTTGATCAAACTGAGCGTGATGATGAAGCATCAACGGGAGTCGTTGACTGCACCTCGTCATTGTTAGCTGTGCCAGTCATGCTGCTTGCAGGTCGAAGATCCGACCGGGTGACCTTTGGTTCAAATCGAATTCACGGCAACGCTAGCAGTCGCTTGGACTCTTTCAGCAGGAACTCTGCATCATTGAATGGTTCATAGCTGATGTCTTGCCACCGCACTTTGCCGCGATGGTCAATCAGAAAGGTCCCGTGAAGAGGTTGGTCCTCAAAGTCATCCCAGCAGCGAAATTGCTTGAAAATATGCTTGTCACCATTACTCAGCAACGGAATGTTGATCGCTTCACCATAGTTTTTCAGCCCTTCATTAAGTTCTTCAACTGTTTCAGTACTGATCGCCACGACATCGATCCCAGCTTTCTTGTAGTCATCATAAAGTGGTGAAAATTTGTGGATCTGCTCGATGCAGTGCAAGCAGCCAAAGCCAAGATAGAAAATGATGATGCGTGGCTTGCCATCAAATTCTTCACCTGCAACCAGTTTTCCATCCGGTGATTTCGCGCCCCAAGTGGGAGCTTGGTACGGTTGCCATCGAAATGGGCCAAGTTCGTTCAGCGGGGGACGATCACCCAAGTCTTCTTTTGGTGGATCGGGTAATCGCCAATCCGTTTTTGCTCCAACTGCTTTTGCAACGGGAGCAAGTTTTGCCAGCATTGGAGTATTAAGATCAGCAGCGTTGGCCGTTTTCTGCAGGGTGGAAAAGTGTTTCTTTGCTTCGTCTTTGTTTCCCTTCTTCCAAAGTAAATCGACCAGTACCGCCAGCGGGCGAACTTGGCTGGAACTGTCTTTGACAGCCTTTTCGGCCAGTTTGATTCCTTCGTCGACTTGACCGATTTCTGCTTGCCATTGTGCCTGAATCAAGGGATTCAAGCGTCCTTTGGGTAGCTGGTCGTTGAATACCTTCAGGTCTTTCTTTTTGACTGCTTCGGCAGATCGGACTCGCGCAAGGATTTGATCAAGTTGCGTGATGTGTCGTTTCACTTCATCAAGTGTTGGACTCGGTTTCTCCTGTTCCTCAGGTTTTTCCGCGGTCTTAGATTCGTCAGAGTCCTTCGGCTTTTCGTCTGTTTTGTCTTTGTTCTCTGCTTCGTCCGCCTGCTGGTCCTCGAGATCCAGGACAGTGGTTTGTAGCACGAGGCTCCGACGCTGTAGTGATCGCAGGGTGCGTGATGCTTGTTTTGTATCACCCGTCATGAATTGTGCGACTGCAAGCCAGCCAAGCCATTCTTCCTGCTGCGTGTCGTCTTCTGTGGGCTGCAGGTAGTTGCCACCGGCTTCTTTGATCAATTCGTCCCAAAGGGCATACTCCGTCAATGTTTGGATCAACCTTTGGCGACCATATTTGTAGCTGCCGCGTTTGTTCCATGTGTTGTAACGAGGATGCTGGGGCAGCGAGATCAGATTGCGGGATAGATCCAAGGCATCCTGCACACGGCCGACATGAATCAGGTTGCGAACTAACCATTCGTTGTTGTGGGCAAAGTTGTGAATTTGGTCAGGCATCAATCTTGTTCGGATCATGTGAGCATGATCGACTCTTGCCGAGGCTTCTTGTTGCCAAGCGGCATCGTTGTATCGTTTCAGCTTGGAATAGATGTGACCAGGCATGTGCCACATGTGGGCAATTCCAGGACTAGAAGGTCCACACATCGCTGCTGACTGAACAGCATTGTCCGGGCGTGCAGAGTCCCATAAATGAATTCGGTAGTGATGGGCGGGGTGCATCGGGTTGGCAGTGAATACTTCGCCTAGCAAAGCATTCACAGCGTAGCGACTGGTTATCTTCACACCGCTGCGTTCTGCAAGCCAAAGTTGAAGGGCGAGTAAGGCACGAGCTTCAATATCATCAGGGAAATCATGCAACAGTCGCTCCATGTCACTGAGGTAGCGTTCGGTCCGCTTCTTTTTATCTTCACGCTCTGCTTCGCGGTCAGGTTTTTTGTCGTCTTTTTTGTCGTCGTTCTTTGGCTTGGGAATCAATCGGTCGAGTGCTTCGATGTAGAGTGTTTCTCTCCGCGTGGTATTCGTTTTTCGTAATTCCATGGCTTTATCGATAAAGCCTCGAGCGCGACTTGTATTGTTAGCGTTGGCCATTGTCATGCCCCAATAGGCAATGGCGAGTTCAGGGTCTTCTTTGGCTGCTTGTCGAAATGATCGTTCTGCTTCCAAATACCAAAAGCCATGCAGTTGCGCGATTCCCTGCTCAATGAACTTCTGAGCAGCGGGCGTTTTTGCTGAGGTTTCAAATTTGATGGGCGACATACCTTCAATCAGAACTGCCGCTTGCCGCGGTCCTTCATTGAAGGCTTCCCCGTGATAACTGTGACCAGCCGCGGGGCCATCGCTATTGAGCTCAGCTTCCGCTTTTGCTGGTTCAGCAGCAAACAGTGATGGGCTTCGAGTCAGAAGAGCCACTAACAACAAAACGTTTCTTAAAGACATGAGCAGAGATGCTTCAGGTGAGAACGGAGAGGTCTTGAGCATCTCATTGTAGCTTGCTTGAAATTTTCCGCTTGGTCTCCGAATTTGTTCGGCGGGTAACGTCGTATTTGCGGCGGTGAATTGGTCGGAACTTAGCGGAATTAACGTTTTTCACGCCACAAACCGGCAGGGGAGCACTCCTTCACTCCCCAGCCTGTTGGACAGTTGTCATGGTTTTACCCATGGTTGAAATCAGTTCGCCACTGATCAGAAGCGATGCTGCACGATTCGGACGGCTCCGGTGAGAGGAATCCCAAATTCGTCTGCATAGGCCTCTGCCGTTGCTCTTTCGGGAAAAAGGGTCGCATACTCCGCTGCGCACCACTGCCCGGTCCCAATTTGAAGGAATCTCGGGATGAGGGTGAAACGTTGATCGGCTGCTGGTAATTTCCATTCAATCAGCCATCCTGCGAGCGGGCGGCCAAGATGCCCCGTTTCAGCCTGTTGTTCATCCCAGCTCTCTTCGTCGAACTCGTACATCGTGTACCTCACTCTGTTATCACATGGAAATTTGATGACATTCCAAAGATGACAGGGTGTTGTGACACGTTTGGTCACAAATTCAATTTTTGGTAACTGCAGCACGATTTGTTACAATTCGTCTGATCCTCCTGCCTTCCTGCCCCGCAACATGCTTCTTTTTCTCCCATCCATTGAAAAGTTTGTTCTGTCAATGGACCATCATGAGAGTGGCTAATGTTTCCCAAGTCTCCGCGCTGCCAAGTGGTGCCTTTACCACAGAAACAGGTTGCATTTGTCGTTGACGGTCGAGAACGAATGCGATGGCACGCCGCGGACGATGCTCCGAGACCATTCTTCTTTCCGCTGACGGGACCCGCCGGTTTGTCATTAACACGGATGGGACACCCAGGGGCACCCAATCATGATCATCATCGATCGATCTGGTTCGCTCATAACAAAGTTCTCGGGATCGATTTTTGGTCAGACAGCACTGACGCGATCATTCGACAAGAACAATGGCTCGCCTATCAGAATGGTCCGGATGAGGCGAGTATGGCAGTGGAACTTGGCTGGTACGATGGGCATGATCCCGCCCCATTGCTGAAGCAAAAATTAGTGACAGCAATTATGCCAGCAGACGGACAAGGTGTTCTGGTTGAAATCCAGACAACATTTAATTCCGTGGCGGAATCTCTGGAACTGGCACAGACGAATTTTGGTTTGCTGGCGGTGCGGGTGGCTGGATCAATTTCGGCCGTTTTTGGTGACGGTGTTTTGACCGGCAGCAATGGCTTACAAACAGAAAAAAACCTCTTTGAAAAATCTTCCGCCTGGATGGATTACAGTGGGTCAGTTGATACAAGTGTCACGGAAGGCCTGACGTACTTTGATCATCCACAAAATGCAACTTACCCCAGCAAATGGCATGTGCGCGATGATGGTTGGATGGGAGCATCCGCTTGTGGCGATGCCCCGATCATGTTGTACCGAGATAGACCTACGACATGGCGTTATATGATTCATGCTCACGCTGGGCCTGCAAATATCCGACTTGCCGATCGGCTTGCAGAGGACTTTGGACGTCGGCCACCTTTCATGATTCAACCCGCCAAGAAATCCCACCATCAATATCAGATAGAGAGAGCCTCCAATGAGTGATTTTATTCACAAGCCGGGATCGACAATGGATTCAGTTGCTGCGATTCGTAACCATCAGTATGAAGGCGATCGCCGATTGTTCTTGAAGTCGGGTGTGGCGTTGGCTGCTGCCGGAGCAATGACGTCATCGACTCATGCTGATGACACCCAGAATCAAACGCAAAATTCGCCTGGTGATCGTGTTGTCATGGGCATTATGGGAGTCAATGGTCGTGGCAGTGCAATCGCACGGGGAATGATGGCAGCGGGTAATACTGAGGTTGCCTATGTCTGTGATGTTGATACTCGAGCAGCTGGTCGAGTCAGTGAATTAGTAGGCGAAGTTCAGAAGAAAGAGCCCAAGGTTGTCGGTGATTTTCGCCGTATTCTTGATGACACCGGAGTCGATGTACTGGTGGTGGCGGCACCAAATCATTGGCACGCGCCAGCTACCATTCTGGGTTGTTCTGCTGGTAAGCATGTCTACGTTGAAAAGCCCTGTAGTCATACTCCCGAGGAAGGTGAACTGGCAGTTGCTGCGGCTAGGAAAAATAAACGTATCGTACAAATGGGAACACAGCGTCGCTCATGGCCCGGTATTGTTGAAGCCATTCAGCGTATCCACGAAGGGGCGATTGGTAAGGTGCTTTATTCACGTACTTGGTACAACAATCGCCGACCTTCCATCGGGGTAGGCAAGACCGTTGATATTCCGGATTGGCTGGATTGGCGTTTGTGGCAGGGACCAGCGCCCGACCGACCCTATAAAGACAATGTTGTGCACTATAACTGGCATTGGCACTGGGACTGGGGTAACGGTGAACTAGGCAACAATGGGGTACATGGTATCGATGTGGCACGCTGGGGGCTGGAAGTAGACTACCCGAGTCGTGTGACCGCTGGTGGAGGTAAGTATCGTCATGATGATGATCAAGAAACGCCTGATACTTTGATGGTGACGATGGATTTTCCGGAAGGAAAATCCATTACCTGGGAAGGGCTGAGTTGGTCACCCTTGGGAGCTCATGATTCTGGGTTTGGAATCAGCTTTCATGGTTCTGAGGGTTCACTTGTGCAACAGGGAACAGGTTATGTCATGTACGACATGAAGGGCAAAGAAATAGCAACCGGCAATGGTGCCGGTGGTGATAAAGATCACTTTGCTGATTTTCTTAATGGAGTCCGTACCGGGCAATTGACCAACGCTGATATCGAGATCGCTCACAAGAGCACCTTGTTGTGTCATTTGGGCAACATTGCCTATCGGACCGGGAGTGTTGTCAATACTGACTCAGCAAATGGCCATATCAAGGATAACCCCGCAGCTCAGGCGTTGTGGGGACGGGAGTATGCACCCGGCTGGCAACCTGCTGTCTGAGCAAATAGCAATCCTGAGCTCATCATCCACTTGAAAATGAGACGCAGGGGCGGAGTTGTCATTCCGGTTGTGTGCCACACCCTTGTGAACTTTATCGTGCTGAATGCGGGCCTGTTCCGCGTGTGATGGTTCCGACTTTGCTCGTTGCGTCACGCTTGACGTTGTCGTATTAAGTGACAGAATGCCGGGACAACACGCAACAATTCAGCGAGCATGCGGTGGTTCCAGATAACGAAAGACATATTGGACTTGGATCGGCAACGGGTATAGGCGTTGGTGCGATTGTGGGTGGCGGTATCCTGGCGTTGGCTGGTGTTGCTTTTGCAACGACTGGACCAGCTGCCCTGTTGGCATTCGCTTTGAATGGTGTCATTGCTTTGTTGACGGCACTAAGCCTCGGGGAGATGGCTTCGAAGTTTCCAGAATCCGGCGGCACTTACGCATTCAGCCGCAAGGTCTTATCGATCGAGGCTGCTTTTGCAGTTGGCTGGATTGTTTGGTTTGCCTCGATCGTTGCTGCTATGCTTTACGCGGTTGGATTTGGATATTTTTCCGTGTTATTGCTCCACGAGTGTATCGACACACTCGGGCATGCCGTGCCTGTGTGGGTCATGGACCAGCGGCTGGTACCATGGATTGCAATTTTGGCTGTGACGACACTGGCAGTGGGACTGGTGCTGAAGTCCGGGGGAGGTGGTAGCTGGGCAAACGCGGGTAAGGTTCTTGTTTTCGGGATCCTGATTCTGGGTGGTTTGTGGTCGGTTGCTTGGCAACCACTAGCGACAACTCAGGCTTCACTTCAACCATTCTTTTCGTCCGGGTCGTTGGGGCTTTTTGAAGCGATGGGATTCAGTTTCATCGCTTTGCAAGGTTTTGATTTGATTGCAGCCGTCGGCGGAGAAATCCGGAATCCAGCTCGTAATATTCCCCGGGCGATGGTGTTTTCGCTTGTCATCGCGCTGTTGATTTATCTGCCTTTGTTGTTTGTGATTACAACCGTGGGCGTTCCTGTTGGACAAGGTATTGCGGACGCTGCGGCTGAAAATCCAGAGGGGATCGTCGCTATTGCTGCCCGGAACTATCTTGGGCCAGCTGGATATGGATTCGTGCTCGTAGCTGCTGTGTTATCCATGTTTACGGCGCTGCAGGCGAATCTCTTCGCAGCATCGCGGATTGCGTTGGCAATGTCACGTGATCATACGTTGCCATCGATGATGAGCCGTTTGTCACCTCGTCGGCACACGCCTCTACATGCTATTGCAGTAACAGCTGGGCTAATTTCAATTCTTGTGATTGTGCTGCCAGATGTCGCGGCAGCGGGGGCTGCTGCGAGCTTGATTTTCTTGATTACTTTTGCCATGGCTCATTGGCTGGCCGTCTTGGTGAGGCGTCGCAGTGTCATTCGGCCACCCTTTCAAACCCCGTGGTACCCCGCTGTTCCGTTGATAGGCGGCTCTGCCTGCTTGGCCTTGGCTGTGTTTCAGGGGTTGGTAGTGCCTTCTGCTGGAACAATTGCGGTGGTTTGGCTCAGTGTTGGCGGCATCCTGTTCTTGACGCTTTTTGCTCGGCGGGCACGGTTGAAAGATGTTTCCAGCATGGCCGCCAATCCAGAGCTGCTCAGGTTGCGGGGCAATTCACCTCTGGTTTTGGTGCCGATTGCCAATCCTCGTAATGCCGAAGCAATGATTTCACTGGCCAACACGCTGGTCCCCGCCGCTGCCGGCCGTGTATTATTACAGACGGTTGTGGTTGCCCCATCTTCTTGGGATCCCGAAGTAGATCCAGGCCCAGCCGATCAGTCTCAGACTGTGCTGCGCGAGTTGATTCGAGCATCCTCTAAGCTCAAGGTACCCGTGGAAACCTTGACAACAGTATCCCCAGATCCGATGCCCGAAATTGCTCGTGTTGCTAAGCTGCATCGTTGTGAATCTGTGCTCCTGGGCCTTAGTAGAATCGATAGCGACCAGACCGCTTCACCGCTGGAGTTCTTGTTAGGACAGCTTGAGAGTGATGTGGTTGTTCTCAGGGCTTCCGGGGCATGGAGTCTGTCCGAGACTCGGAGAATTCTTGTGCCAGTCGCGGGACGCGGGGGCCACGATCATTTACTTGCTCGACTCTTGGCAAGCTTTTCGCGACAACAGAAATGCATGGTGACTTTCATAAGAGTTCTTCCCGCTGCTGTTGATGCGACGGAATTCAGGCGTGCCAAGCGTGATCTTGACCGGATGGCTCATGACAATGTTTTTGGCAACTCTGAGCAGATCGTTATCAAGAGCGATGACCCAGTTGATGTAATTTCTGCTGCTGCTGAAGGGCAACTTGTGATATTGGGCGTCCAACGCATCGGTCCTCGACGCAAGCTGTTTGGTCAGTTCACCCGAAAGATTGCCAACCAAACTGACAGTCCGCTGATTGTAATCAGTCGACGGGGTTAAACAGTCCATTCATGGTGATTCTGTGGGGCGTATCGCTGCCTCTTGTTAGGCTGATCAATACTCAAGGTGCAATGATCGTCGAGTATCAACCCCGATGCAATTCGTGGGCTTGATGCCCAGAACGAATGAGCGACGAACGCGGTCTTGGAAATGAGATCTGCAATGCCGGTGAATCTGGATTGTGCAGTTGCAGCAATCGTCTCAGCCAAAGACGCCTTAGCTTGGGTCAGATGTTGAATCAACATCGGTGGACAGTTGTTTAAGTTTTGGGCGGCGTTTCCTGCGAGTTTTTTCCGGAACCATTCCACGCATGGCTTCCAGTTTTCCAAAACAAAGCAGGCGATCGTTGGGTTCTAATGTTCGTTTAAGGCGAGGATTGGGGATCACCGTTTGTCCTCGGTAAAGGGTTAGCACATTGATGTCCTGCTCGGGGAGACCAGACTCATCGATTGATTTCCCGATGAATGCGGACCCTTCCGGAATATGGATCTCGGTAACGCCATATCCTCGACTAACGGAAAGTCGTTGGCGAACGTCCACTTCTGGAAAATCGATTTGCGCGGCGATGTAATCAACAATGGCGCCCGCAATATCCAGTTGAGTGCAGGCCTCAATGCCCTCGAGTCCCGGCGAAGAATTGACTTCCATGACCTGTGGGCCTTCGTCACTTTCAAGCATGTCAACGCCAGCAACACGTAGTCCCATGATTTGTGTGCATCGCACGGCTGTTTGGCAGTAAGTTTCGTCCAGAATGACGCGTTCGGTTCTGCCACCACGGTGGACGTTACTGCGAAACTCTTGTCCCTGAGCAACCCGTCTGATTGCAGCAACGACACGATCACCGACCACAAAGGCACGAATGTCTCTGCCTTTACTCTCGGATACAAACTTCTGAATCAAGACATTTTGCCGAGTGCTTTGCAGTGTTTCGATGATGGCCTCAGCAATCTTGACGCTTTCGGCAAGGATAACGCCAACGCCCTGTGTTCCCTCGAGTAATTTGATGATGATGGGGACACCGCCTACTCTTTCGATCGCCGGAAGAACATCACGTTTCTCTCGCACAAATGTTGTCTCGGGAATGCCGATTGCATGCCGGCTAAGAATCTGCAAACAGCGTAGCTTGTCACGTGAATTGGCAATGCCAGCCGAGGATGCAGCCGAAAAGACATCCATTTGTTCAAACTGACGAACGACGGCAGTGCCAAAGTAGGTGATCGAGGCACCAATACGGGGCACAATCGCATCGTAGTCACTCAGTGGCTTTGAGCGATAGTAAAGGTCAGGATCGCCTTTCTCCAAGTCGATGGAGAATCGCAAGGTATCAAGTACCTTGACCTTGTGACCACGTTTGCTGGCAGCTTCTTTCAGACGACGCGTGCTATAGCAGTTAGATGCACGTGAAAGAATGGCAAGCTTCATCTCAAAATCTCGGTAGAGTGGCTGTTTACTGCTTCAGGCGTTATCGGATTTCTTTCTTCGCTTGGGGCGACCACCGAAATAGGATCTTCCTGGGTCAACCAGCATGCGCCCACGCATCGCCTCACGTCCGACCAGCATGCGAAATCCCATTTGTGATCGATCTGCTAGCGTTAATTCAATCGTCCATTCCTGATTCAACCATGAGGCTGTTGTTTGAATCACGATCCGGTCGGTTGCTTCGCCACTGGAACTGCGAACGCTGCGGATGTCATGCACTTCAGCAACGCAGCAGACTTCCATTTGTTCTCGCCGCTGAATTGGGTGTACCTTGAATCGAACCAACGAACACCCTTCCTGCTGGAACTGTTCAATGTCATAAGCATGCAGGCTTGAGGAGCGGGCGCCCGTGTCAATTTTTGCCTTGATTCGTGGTACGCCGAGGTCGGGTAGTGACAACCATTCCCGCCATCCGATGATTATCAAGGGCGAATCGTTATTCGGATTTTGTTCGGCTTTGGACAAGAGTTTGCTCTGACGATGCTGAATTGCAGACAGTCTCACCATGTGCCCCTCAGTTGAACCATCACATCGTTGATTGTCCAGATGGGAATTTGACGTCGTAAATTTACGTTACGCCCCCAATGGGATTGGTACACCCTCGTTGTGTGGTTTAGAATCCGAGTCCCAGATCCCGGAGTTATTGTGGTGAAACGTCGACAATCCCAGTCCCGACCGACGCAAGGAACAGATGCCGAAAAACCGCGGGTGCGACGCATTGGGTCGATTGTGGGACAGCTGATTTCTCGACGTGGGTATGCACAGGTGTCAGCCAACGAGGCGATCCACGAATTACTGGTCTTGGAAGTCGGATCCGAACTTGGTGGAAGTTTGCAGATAGGTAACTTGAGGCAAGGAGTGCTTCATATTTATGCTTCGGATTCAGCCACTCTGCAGGAATTGAATTTCAGAAAACGTGGCATTCTGAAAAGGATTCAGCGGCAGCTACCCGAAAATAAAGTCAAGGATTTGAGGTTTCGCATCCAGACATGAGCCCGAGGAAAGAATTGCCAGACTACACCGTTGGGGATGATGGTCTGCAACGTTGTTGGTGGTGCGGGGATGATCAACAATACATCGAGTACCATGATCGCGAATGGGGCAAGCCAGTTGCTGATGATCAGCAGTTGTATGAGAAAATGTGTCTTGAGGGGTTTCAGGCAGGTCTGAGTTGGATCACGATTTTGCGAAAAAGAAACGCATTTCGATCTGCATTTCGAGATTTCAAGATTGAAAGCGTCGCCAAATTTTCTTCGACAATAGTCGACAAAATGCTACTCGATGCAAAAATTGTTCGGCATCGTGGCAAAATCGAGTCGGCGATCAATAATGCCCAAAGGGCCCTTGAGTTGCAGGATGAATTTGGGTCACTAGCACACTTTTTCTGGCAGTTTGAACCAGCAAAACACAAATATCTTGATCACCGCAAGGAAATGAAGGCTCATCGTCCTGAGTCAACAGCTCTCAGCAAAGAACTGAAAAAGCGTGGATGGTCATTTGTGGGACCGACAACTTGCTATTCTTTGATGCAAGCCATGGGCATGGTCAATGATCACCTTCGTGAGTGTCATCGCTGGAAAGTGATCGAGCAAATGCGTTCCGAATTTGCCCGGCCATGATTGATGCTTCGCTGTGACTTCAATGGCAGGTCACTTGGGTTTGTTCTGTTTTCCTTGGTTCCGTTTACGATGCATGGAATCAGTGAACGGGGAAAATTCGAATATCACTTGATCCGAAATACGCGGATCACCTGTCCGATCCTGTTCTCTTGTCAAACGCTGATGCAACTCTTTCTGGATTTGTTTAGTCGTTTCCAATGAGGCAAGATTCTTGATGCAGTGTGGATCTTTTTTAATATCGTATAACTCAAATCTTGGGGCCCGGCCAACCGCATATTCAAAAAAGTCAGGTGATTCGTCACGGTGCGTGATGATCCATGCTTTCGTCGGGCTTGCGTCCAGGTCACCAAATGCGGCGAAAGTATTTTCTCGTAGAATTTCATAGTCTGGCATAGCGGAGTTATCTGCACCGAATCCGGGCCCTGTACCCATCGGCCAGCGGTCAGGTTCGAAATTGATGATGTAAAGATATTGGTCCGTGCGAATTGCTCGTTGGGGATACGGTTTGTTGCCTGTGCGGGCATGTGCGACATGTCGTTCCCGACCGGTGAAGACAGCATCTCGGCTTGCATCGATGAGTCCGGACGCATTGCTTTTGAAAATTGTAGAAAGAGACTTTGCGGTCATGTTCTTTGGAACGTCCACCCCTGCAGCTTCTAAGAAAGTTGGAGCCAAGTCCGGTAAACTAACGAAGTCGTCCACGACTCTTCCTTTCGCTGTAATTCCCTTGGGCCAACGAATCGCCAGTGGTACTTGAGTGCCCAGATCGTAAAGGCTGCATTTTCCCCGTGTGATACCTGGAATACCATGGTCACCACTGACCACAAGGATGGTGTTTTCGAACGCATTGATCCGCTTTAGTTCCTCCATCAGAACTCCAAGACCTGCGTCAAATGCTTGTGCTTCGCCAAGGTAGTCTGCAAAGTCTTCTCGGACGACTGGAACATCTGGCAAAAAGGGTGGCAACTTTCCTTTCAATGAATCAGGGTCGATACCCCACAATTCTTTGCCGCTACCGGCGATCCATTTGCGATGACAGTTGGTAGGACCGAACCAATAGCAGAATGGTTGATCATTGTCAGCCTTTCCATCGTTGTCCGCGTCGAGAAACGATCGAACATTTTTGCGTACCTCTTCAAGTAAAGTTCTTTTTCCCGCATCACGGTTCGTATTCTTCATGGCTGACTGCGAGAACTGATTGAATTTGGATCCATGGCGGTTGTGGGCACGTGATTTTCCACCGTGAGGCGCATTCGCAGGGGTTCCTGGACTCCAAACTTTGTATGTGTGTCCGATGCGGTATCCAGAGTCCTCCAGTAGCAAAGGGTACGCAGGTATCGACATGTCCCAGATCGCGCCCTGCAGGATCGACGCACGGTTGCATCGCCAGAAATGCTGACCTGAAAGTAGTGAGCTTCGGCATGGTGTGCAGGATGGAGCACTCACAAATGCTCGTGTGAATAGAAGCCCGTCCTGGGCAACGGCGTCAAAGTTGGGGGTTGAAACGTGGTCGTTAATCCCACCTGGTGCCAAGGCGCCGTAGGCACTCGCATACTTGCCCCAGTCGTCGGCAAACGCCATCACAATATTGGGTCTGTCAGCAGCCAACGCTGCTGCGGGCCCAATGGCTGTGGCTAGAGTTAGCAACAATGCAGCTAAGAGAGGCCGCCGGCAAATTTTGCTGATTGACTGATATTGGTTCATCGATTACCGCCCATTGAATTGTCGAATGCTGTTCACCTCGATTTTAGTCGAATTTTTCTCGAGAGTGTGCGAAACGGCTGACCATGTCGAGCGATCGATCCTCGTGTGTAATCAGCTGAGTGCATCTTGTAGTGGCGTTGATGCGTAGAGGGGCGTTGCCATGGATGGACGTGTTTGATGACAATGAAGGTGGCGTCCGATGCTTGCCACCTTTGGCCCTGTGACCTGATGACCACGTCGAGAGATTTTATGAATGATGAATCTGCTGATGAGACGAAAGCGAGTCTTGTCCCTCTTTCCGCTTCGGCCCGGCGAGTCCTGGGCGTGTTAGTAGAAAAAGCCAAAACCACTCCCGACAATTACCCTCTCACATTGTCCGGTATCGTGACTGGTAGCAACCAGAAGTCGAATCGTGATCCCAAAATGGATCTTGATGATGAAGATGCTTTGCTGGCGTTAGATGAACTTCGTAGGCTTGGTGCCGCGCGGGAGGTGCAGGGTTCGGGGCGGGCGATTAAATATCGGCATGCAGCTTATGATTGGCTGGACGTTGATGGAGCGGGCTCCGCAGTTATGACAGAGTTATTGTTGAGAGGTCCCCAAACCTTGGGCGAATTGCGTACACGAGCATCGCGAATGCATCCATTTACTGACCTGAACGCGATGAAAGCAGTGGTCAGTGGTTTAGCTGAAAAGGGATTGGTGGAATCGCTTACCCCACCTGGCCGGGGGCAAACATTTTCACACACCCTGTACCCGCCGCAGGAACGTCAATTTTTAAACGCGAAACTCGAAAAACAGAATGCAGCAAAATCTTCGGCCGTTGCAACTGAGTCTAAAGATACAAATCGAACAGCGGTCGACCAACTGTTGAACCGATTGGAGACGGTCAATAATCGCATCGATACATTGGAGAAACGATTGGCGGATCTCGAGAATTCCAATTCGTCAGATTGAGTCGCTGTGTCTGAAAAGACTCACTTCCAATGGCAAAGGGATTCTACATAGGTCGAGCTGCCATCGCGTTTCCATGGATCCAGTTGTGCCTGTGTCTTCAGTTGCTGCCCACGCCGTAACGGGGTTGCAAAAAAGGAACAATCAATTTCTGGTAGGGCGCTCATGTCGCCCCAAAGTTTTTCGAATTGAGCGACGGGAAAGACATCCTCTTGGGCGTGTCCCCATCGCTTTTTGACATCTTTCAGGGTGATGTAAGTGGGAAGGCGCGAGGCCATTTGTCTAACTGCGGTACCGACACGTGGTCCGTTATTGAGATCTTGTCGCCCGAGCCCGAATGACGCGAGCAGTTGATCGATGCTAATCCATGTTGTCATTGAATTGTAGAATGTCAGATTGAATTCGGCCTGATCATCAGGCATGGCGAGCCCCTCCACCAGTCGTGGGCGACCATTAACTGACGCTAAGCCTCCGCCTCGATCGTCAATCCGTCGCCCAATGACTTCAAAGCTGAGTGTGTTTTGCTGCTTGATGTGCATGCCGAGCAAGCCGGGGTCGACATTGGCACCCAAGGTGTCAATGTTGTGAAGCATCAGGTAATCGAGCTCTGGTTGGTCGCTGAGCATTTGATGCAGTACTCCATTGAGTAACATATTGGGCACTTCGTACCAGTGACCAACGGGGTGGATGCACTGGTGCGGCAGATTGTCAATGTAATCAGTTCCTTCTCCCATCTGTCTGGCCCAGCCCATCAATGCTGCCCGTGCGCTTTCTCTCATTTTCTGTTGTTGTTCATCCAGCATTTGCTGCGCTGTTTCTTCCCAGAGAAAGCGAAGATCCCGAATCATGGGGATCATCCGCATCCCGATGCTCCGGCCCGTCGAAACGTAGACTTGATTTTCGAGACCGTGATTCTGGTGTGTTCTCAGGTGCGTTCGTATGGCGTCATCGGTTAAGTGGCTGGTCGTAAACACATGAGGAATCGAGGCATTGCAATCGTTGCTCGTTTTGCGATTCTTTGCCAGGTGGACCTCTATGAAACTTCGGTGGCGCCCTGAGAATCGATTGAAGGGGTGGAGTGCTTTGCAAACTCCTGCGCCTTCTGTCCAACGACTTCCCACACCGGCGGCCAACGTGACGACTCCAACCTTACCCTGCTGGATGGCCTGATGGCCGAGTTCAACGAGTTGGGCAGGAACGCCAGATCGGGTTTCGATGAAATCCTCTGGCTTTATATCTTTCAACGTCAAGTTGTTGGAAAGACGATTTTGAGCGAGACCAATTCTTCCACTTTGTAGATCACTTCGAATCGCTTCATGTTGCTGTTGGTCAAAACCACAACCATTCAGTATCTGTTGCAGATTAGCAGTTTGTAAGGCTGCAGTGGTGGCTTGCGGAAGAATGCTGTCCAGCAGCTTTGTGTGTTTTTGATTGTTGCTGGCTCGGCACTGTTGTCCGAGATGTTCCAATTCGAGACGCTGATCAGGGCTTAGTTCCCTCATTGAGGCGCGCAAGAGACCAGGCAGTACAAGCGAATAATATTGCTCCGGCATCCCTGCTGCAGGTTCGTCAATGAAATTCGCTTTGGAACCGTCATCATTAATTTTAAAGTCATAGACGACAGGATCCATCGCAAACGGCAGAGAGGTTTGCAGAAGCTGTTTGGTTTTGATCAGAGTGCGGCCGAGCCAGTCCTGAGCTGATTTTTTGATTTCAGGAGCAAAAATGAATCCCATACCCCCACCGGACATGCCGCCCAGCATCCAGAAACCCCAGAATTGATCACCATACTGTTCGCGGCATTGTGTGATCAATGAATCAGTAAAACGGTTGGTGGCCCACGGAATAATCGTTTGCAGAGGGCCTTCAAAATTGCGGGTGGTAGCATCACCGATTCGCCGCAGATCACCATCACCTAACGCTTCGACAATTTCATCAAGAATTTTCATTGCATCGAAACGACCTTCCCACTCGTTCTCACTTCGAAGCAGGTAATGCTCTGTGACCATTTCCAAAATGGGACCGACATTTTGTGCCATCCCACCGTGCACTAGTACCAATGAGTCCTGTATTTTCTGTCTTGTTTCACTGGAGATTTCACGTTCGGACATCACATGGTGTGTCGGCATCAACCGCCCACGGCTAATCCCAAATTCGGGATCATCATCCTCAGATTTTGCTCCCTCGATAAGTTTGATTCCCGGCCAGACACCGCCTGAATCTTGCCAACCGCCGCCGCTTCCGCCAATCCACTCACCCAAAATCGCACGTGCTGCTACAAGCCGCCGATCACTCTCCTGCAATGTGCCAGTCAGGCTTGTCGTTTGATTAGTGGCTCGCATCATCAATGAAATCAATGACCCGAGAAGATTTGTCGACACAGCCAATCGAGATCCCTTTGGAATGTCGTTGATCTTGCTGACCACCTCGATTCCTCGCCCGCTACCTACGAGACGGGTCAATAGTCCTACGAGTGAATGTCCGCATCCTTCCAGGCCGGGTGGAACAATACCGGAGGCAATGACAGCGGCCTTGAGTAGTCCCAAGTGATCTTGAGCGAAGTCGAACATGTTGGCGATTGAATCAACCTCCACGGTGGAGCCCAAGTCCACGCTGGTCAGTCTTATGACTGGACGATCAATCACTCGGAGGTAAGTTTCAATAGGGGGATTGGTGGTTGTATCACGCCCTCTTACCCCTAGATCGACAGATGCGTTGAGAACGCGGGCTCCTTCTGGAAAATCCATTCCCAGAAAGAAGATGTCACTCCACGCGCTGTGAGAAAAATCCATGCGTACTGCAGTGACTTCACGCAGAATGGGCATTGCTCCGGTGTCTGAATGTGGTTTGAGTATCTCTGGTCGAATTCGTAATGGCTGTTCAGCAGGATGACCCAACCTGAACATCCATTGGTTACCTTTGACTGTTCGGACACTCCGGCGCACCTGATCTGCAAGTGTCTGGAACGCGAGTTGACGATACGCTTGTGCCAAGGCACTGGCGACTCCATCACAGGGACCTTGGTTTTGTTGTGTGAGCAGGAACGAATCAATCGCTTCAACAAAACGTCGCGAAAGTAAGTGCTCGTATCCTGTGTAAGGGATGTACCCCGACTGTATGGCATTGAGCTGTTTTGGCAGATGGTAGCGATAGATCGCTGACAAGAAAAACAGAGCACGAACACGATGGTATAGGTTGTCTTCCTCACGCCTGAAATCATCCAAGTCCCGGCAATGGCCAAGAAGTGTTTCCAAGTTCGCACCGGAGCATACCGAATCAAGTGAGCGGTTTCGAACTTCGTTGTCGTCCGAAAGAATGATATCGATCAGAGAGCTCATGGAGTCGCACCGGTATCTGTTCGATTTGCTAACAGATCAATCAGTTCAATGAGTATTTCATCCCGATCTTGACCACTGAGTCCAATGGCAAGTTGAGCCTTAAGCAGACCGTATCGAATTCCAAGGTTATGTCGCGTTCCATCCAAACGATATGCCAAGTATTTACCACGGGTTGAAAGCATTGCGACCGCGTCAGAAAGGGTGGGCTGTAAAACAGTTTTTGAATCCAATAATTGACCTATCAGATCCATGATCTCACCCGTGAAGACATGCATGCCAAAGAAGCCAAGGTAATGTCCAGCTCGCAAGCCGGGGGTCACAAGTTCCTGCTCCGCGTAGGTGGGGGTTGGCTTTTCAACGACTCGATCGATTTGATAAAGCCCATCGGTCCTTGGAGTTGGCGAACCACTGACGATGCCAAAATATGGGAGGTTGTTTTCTCGAGTCGACTGAACGGCGGAGACAGAGCACTCATGCTCGTTGGCCATTTGCACCAGCTGTTTTGCGCACGGCACCTCTGTGTTGCTCAGGTACAAATGGTCTCCCACCAGATGCAGAAACGGCTGACCCTCAACAAACGATCGCGCACGGTAGACGGCGTCTGCATATCCTAAAGGCTCAGGTTGCTCGACGAAGTGCAGGCTGCCAATTTGTGTCCCGGCGGCAGCTTGATAAGCTTCCATATCACCCGGTTGAATGATCACGCAGACTTCATCAATGCCGGCAGCGACTGTCTCTTCGATAATGAGCTGCAAGGCCGTTTTCTCTTCGCCATCCCGATCTACCAATTGTTGGAGCGGCAGGCGATTTTGATTTGGGGCAGCAGCTGTAATGACCGCTTTCTGTATCGGCATTGAGATTTCGCAATCTTTGCGTGATGGTGTATTGATGTAGAGCCTTTATCCACTGCCCCATGCTAATCAGGAAGCTGAAATGCAACAACAGAAACCGTGTTGCATTTGTATGGCGGCGGAGGAAATGCATCAGCATGCGTGCACTGTCGATCGAAATGAACATTCACAGCTTCGCTAACGCTCATTAACCGCTCAATGCCATTGGCGTCCCAAGACCAGGAAAGTTGGATTAAGGGCGTCAAAGCGAACTCGGTCCAGCTGATATTGGCCTCTGGCAATGTTGATCATACGAACATCACTTCGAAGTCCGGCCTCGTCAATTTTGGTTTGCACGGCCACTAGATTGTCAGGACTGGAAACATTGATGACGATACTTCCCCCGGGAATCAAGCGTGACAAGGCAGCTTGAACAAGATCCGGCACCATCCGTCCACTTCCACCGATGAAAATCGCATCAGGATCGGGTAGCTCATCGAATGCCTCCGGTGCTTGACCATGAACTGGAACAAGCCCGGGCACATCGAACATCCTCGCATTTTCTAGCATCAGTCCGAAATCTTCCGCATCCATCTCAATTGCGAAAACCTTTCCCTGGGAAGCAATCGCAGCAGCCTCGATGGCAAGTGAGCCGCTACCTGCACCGACGTCCCAAACAATGCTTTTTTCCGACAATGCGAGTTCAGAAAGCGCAATACAACGTACCTCGGATGGTGTCAGCAAGCCCCGTTTGGGACGTGACTGTAGGAAGAGGTCGTCAGGATTTCCAAACAACCGTTTTCGTCGGCTACCGCTGGGTGAATCTGCGGCGCCTTGTCGTCGGACTAAAATCATCACATTCATTTCGGAAAATGACTGCTCGCGAATCGAATCCAAATTGCCCTGAGTGACCACCTCATCAGGTGTGCCGAGATTCTCGCAGACATAGACAGTGAAATAGTCGATTCGCCGGTCCAGTAAAGCTTCGGCGACGACCGACGGTGAGATCACATCTGTTGTGAATAGCCCCACTCGTTCAGCGGTGCGAACGTTATCGACGACTCTGTCGAGTGATTGAGTTGCCAAGTTGGTTAAGTATGCGTCATCCCAACTCTCTTTCACCCGAGCAAAGGCTAGTTGCATGCTGCTAACGTGTGGAACCACTTCAAAACGTTCTTTACCGAAGGAATCAGTGAGGTACCGAGCTATCCCATAAAACAACGGATCACCCCCAGCGAGCATCACGGAAGTCCGTTTGGGAAGTTTGACAATCGTTTCTTTTAATGATTCCAGACCGCCCCCGATCTCGATTCGTTCAGCGTTTGTTTCGGGTATTTTTCTTAGCAGCGGTGCTGTTCCAAGTACAACTTCTGCTTGTTCGATTAATTGTCTCGCGTGTCCGGTGAGACCTTGGAACCCGTCATCTCCAATGCCGACGATATGTATGCGTGATGTCAACGGAAATAGTCCTTCTTAGTGGGTTGTCAAAGTATGCCACGGCAGCAATGTTTGACGCTTATCAGGCGGATGCCAGTTTTGTATCAAGTGAGCTGGTTAACCAACATGTGGCGTTGGAAATGATCTCGCTGACGTCAGAGTTTTCTCAATTCGCGCAGAATTTCTTCTACGGTACTTCTTCCCGCAGATGTGTTGCTGACCTTTTTCCAAGCGATGCGACCATTCTGGTCAACGACAAATGTAGCGGGGTAGGCAGTCTGATTACGTGCTTCCCAACGTATTCCCCATTCCTTTACCATTTCCATATCGTCATCACGAACCACCTTAATGGGATGCGGCAACTTTCTTGATCCAAGAAAACGTTTCGAGTTTTTCTCGAGTTGATCTGCATTGCCGGGATAAACCAAGACGACGCATTTGGATTCTGAGGACAAGGCTTTGGCTCGGTTGACCACCGCATTGAATTGGTTTTTACAGGTTGGGCACTGATAGCCCGGGTAGCCCCGCAGCACAATCACCACAACAGGCCCGTTGCGATACTGTTCACGAAGGCTGAGAAACTTCTTTTGTCCAACCAGTGGTAGTTCAAAGTCTGGTGCACGTTGTCCAATGCCAGGCTGATTGTCCGGGACGCCTTGCCCTCGCAACGGATTTCCAACTGGGGTCAAAATGAGTAACAGCTGGCAGCAGAACAGTCTTGTCAGCAACCTTGCCTGAGACGGGGCCGGTTGGTGATTTTGGGAGGATGCTCGTTGCGGTGTATTCATGACCAAGATCCATTTGATTTGCCACCAGTTAATCTTCGTGAAAATTCAATGCACTTGTTTGGTTCAAGTGGTCAGTGATGTTTCATTGATTACGTTTTTCACGTTGCCGGCGACTATATCGTTCCAGCAATTTTCGTTCAGATGCGGTCAGACTTTCTTCACCAGTTTGGTGAATCTTTGCCAGTAATCGGTCTGCCTCGTCTGCTTCCCGACGCAGTTTTTTGTCAGGGTCATGAAGTTTCAATTTCATGCGTCGTGATCGCTGCCGCAGCTTGCCACGAATATCGGGAGCTGATCCAAGGCTTAGCCAACGAAAATTCCAGTGCCCATAATGATAGGCCAACGCAAACCCCGCTCCAGCCAGGTGAACAGTGAACGCTGTTGAAGTTTGGCCACCAGCGAGTGCGTAAAGTGAACCCACCAGGTCCATGCCGACGCATAGAGCCGCCAGAACCCAAGCCTTCATTTTAACAATTCCCCACAGAAATAATTCCTGCTGCGGGAAATAACATGCGAACATGACAACCAGCGCGAGTACTCCACCACTCGCTCCAATGGTGGGAGCTGCCAGTTGCATTGCATTACCGGATTCTGCCGCCTCAGGCATTGAGTTCATCACCAAGCCAGTGATTGCGCCGATGAATCCTCCGACAATGATCGATATCACATAGAAACGCAGGAATTCAGCACTTCCCATACGTGATTCGACCATGCGGCCGAATACATAGAGCATGGCCATGTTGAACACGATATGCCAAATCGAATTCAGGTCATGGAAAAAACCATAGGTTAGAAACTGCCACCACATCCATGGTTCGAACAAGGTCGTTGGAACGAAGCCAAAGAATCGGAGAATATCAAATGATTCACGCCCATTCGAACCATTATCGAAGAACAGCATGCTGATCAAGAAAACGACGACGTTGATGATGATCAAAGTCACCGTCATGCTGCGTGGTTTTTGGACGCGGTCCCACGAGGTTTGGTAGGGATTGTGATCGTCACGTCCGTAATCTCGGTCATACAGACCCATGAGCGGAATTATCCTTGAAGCAAATTGAGCTGGTTATATTTGGTGTGGTAAACAAATAGTGAATGATGTGAGGGCGATAACAAAGACAGGTGCTTGATGGGAACTCTTACGCGGTTGTCGGCTGCTGGGGGTCGCCACTTGACTGTTGTTTCAGGTATTCAACTGCGCGTCGCAGTTGTGGGTCCAATTCGAGGCCTGTTTTCTGGTCAGGTTCTGCGTTCACTGCATCTGGTGTATCACCGGAGCTATCAGATTCTGACTGCTGCGAATCTGAAGCCGGCAGGTCACCTGCTACATCAGATGTTTTTTTAGCTGTCGGTTCTTTATTAGTGTCTGTTGTGTCAGGATCTGTTGTGTCAGGATCTGAGCTTGTTGTGCCAGAGGTTTCCTCACTGGGTGAGTTTTGAGGAACCTTATCTTTCTTACTTTCGTTGTCAGTTGTGGTCAGTGAAGGGTAAGAAGCTTCACGCCAACGCTTTGCCAAGTCAACAATGGTATCTTCATCCAGTTCTACCTTGAGCCCCTCATCGGGCTGAACACCCCATTCATCATCGTCGGTTGCGTCTTTTCCGCGATGAATGTTCTTTCCATTAGGGCGATAGTATCGTGCCACCGTCAGTCTTAATGCGCTGCGACCGTATTGCAGGGGCAAGATATTTTGAACCGTCCCTTTCCCATAACTACGCGTACCTACGATTTTGGCTCGTTGGTTATCTTGCAGACAGGCCGCAACAATCTCACTGGCGCTGGCAGAATCGTTATCAATTAAGATGGCAATTGGCTTGCTTGTGTCGACTAAAGTCCCATCAGTGGCATCGAAACGGTCCTCGACTTCTCCGCCACGAATACGAGTCGACACGATTTTCCCGCTGTTGAGGAACATGTCACTGACCTCAGCAGCCGCGTGGAGAAGACCGCCACCATTGCCTCGAAGATCGAGTACAAGACCGCTGAAGTCGTTATCGAGGTTTTTTAGAACTTGTTCCAGTTCACGAACTGTCTTTTCACCGAATCGCGTAAGACGTACGTAGGCAATGGAAGGATCATCCCGAAGACGGTATACCCAGCGATTATCTTTGTCTCTGTAGTCGCCAATTACCGACTCTATTTCGATCCGTCCACGCTTAACGCTGATCGAGACTGTCTCATCTGCACGCTTGATGGTCAGGTCAACTTCGGTGCCAACCGGTCCTTTTAGCTTTTTGCTGACTTCACGCAATTCCTCTGTTGATACGTCTTGCCCATCAACAGCGACAATCAGGTCGCCAGGCAAAATACCTGCTTCTAAGGCAGGTGAACCAACAAGCGGAGTAATCACACGGACTGGTGTTTCTGGTTCAGGCTGTTCGACGAAGATCCCGATCCCGGCAAATTCCTGGTTCAGCGTGTCTTGAAAAGACTCGTAGTCCTGTTGAGGTATGTATTCACTATGTTGGTCCAAGGTGGCTGTCATTCCATCCATGGCTGAGATTAAGAGTTGCTCTTTATCCACAGGGTCAACGTAGTAGGCGTCGATCAGGTCCAAGGCATTGCCCACGATCATTGCTGTCTTCGCTCGCTGATGTGCGAAGTAGCACAAGACACTGACAAAGGCAGTAACAATGATAATGTTGAGGTTGCGTGGTGGCATAATTGGCCTGCAATTTTGATAGCTGGGACGCGATCCCTGTGTTCGTCGCCCCTGAAGATTATTGTACTGGGTTGGCACGTTTATCCGAACGCCGGTCAAAAATCCGTAAAAAGTGACTTCAGACCCCGTTCAAAAAAGGCACTGGGATCAAAATGGCATGCTGCTGTACCCAAGTCAGCAAACCATCCCAGCTGGTGTATTGGGACACATAAACGAATAACAGATAAATGCTAATGACCAGCGGCATCACGATTCGAATCAGATTTCGTGAGATTTTCTTCCACAGGCCGACTGGTTCCGGCATTCTCCTTGCTCTGCGAAGGGCCAGACCTGTTGCCATGCGTGCCGGAAGAATGAAGGCTACAAAAATCAGGCAGGGAGCCCACATGACTTCTCGTGGCGTTGCTTCGATTTTCAGAAGGTAAAGAGGAATGGGTGTTTTCACCAAGCACGTTACCATCGCAGCGAACCACGCCCAAGGAGCTCGCCGGAAGTCTCGCCGAATGGTACGCACCGCGAATAATGCACGAAATCGATTTTCAGCGGCAAAGTGAGCTTGCAGCATCGGAAGATACAGCATCCCTACGCCCAGTAGCAGTAAGGCTGCAAAGCCTACTAGCCCGGCCAAACCTGTTTCACCGTTTCGGAACGCGGCAATGATAACAAAAGATGGTGAGAGCCAGATCAATGTTCCCACAGCGCCGCGCAGTCCCAACCAGAAATATGTCGGAGCTTGCAAATTGACGGTGAATTCCCAGAGTCGATCTGGGGCCGTTCGCCAAGTGCGCCAACGCCAACCTTCCTTTAGAAGACGTTTAGGTTGTGGCCAAAGATAGTTGATAAGGCGTCCGCCACGATTCCATGCCCAAAGCAGGTAAGCCGTCATCAGGATTGATGTCGCGAGGGCCAATACCCGCATCTGGATCGCCTGTTCTGATCCTTGATTGATCAGATTTGCAACAGATTCCAAGTGTGCTAGCGCTTGAGTCGGTAATGCCGCCAGAAAGATGGCAATTGCGGCTAAGCCCATTTGCCCTGCTTGCTGTAAGTGCGGCAGCGAATCTTTTAGCTTCGAACCATTGGCTAGCCGCCCGGATACGTTGAGCAGATAACCAAACGCGATCAATTGAAGAATGGGTATCGCCGTTATTACTGCGAGAATAACCGTCAAGGAAACGACACAGAATGTTCCTCGAATTAGCCACGCAATTCCGCTCAGGATCGAACGGATCATCCCTTTTTTCTTGAAATTTTTATCAACCGGGTCATGCGGCTTCGACTGTGGGGTGGTGACCGATGTCAGATCATCGTCGACCGGCAGGACAGGGGCGTTGTTGGTTGATGTCTTTGCAGTAGCGGCAAGGCTTGCAAGAATCGGCTGACTGTTCGGGTCAGAAACGTGTGTATCAGCGCTGTCATTTGTTTCAGCAAGGATGGCATCCAGAATCGCATCGCCGTCACCCGCTGAAATCTCGAAAGTTTCCTCGTTGGCTGCGGGTTTGGAAGGCGATGTGGGATCGGGACGAGTCACGCGTGAATGTGTCCGAGTGGAATTGGGATGAATGGCTTGAGGCGATGGGACGATGCCTTGCACCGGAGTAGTCGTTGCGATTGGTTGGGAGTTTAACGCAGCATCTGCAAATGTCAGGGTTTCAGATCGTGGCACCGTCTGAGACGCGACTGTCTTAGCGTGCAAATTGGGTGGTCTACAGTGTAAGTGAGGATTTGGCAAGATTTGCTGGATCTTGCTCGTTGATTTGCCGATTCAGTCAAAAAAGGCCGTCGCTCGAGGGGGGATACTCGACTGGACTTCCACAGGTTGCTTCAAGCCTGTGGTCGACAAAAAGAATACATGCTCCTTATTCACCGCATCCCCTGTTTGGTTTGTTCGCTTGCCATGCTCATGGCGTTCACGGGGTGCGTTGGTCCGAGGGTTCCCAGCGATCGCTATCTTCAGGATGAGTTTCACGCAACTGAACCCTGCTCATCGCAACCCAGTCAGTGTGAGTTGGATGAATGGGATCCTCCCAAGGAAATTCCTTGGCCCATGTTCCATCCGATCCCAACTCGGCCTGTATTTGGCAGCAGCGGCCTTTGAGAGCTACAAGAAGCTCTTTTGAAGCGGAAATCCCTTGACAAAAAAACCGTAGGATTACGACCTTTTTGCTGAGGGTGTTAAGCTTGGCAAACCTTGCGGAGTGGAGTTCCCAAGTGTGAAGGGATGACGCCGAATGTTCCGATGCAAACAGCCATACCGGTGTTGCCGGTGTGTGATCGACGGAGGTATGTAGCTTTCGTCGGACTTCAAGCATCCGAACGATTCGGGTACGGGAATATATGCCAGCGACCAATCAAGTTTCCCGCGCCGCGACCTACCTGGTTTTGCTCTCCGTATTTACGGGTGCCTGCATCTGGACGGTCCCGACCGCTGCTCAATTACCGCAAGAGCCAATCTCCGAAGCGAGAGTGACGCCTACGGTAAAGGCAATTCGCCGGGCCTCGCCAGCAGTTGTGAACATCCACGGCCAAAAAACCGTCCGAGCTACTGCTGCAGGTATGGCGGGAGCCGAAGGTCCTGAGTCGTTCCGCCAAGTGAACGGTATGGGTACTGGAGTGGTAATTGATCCGCGAGGTTACGTGGTCACAAATTATCATGTGGTGGAAGATGTCGATAATATCAAGGTGACCTTGCACGATGGTGAGACCACAACCGCCGAGCTGATCGCGTCTCGTGTGCGGAATGACTTGGCGCTAATCAGAGTGAAGAGCGATCGCCCACTGCCTACAATTCCCCGTGGAACAAGTAGCGATCTGATGGCTGGCGAAAGCGTGATTGCGATTGGAAACGCTTTTGGATACGTCCACACAAGCACACAAGGAATAATAAGTGCTCTGCATCGTGATGTACCTGTCAACGAAACACAGGAATACGTGGACCTGATCCAAATCAGTGCTGGAATTAATCCTGGAAACTCTGGTGGCCCTCTGTTGAACATTGAGGGCGAGATGATTGGCGTCAACGTAGCTGTGCGTGTAGGTGCTCAGCAGATCGCCTTTGCGATTCCCATTGATCAAGTCGTCGAAATTGTGACGGAGATGATCGAACAGCAGAATGATTCAAGACTGGCTATCGGCCTGCGAACCAGCGGCGGACCCCGCGAGGGTGATGGCGTGACCGTTTCCGATGTCTCCGCTAGCAGTCCTGCCGCACGGGAAGGACTGAAACCGGGTGACCGCGTGGTCCGCGTTGGTTCTCAGGAAGTAGACAACAAGCTTGACTTCTCACTCGCTTTGATGGGACTTAGCCCGGGCGAGCCGATGCAACTGGAAATCGAACGTGGCGGCGAGCGTTTCGATCTGGCTTTGACAACTGAACGGAGAACTCCGGATTCTTACACAGTGAAAGAGTTGGCTTGGAGCATCATCGGGGTTCAGGCGAAGCCAGTTCCCGATTCTACCATGCGACGGCTAAATTCTCGCATGAGAACGCGATATCGAGGTGGTCTCTATGTGACAGCAGTCAAGCCAGGATCAGCTGCCGAGAGGCAGGGAATCATTGCCGGCGATGTGTTGCTTGGAATTCATGGATGGCAGACATCGAGCATGAAGGACTTGGCCGGAATCTTGAAGCATCCGGATATCAAAGAAGGGCCTAAGGCTAAATTCTATCTGGTGCGACGCGAGCAAACCCTGTTCGGGCATATGGAACTAGCGGCACATCCAAGCATGGCAACCAAGCACCGCTAGGTTGCCGGGCGTGCCGCTTGTAGAGCGGTGATGATCGCAGACGTCCCGGGGCATTCTCGCGTCTTGCAATTGCAGACGCAGCTTGCCGACCCAGCCGGGACGCTTGTGTTCGCCGCTGCGGTCAGCGGCAACGCGACCCGCGTTCAGTCGCGGCAACGCACTTACCAAGTGCGAGCTTCTTCATATGCTGAGATCTTCTCTTCCAACTGAAGTGTTTCTGCGATGTCATCCAACCCATGCAGCAGGTTGTGCTTGCGGCTGGGATCAATTTCGAACGTTAAGTTCAGGCCCTCGGTGTCCTCAACCGTTTGTTCCTGTAGGTTGACGGTTAGGTTGTATGGTGATGGCGAGGCTGCTCGCTTGAAGATCTCATCAATGTGCTTTTCAGCAAGAACAATGGGCAGAACTCCATTCTTAAAACAGTTATTGAAAAAGATGTCTGCAAACGAGGGTGCGATTACAGCTCGAAAGCCATAATCTTCCAGTGCCCAAACGGCATGCTCGCGACTACTACCACTACCAAAGTTCTTGCGGGCAATCAAGATCGAGGCACCATTCAGGTGCGACTGATTCAATTCAAATTCAGGATTAGGCGTTGTGCCGTCATCTTGAAATCGCCAGTCGTAAAACAAAAACTGACCAAACCCGGTTCGTTCGATTCGTTTCAGGAATTGCTTGGGGATGATCTGGTCGGTATCAACGTTAGCGCGGTCGAGCGTTGCAACAACACCGCTGTGAATGGTAAAGCTTTGCATGAGTTCGATTTCAGTTGGATGATCTGGAGTTGGTTGGAATGATCAGTGCTAGGAATAACGGGACATCACAGGTTCAGTCCGCGTGACCCCGCTTCGTGATCATTCCGAAGTTTTATAATCCCATTGGCGGACATCGACGAAGTGTCCTTTAACAGCCGCGGCCGCGGCCATGGCCGGACTGACCAAGTGGGTGCGTCCACCCTTGCCCTGTCGGCCTTCAAAGTTGCGGTTGCTGGTACTTGCACAACGTTCACCCGGAGCGAGTTTATCGGGATTCATCGCCAGGCACATGCTGCATCCCGCTTCGCGCCAATCGAAACCAGCTTCCTTGAAGATGCGATCAATCCCCTCTTGCTCAGCCTGCTTTTTTACCTGTCCGCTTCCGGGCACGACCATCGCATTGACGTCACCTGAAACATGATGTCCTTTGAGAACAGTGGCAGCAGCTCGTAAGTCCTCGATTCTTGCGTTGGTACAAGAACCGATGAAGACGCGTTGAATGGGGATGTCATGGATCGAAGTGTTGGCTTCAAGTCCCATGTAGTCCAACGCGTCCGAAGTTGATTTCTGCTCGGTGAGATCTTCAAAGTCAGATGGGGAAGGTACTTGGTCGGTGATGCTTCGTACCTGCCCGGGATTGGTGCCCCACGTGACTTGCGGTTCGATATCAGCACCGCGATAAGTGTTGGACAAATCGTAAACCGCGCCGGGGTCACTTCCAAGTAATTTCCAGCGATCAACGGCTGCATCAAAGTTCGCGGGTACTTCTGGGAGTCCTCGCAAATAATCAAAGGTAACGTCATCAGGTGCTATCATGCCGGCGCGGGCACCCGCTTCGATAGACATGTTACATACGGTCATTCGTTCTTCCATGGACAATGCACGAATGCACTCACCGGTGTATTCCAAGACGTATCCAGTACCGCCAGCAGTACCAAGGTGCCCAATCAGATACAGGACCATATCTTTGGCAGTAACACCGGGTGCCAATTCGCCATCAACGCGAAGCTCAAAAGTCTTTGGTTTGAACTGTCGCAATGTTTGGGTGGCCAACACATGTTCCACTTCGCTGGTTCCAATTCCAAAGGCCAACGCGCCAAAGGCACCGTGAGTCGCTGTGTGGCTATCACCACAGACAATGGTCATGCCGGG
>DOPG01000032.1:588-1075 GCA_003513555.1 Rhodopirellula sp. | reverse complement strand
CACCACAGACAATGGTCATGCCGGGTTGGGTGTAGCCGTTTTCAGGACCGATGACATGGACGATTCCCTGACGCACATCATCAATGTCAAACAGCGTGACGCCAAACTCCTTGCAGTTATTGCGCAGTGTTTCGATCTGCTTTCGACTGATGGGATCGGCGATTGGCAGACTGCGATCTGATGTGGGAACATTGTGGTCAGGCGTAGCAATCGTTCGTTCTGGGCGTCGAATGGGACGCCCGTTGATTCGAAGCCCTTCGAACGCCTGAGGACTCGTCACCTCATGAACGAGGTGCAGATCGATGTAGAGAATCGATGGGCCCTGCTCGGGAGCATGTACTACGTGTTGGTCCCAGATTTTTTCAAGCATGGTCCGCGGAGCGGACGAATTGGCATCAGACATTGGGTGCAAAATGGGGAAGGAGGGAATCAGTTCACACGATTTACTGTCAACTCTTGACAGCAAACTGTCAACGGCTGAGGCGGT
>DOPG01000032.1:0-382 GCA_003513555.1 Rhodopirellula sp. | reverse complement strand
GCAAACTGTCAACGGCTGAGGCGGTGGGAACGGCCCCATAGCCGCCGATTATGAGCAGAAGTGTCCCGGTAAACCGCCTTGTTGGCAAAAACGAGACTAGTCAGTCCCCGAAAATGCCAATTTACAGCCTGGTCAAGGCACTCAAAAACAGAAGGGTTCAGCATTCATGAGCCGGTCTGATTACGAATTGAATTCAAACATGCGACGGGATTTTTCGCTGGCGATCGGAGGCATTTGCTCAGAAGAAGGGCGAGACCATGTGTGTGTAAATAGGGTAGCGAATGGCAGTAAGAGCGGCCAGAAATCATAGTCGGTAAGTCACGACAACCGGAATTTACAAAGTCCGAAAGTAAATCCACACAAGCAATTAGCGTGTAAGTAC
>DOPG01000076.1:603-8424 GCA_003513555.1 Rhodopirellula sp. | reverse complement strand
GTCACTGCCCAGTTGATCCGCGGGTGAATGGTCCACATCAATCACAATCAGATCGTACTGCTGGTGTGGCTCATCAAGCAAATACTGATAGACATCGCCTGAGGTTAAACGCAGCCCCTTGGCGTCATTCAATTCATCCGATAGCGGTATCAAACCTTGCTTGAGCCACTGAAGCACCTGAGGCAGGTACTCAATCACTTCCACCGACGCGACACGCTGATCAGTCAACAATTCCTTGGCAGTGTAACCGAGGCCAAATCCACCGACCAAAGCTTTCAGGTTTGACCCACCATGAATTTCGGCTGATCGATTGGATATTGCCCGTTCTGAATCAGTGTTGTAACTGCTCATCAAAAACTCGTGATTCAATGTGACTTCTGTCACCACGGTTCCTGGTTCCGATAACAATTCCCGACGACGCAAGCACAGCGGTCCCAGATCAGTGTCTTCGTAAGCGAGGATTTTCAAGTTTGGCGGGGACATACATTTCCTCGAAGTTGTTAATATCATCGAATCACAGCGTACCGCAACAAGGAACTCACGAGAGTCACTTCGCTTTCAAATTCCGGGAACAGACCACAGAGCCGGCATCCAGCCCCCATACTCGAACGCCAGCACCGATAATCACTAGCCGCGAATTCCACGCCCCAATAGGCTACATTGGTCGTGTGTGGATCGATACCACGGAAAACTGGATAGGGCGACAAGTTTGACAACCTTGGGGCGAAATTGATTCCTCTGTCTGCATCGCGCAGCATTCTCATCCACGTCGAAAAACGATTGATCATGAAATTTTTTTTGATTGTCATTTTGGGTGCTTGCACGTTCGGCCTTCAACCTAGAAGCAATGCCACGGAAACAAATGCCCGTCCGAACATCGTTTTCATTCTGATTGATGATTTACGGTATGATGCGTTTGGGCACGCGGGTCATCCGTTTATCCAAACGCCACACATCGATCAGCTGGCTTTGGGTGGCCTACGATTCACGAATGCATTTGTCACCACTTCTCTGTGTTCACCCTCGCGAGCAACTTTCCTAACCGGCAGGTACATGCACAACCATAAGGTGGTGGACAACTCATCCCTGATGGACGAACAGGCAAAGACCTTTCCGCGAATGCTGCAGCTAGCCGACTACAACACTGCATTCATCGGAAAATGGCACATGGGCGGCTCCAGTGATGCACCTCGTCCTGGATTCGACCACTGGGTTAGTTTCCGTGGCCAAGGCACTTACCAATCGGAAGGCCAATTTCTTAACATCAATGGAAGTAGGGTCCCTCGAACAAAATACATGACGGATGAGCTGACCGACCATGCAACGCAGTGGTTGTCTAAACAGACCCGCGAACAACCATTCATGCTGTACCTTTCGCATAAGGGTGTGCATGGACTCTATGACCCAGCTCCTCGACACCGAGGCCAATACAAAAACGCCGGCTATTCACGTCATTCGACGATGAACAATACTCCTGAAAATAACGCTGGCAAACCGATGTGGGTTCAGGATCAAAGAAACAGTTGGCATGGGGTCGAATTCCCCTACCACGGTCGAGCAAAACAATCCATCGATGAAATGTATCGACATTACTGCGAAATGATCCTGTCCATTGACGACAGCGTGGGCCGCCTTCTAGAAACACTGCAAGCGAACGATATCTCCAAGGAAACCTTGCTACTATTCACCAGTGATGGCGGCCACTTGTGGGGCGAGCATGGCTTAATCGATAAACGCTGTGCCTACGAGGAATCGATTCGAATCCCGTTACTCGCATACTGGCCTTCAAGAATCGGGGCCAAGACACGTAGCGAGGTATTGGTGGCAAACACCGACATCGCTCCAACCGTACTGGAATTGGCCAAGCTGGATATACCCGCCAGCATGAATGGAATGAGTCTTGTGCCCCTACTGAGTGAGCCGAACAGTCCAACCTGGGAACGCAAATCACTACTTTACGAGTACTACTGGGAACCCGCATTTCCTCATACACCAACAACGTTTGCTCTCCGCGACCAACACTTCAAGCTAATCCAATACCATGGAATCTGGGACACCGACGAACTTTACGACATCAATAATGATCCGCGCGAAACAACAAACCTGATCAATGCACCGAACCAAACACAGCGAGTTGCAGCCATGCGTAAAGAGTTACACCGCCAGCTCAGTCAAACCAATGGCTTATCGATACCTCTGGGGATCAAACGCAATCACGGATCAAATCTTCGAAATTCCCAGGGTAGCAGACGTGCAGAATTCCCTAACGAAATCATCCACACTTCCTCGCAGTAATCTCCCGCCCACTGAACTTCAATGACGATAAGCATCAACGCACACGCAACTTATACAATGATCGGTTTGCTCCTCCTGCCGGCCCTGAAAACCAGCCATGCGGACGAAACACGACTCACCGAAGCTAAACACTCCGACGTCACCACGCCGGCATTAGAGCTTTCATGCCCTGGAAAGTACCAACATCATTTGCAGGGAGTTTGCTCCGACAGCGAGGCAATTTTCTGGTCATTTACAACAACACTGGTAAAAACAGACCGCCAAGGAAAGCTGCTCAAGAAGGTGCCTGTTGCCAATCACCATGGTGACCTTTGCCACCATGCCGGAAAAATATACGTTGCGGTTAATCTCGGAAAATTCAATGATCCGCAAGGTAACGCCAAGTCATGGATCTACGTTTACGACGCTTCAAGCCTAGCCGAAGTTGCCCGCCATGCAGTACCCGAAGTGTTCCATGGTGCAGGCGGCATCGGATTTCACAAAGGACACTTTTTTGTTGTCGGCGGGCTACCCAACGACATTACCGAAAATTACGTCTACGAATACGACGCGCGGTTCAAACCATTAAAACGACATGTCATCACCAGCGGACACACACACCTGGGCATCCAAACAGCCGCTTTTGTGAATGGTCATTGGTGGTTCGGATGTTATGGGACTCCCCAAATCACCCTCGTCACAGATACCGATTTCAAAATGGTTGGACGTTACAAGCAAGACTGTTCCTTGGGTGTCGCACAAGGAGACGATACTCGCATGTGGGTTGCCAGCGGTGTTTGCCGACCAAAGATTGGCTGCACAGGAAAAATCCAATTGGCAACCGCGAATCCGGAAAAGGGGTTCACGCTTCAAAAATAGGGTTTGCTCTCAGTGCATCACCGTCGCATTTTCTCTATCGCTAGCAAGTCTTAGCGTTCCGAGTGAAACACGTCCTTCTTGCTTGAGTAACGCAATTTTCAGAGAGGGCAAATGGCTAACGCACCCCAGTGCATTCGTAGCCTTGGCTCAATTCTCTTCCATCAGAGCGGACGAATGCATCCAATCCACTAGCTTCCCGCTAGCTTCATGTCTGATGCAACAAAACGTCCATCCACAACTTTCCCACTTACGATTGCTTTTCGCACGCAATTGCATAGACCATCCGCAGCGTGTGCGTCTCCATGATCATCAATCGAACTGCCATCGACATAGTAAACCTTGCCATTCATCCTGATCGCGAGATCACACCCGTTGCCAGGCATCCCGAATTGACATTGCCCGCAGGATGCATCCACCTCCGTCAGGTTTACCTCCAATACTGGACTTGCAGGCGCTGACGCTTGGGGTTCTTCTACTTCAAAAGTCAGGTGACTCTCGTTGGGCTGACAACCGACGCCACCAAGAAAGGAACACAGCAACAAAAGTTCAAACCCATACTTCATTTCAAATCCTCTGTGTGTTTCGGCATGCGTTCAAGGACCAAAGGCGGCCGCCTGTTTTCTTTTACCGCGACTCTACTGACGAGCACCAACATTGACATGGGCCGTATTTTCGCGTTGCCGAGATGTTACCACGCAGCACTCTACCAGTGCATCCAAGACGAATCTTCGCACCAACAAACCGACAGCAAGCTGGTTCATTTTTCAACCGCGATTTTCGGTTTATACCAATCTGCTTGCCGACCGTGCGCTTCCAGTTCAACCTGCCTGCCAGTGTCGCCCTGGTCCCGCATCCAGCGTTCAAGCACGCTCGCGAGTTGCTGCTTTTGAACATTCAGATCTTCCTCGCCAGCCAGATTATTCTGACAATAAGGATCTGCGATCACATCATATAACTCTTCCGCGGGTCTTTTCATGTATCGCATTGCCCGCGAGCGTGTTTTCTCATCCATTCCACGGGTGAGTTCATTTACGGAACGTGAAACCGGGATACTGAATTCATTTTCGGGAAAAAGATTGCGAATGTAGCGATACTGTTTTCCCACCACTGTGCGTATTCCATACGGTTGGCGGTAACCGGTCACTCCCTGTGTCGTCTGAATGCTAAAGGCATAATCACTGTGCTTCGTTGTTTTACCCTGCAACAATCGCAGGAATGATCTGCCTTCGAGTGCATCCGGGATCGCCAAATCTGCGGCATCGAGAAACGTGGGTAAAACATCGGTGTACTCAACAATGGCATCAGTCCGCCCACCCTGCTTCACAACCCCCGGCCATGATACGACCAAACCACTGGCAACACCTATTTCGTAACATGTCCACTTTCCGAACGGGAATCCACTTCCTTGCTCAGTCGCCACCACAAAACACGTTTCCTCTTTCAGCCCTAGATGCTTTACCATGGCCGCAACCTCACCCACCTGCCCATCAAAGTAGGTGATTTCAGCGAGGTACCTTGCATACTCGCCCCGTTGAAAATCGAATTGTTGAGGGCTCAATTTCGCGTCACGGTAAGGCTTAGGGTCACCTTTGCTGTACGGCGCATGTGGCTCATTCGAGCATAAAAAAAGACAGAACGGCTGTTTACTGTCAGCCGACTCCTGCATGAAGTGCAGCACATCGTGATAACGCCAACCATCCACCACGGGTACGTCCTCTTCAGGCGGATCAGCAAACTCATTGATGTACTCGAAAGGGAATACCGACTTCGGCGAAACATGCGTCTTCCCTGCTAATGCAACGCGATAACCAGCTTCAGACAGGTAGTGGGGGATGCTCTTCACATTCTCATAGGCCTTGGCGTGATTCGGATATGCGCCGCTACGAACTGGATATAATCCCGTGTAAAGTGCATGACGAGTTGGCGAACACATGGGCGCTGCTTGGTAACACCTCTGAAATGTCAGACCCGAATTTGCCAACCGGTTGATGTGTGGAGTCTTGGCAGCACCGCCATACAACTCCAAGTCCCGATAACTACAGTCATCGGCAAGAATAAAAATAAAGTTGGGGCTCTCTGCACCACTCGTGGAAGTTCCGAATAGCAATGCAGAACAACCAAAAACCAAGGAACCGGCAAGCGCAAGCCAACGCAAGGAAGATTTCCTACCTAATTCACTCACGACGTTTTTTTTATTCACAGGTTTGCATCACCTTTCAAAAACCAATGTCCGCACGGACTTACCCGGCATGGGTGCATCAACAGGAACCGGCTCACAGTCTCGCTGCTGATCAGTTTGCCGCACTTGACTCACTCTGTAGCCAGCTGGTGCTGGGAATTGGACGTCATGGACATCATCAGAGTCGTTAACCACAACGACGACTAATTTCGACTGATCTGGCGAGCGGTAGGCAGACACTTGCAGATACGTGGGTGAATCCACGGCAAGTCTCTGATACCCAGGCCTTACAAATCCCGAGTACTGCCGGAAGGTGTAATACTTCTTGGTCCGTTCCAAAAAAGACTGAAAACCATTTTCAGTTTCTTCTCGCACCAACACCAATCCTTCGTCACGGTGCTTTTGTCGTGTATTGGGATCGGTGACTCGCTCAGGTGCGAGACTATAAACCAGCCCCCACCACAGAAAAGCGTTGGCTTCTGCATCAGTCAATGTCATGTGAATGTAACGCGCCGCCAGGATCGCTTTGTCATGTTCAGTAAGATCCGGTGTCCAACCATAGGTATGCCACTGTGCGCCATTCCATTGAGCGCCAGTCGTTTCTGTCATCCAGAGTCGTTTTGATGGAAAATTCTGTCGTCGTAGTCGGCCAAAAGCCTGCGTCTTTTCGATTAAATTCTCGAGACCACCGTCTTGCCCTGCTACAAAACTGTCGTACATATGATACGCAGCAACTTCGACTCCGGGACTGGTCAACGCGGGTAGAAACCGCTGGGCCTCCGTTGCATGGTCGCCCAGATAAGCAAGATCAGGTGCCGCAATCTTGATGCGTGACAAACCTGCAGCATCCAAACGCGGCCTTATTTTCTGATCAACGAATCTAGCCAGTCGTAGCGGATCCCAACCACAGGTCTGCGTGCCCGGATGAGACCAGTTTGACTCATTTTGCACAGCGACGACTTCAACGTTCACTCCCCACTTTTGATGCTGCAACACACGGGCAATCATTTCATCCGCCCATTCATCTTCCTTGGAGGGCTTCAACCGAAATTGCTCCGTTCCATTGGCTTCCACAAGATCCAACCAATAATCGTTGTCAGGATACTTGGCTGAACGAGGCTGCCAGAATGTAAGCAACACCCGAAGATCAGGGTTTATGCGAGTGGCCCTCTGCAGAACATCTCGGTTACGTTCAGCGTCACCCGTCTTCGAAACTTCACCCTGAACACGGACAATGCTGACATTCAGTCCATTGATCGCCGCTTCCAAGGCCTGATCATCTGCATTGACTCCCCAAAATGCGATAGATCCACCAAACCCGTCAATGCTTTGGCGTACACGATCATCCTGAACATCAAGGCTGATCACGTTACGAGATTTGACTTTATCAGATAAGGCGGACACACCAGGACGATCCACCATCGTTGATTCGGTTTTCACTTCTGCGACGGATGCAATGGCCACCCTATTCCGATTTTCTCCAACTGCATTTGACTGCTGCCGCCGCATGGCAGGCTTTCTTGCCTGCTCAATCCTCAAGGCAAGACGCTCTTCACCACGAGCCAACGCGTCGGCGTGCTTTGGATCATCAACCAAATTAGCCACTTCTCCGGGATCACTCTTAAGATTCGTCAAAACTCTTGCTTTGACCTGCTCCGCATCATCCCGCCATTCCGTGTAACGATAATTTCCAAACCGTAAACTGTGACCGAGCATCTTGTAAGCTGGATAGGAACTGTAGGCATCATAGCGATGCCCAGATTCTGGCTCAGCCAATAAGGCCCGAAAGCTTCGGCCTTGGCAATGCTCAGGAACAGGGACGCCTGTCAAATCACAGAGAGTGGGATAGAGATCAATCAACTCCACCAGTCGTGCAGTGGGTTCCGTTCCAGTAAGTCGAGGATCACGGATGATCAAGGGCGTTCGTGTGTCACATTCAAAATTTGTATGTTTGGTCCAACTACCATGATCACCCAGTTTCCAACCGTGGTCTCCCCACAAGACGACGATTGTGTTTTCGGACAAACCTGTCTGCTCGAGAGTATCCAGCACCCGCCCAACGCAAGCGTCCGCGTAACTGGTAGTTGCTGCGTAGCCATGCAACAAGCGGCGATTCAGGTCATCAGAAAAATCTGCCGGTGAATCACCCTCAAAGTCACTGTACTTGTGCATCTCATGGGCCATCAGATTGGCGGCATGCTCAGGATACCCTTTCGGAATCGTCTGATTCGGCGGCATCGCAAAATCCTCACGCTCATACAAATCCCAGTACTTCTTTGGCGCGACAAAGGGTAGATGTGGTTTCGCAAATCCCACGGCCAAAAAGAAGGGCTGTTCTTGATCGGATGCGAGATTTTCCAGAATCCGCGTTGCTTCAGCAGCACGTTTACCATCCATGTAAGTATCATCATGAACATCGGCGGACTCCGTTAGCGGTCCCTTGGCAGGATCCTTCTCGTCCCCAATTTTCCCCTCTGCAAGAGCACGAG
>DOPG01000076.1:0-420 GCA_003513555.1 Rhodopirellula sp. | reverse complement strand
CTTCTCGTCCCCAATTTCCCCCTCTGCAAGAGCACGAGCCAATGTCTCCAGATTTTCTGGCTTGGCATAATCAGCAGCGGAGATATCGACCCAACGGTCCCAGTTCTTCGGGTCCACACCACGCCCACTGTGCCCGTGGTAGACCTTGCCCAATCCAATCGTCTGGTAGCCCTGCTGACCAAAATGTTGATTCATCGTCAAGACGCCAGGATGGCGATCACGCCAACCTGAAACATGGAACGTCTGCTCTCCCGTTCTGATTGGGTACAGGCCACTCATCAAAGACAAACGTGACGCGCCGCAAACTGCCTGCTGACAATAAGCCTGATCAAATCGCACACCTGCAGAGGCAAGCCGATCGATATTTGGCGTGAACGCGTCCGTACCATAAGTCCCCAGTTCCGGCCTCAGATCATCAAC
>DOPG01000462.1:7858-16444 GCA_003513555.1 Rhodopirellula sp. | reverse complement strand
CGGGTTAGTTTAGGCGGCTGTTGCGGGAATGATTCCGATGATGTTGCCGTTCTTGTCACACAGGAATAGAAACTTGCTGTTCGCGACTGCTGGCTTGATTGTACGCATGACTGTTTCACCGTTGCAGAGGGATTTGTGAACGTCATCCATGACAGTGAACTAGATGCATGCTAGCGGTCAGTCGTCCGCTGAAAAGGGCAGCGAGTGTCTGAACCTCGTCATTTCATGAAAGCTTCACGTTGATTTGACCTTTGCTTCGCTGTAACCGTTATGAACCGTGTGATTTAGAAAATAAGCAAAATGGTGAATCGAGCCTCTGCGCTGGGACACATGGTCATTCTTGAGTGGATGGAGACCCAGATGAGGTGGAATACGTCTTGATGTGTCAGTAGCAAGATGGTTCCGTAGCATATCGCGGAGTGATGGCTCTCGCAGTTGAGTTCGGTAGGAGCGCAATTTTGGTCAGATTTACTTTCTGGGAGGCGTTTGTTGTTGAGGTGAAGTCCATCCAGCACTGAGTTGTTTTGCGAGGCTTTGAATTAACTCGCGATGCTTTGCGTCTTCAGCAATGTTATTGTTTTCCTGCGGATCAGAGTCGAGGTCGTAAAGTTCGCGAGCGATGACCTTGTTCCCGTCTTTGGCTTTCCACTCGACGTATCGATGGCGTCGTGTCCTGAGGCAGCGTCCCATGTAGGCCACGCCATCGGGAGCTACCCAGATTCCATCACGTAAGAATTGGCTGAATACGGCTTCCTTCCAGGCGAGTTCTCGGTTTTCAAGAAGTGGAGCAAAGCTGACACCCTCCAGCTCTTTTCGCAAAGGGACGTTGGCGAGTTCGCAGAGTGATGGATAAACATCAACGAACTCTACTAGTCGGTCACATTTATTACCGTTTTCTGAGGCGTTTGGCGTGCGGATTATCAAAGGAACTCGTGTGTCGATTTCATAGTTGGTCATTTTGCACCAGCTATTGTGTTCGCCTAATTTCCAGCCATGGTCACCCCACAGAACCACGATGGTGTTGCGGTCAAGTTTTTGTTCTGTGAGTGCATCGAGTAAGCGACCGACCTGTGCATCAATGTAGCTGACGGAGGCCAAGTATCCATGCTTAAGTAAACGCGACTGTTCATCACTGAATGATCCTTCGTGAGGACGAGGGGCGTCTTTGAAGTCCGTGTAGCCACGAATCTCTCGAGCTGTATTGACTGCCATGACCGGTGAGTTTGTTGGCCGGAAGCGATTTTCAGCCAACGGAATCGCTGAGCGGTCATACATGTCCCAATAGCGTTTCGGGACATTGAAAGGAAGATGCGGACGGTAGTAACCCACCGCCATGAAAAATGGTTTTTCGCCCGTTGCTAGTTTCTTGATTTTGTTAATTGCGAGCGTGGTCTGAGCGCCGTCAAAATAGGCATCGTCAGGCAAATCAACATTCTCTGTTGCGACATGTTTCAGGTACCACTTGCCAAAGCGGTCAATGCGACGCAAGTCTTTTTTTGCAATCAATTCTGCCTTGCGTTTTTCAAGCCATGCCACATTGTCTCTGTCTCGGTAAACCGCATCTGGATCAAAGGGGTAGTCCGCAATGTTCAGCTTTGGTTCGCTCCATGAAAGAGGATCCTGAATGTTGTTGTGAAAAATCTTGCCGATGCCCACAGCATGGTAGCCATGCTTCATGAATTGTTGGGTCAAGGTGACTGCGTCGGGCGTGGTTTTTCGAAAGTCGGTCTGCAGATCCCAGACTTTGATCGTGTCGGGCCGCAGTCCAGTCATCAAGCTTGCGCGTGACGGATTGCAGACCGCCTGTTGGCAGTAGGCGCGTGTGAAGGTCACTGCCGATTCTGCGAAACGATCAATGTTGGGGCTCTTGGAAATGTTCGAGCCGTAGCAGCCAAGTTCTGGACGCAGGTCGTCCACGGCGATGAACAAAACGTTGGGTTTCTGCGTTGGCCCTGTTTCTGTCGCGTTCAAAATTGGCGATAGGCCTGTGATCCCCAGAAAGTAAAAGATCAGCACATCCAAAGTCGGAAGAGGCTGACGACTAGGACGAAGATCGCGTTGGCTGAAGGCAAGGCCAACGGTGCAGGAGAAAAATTTGTTCATTGGATTCTGCAATGGGTGGTGAAACGGTCAATAGCACGCCTCGTTACCCCCAATATACCACCCGCGGGTTGAAACACGCCGTTCAAAGTGCTGTCACGCCGCTGTGAGAGAGACCTTCGTGGTTTGGGTTAACGAAACAATTTGAACATTCGCTATCGCATGAATGAACTCTTTTGCCGTCGACCCGATGTGTGGTCCGTTGCGGGGCAACACGTTGACAGGACATTCTTGCAGACTGAATTTCAGCGTGATGATCACTTTGTCTTCTTGTTCCTGTTCTTTGGCTGTTTTCGGTCTTCTGCTTGCGACCACATCTCTTCGTCGACACTGGTGAGTCTGGTTTGGGCAAGATTTGACAAGGTGGACATGAACTGATCTTTGATCATGCGTTCTTTTTTTGTGAGCTTGGAATCAGCGATTTTCACCCCGTCGAATGGGCCTTGGTAACGTTTGAACACGGCGTTGGTTCCATCGGTTTTAGCAACCAGTGAATATTGCTTGTCACGAACCATCACGTTCCCACGGTACCAGATATAAATCCAATCTTTGACACGCGTGCTAGCCTTTGCATCCATGATCGATGTGATGCTTGTTCCATCGCCCGGATAATTGTCAGGAAGGTGGGCACCAGTAACTTCGCAGAGTGTAGGCATGATATCAACGAACTCGATCAGGTCATCAGCGACACGACCGGGTTTACTGATCCCACCGGGCCAGTTTGCAATCATGGGCACGCGAGTTCCCGTGTCGGTCATGGTGCCTTTGCCGCCGACCACCTTGGTGCCATTCCATGGTGTAACGATAGGTTTGTCGGTGCCATTGTCACCCGTGAAAATCAGCAGGGTGTTGTCACGAACGCCGGATTCATCGAGTTGCTTGACGATTTGTCCCACCATTTTGTCAGCGTAGGCCGCCATGTCTCGGAAGTGCCGTTGGGGGTCGTTAAGGTCACCTTTGTAGGTGCTTGATCCAAGGCGTTTTGGATCCCAGTCGCTGGAGTCGGGAGTCGGGTCGAATGGGCAGTGTGTCAAGATCATCGGGTAATAAACCAGGAACGGTTTGGTTTTGTTCTGATCGATGAAATTGCAGATGAAATCGGTACACAGTTTGGGTGCATACTCGCCGCTTAGGTATTCTTTCTCTTCACCATTGATTTCCAGCATCGGATTTACGAATCGCCGGTCATAGGTTCTGCCGTCCTGTTTGGAGCGACCGCTACGTGTGTGTTGCCACAGGCATGAATGATCAAATCCGAAGTGTTGTGGAGCGTCTTTTTTCTTTCCTAGTTGCCATTTTCCGGCGATGCAGGTGGTGTAGCCAGCCTGTTTTAGTTGGTGGGCAAATGTGCTTTGGCCCCGATCCAAAAGTCCGAACTTTACATAGTTACGGACGTTGTATTGCCCCGTCATGATCTTTACTCGCGATGGCGTGCAAAGAGGATTGGCAAAGCAATTCGTGAACCGAATTCCACCAGCGGCTAGTTTGTCCAGATTAGGTGTTTTGCATGATTCGCTTCCGTTCACTGACAAAGCCTCGTAGCCCATGTCATCTGCCATGATCACGACAACATTCGGTTGTTTAGCATCGGTGGTTGCATGGAACAATGTTGTGGTAGTCAGCAACAAGAGGGACAGGATGTAACGCATGATAAGTCTCAGGACGGTTTGTTTTTGAAGTTGCTGGAAAGTGCTGGTGTTGCTGCAAGCTGGGCAACCGAAATGGTATTTCGTGTCCGCTTTTGCATTGTCTTGGAAATCAGTTATCGAGTTTTACGCGTGTGTAGGGGCTCGAAAGGTAGGTAGCGTAAGATGCTTTGTCGTGTCGGATGGTTTTGCGATGATTGCTGAAAAAATCGACACGCGACACTCCTGATTTTATTGGGATTTCCGCTGTCCATGCGTTCAGTTTTGGATCGTATTGCATCTCGGAGACGTTCTCAGTTGGTATGAGTTCGTTCAAGTAGTTCGGGCTTCCGTCAGGAGCTCGATCAAACATCCACCAGATGCGGCCACTTTCAGCAGCTGATTTTCCCGGAAACTTCACCTGGACTTTGAGGATTTTCTTTTCAAGGCTGTACGTAATGTTCGGAGGAGACAAAAATGCACCTTGCACCTGATCGGGGAAGAAGTGTTTTAAAAGAAATGCAGTTTTGTTTTGTTGGTCCCTTTCACCTTGGGGATGCCCACGTTTTCCGTGCCCGGTGTTCGCTCCAAGGTAAACAGGGATGTCCGGGTGATGGGCACCACCCCAGGCAACGTCATAGGCAACGCTGTCATGCGTTCCGGGATGGAAGAGCATGTCCACCTTGCGCTGTCGTAGTTGCTCCAGATTGCGGGATACAAATACGTCATCAGCAATGTCTGCTGTGAATTTCTGAAGGTCTGACCACGTGTGCCCTGCTGCCAAGGCAGCCCGGTTGAAATCCGGGCCAAAATTGCCACCGGAAAACATGCCGCGGCGGCCCGGTTGTGATTCAAGTTCATCCCAAGCATCGCGATCACAAAGCCTGAGTGGTGAGTCCCAAATCGGTGATACAGTTGCGTGGACCGCAGTCATGCGTTCGTCGTGCAAGATCGCCATTGATGGAGATGCACCGTTTTTGGAAGAGCCGGTGACAGCCACTTTACCTTTTGCAAAATGATCAGTCTCAGCATTGGCTGTCGTGATTGCCCGCATCAATGTCGCTGGCCAAGCCCAATACTGAATTTTGTAGTGGGGGTTAAGCGTCTCTGCAAAACGTTTACTGGCATTTGCCGCCAACTCACGCTGACCATAGCTTCCCGGTTCCTGCACGACCGTGAAAACAAGGCCAACTCCGGAGCTGAGTAAGTCGCGTTCCAAGCGATTTGGCTTGGTGTCCATTTTTAATCGCGACGGCGTGCTGCCACCCGTGAGGTGAAAACCTTTCGCTTTCTGAGATTCTGGCACAACCATTCGAACTGGAACACGATACTCTTGCCCCTCCCATAGATCACCCACATTGATGGTGACGAGTTTCTGTCGCGTTGCGATTGGTCCTGGAACAAAGTGCCAGTCTTGTAGTGTTTCGATTTCAAGCGTGTCGGGATCCTGAATCGCCATCATGTCGAATACGCTTGTTGACGCCTCGCAAACTGGATGTGTCAACGACATCACGACTGTTAACCAGAATAAGTGTTTTTGGAGCCAGTGCGATCGTGTTGCGAGTTCTGAACGGTGCATTGAAACTGACCTTGGGGCGAATTGATTCATGGTGAGCAGAACTTGGGTCTGCCTGTCAACAGTCTATCTGAACCGCTGCAATCGGTGAAATGTTGCCCGTTTTCATGAACGGATTGTGATACCCGATTTGTTTCCAGCCGAATCCTTGGGCATCAAGTCTAGATGCGGAGAGGTTGGCGGTGCCAATAAGTCAGGCTTCGCCACAACCATTCCAGCGGACCGAATCGGTAGTAGTTTAGCCAAATGCATGAGAATATGATCTGGATTAGCGATACTGCCAGCACTGTGAGTAATTGTTCGACCCGTGAAAATTTTCCAAATTGAGCGAACCCATGACCATAAAAAAGAAAGGTACAAAGCAGCGTTTGTAGTAGGTAGTTTGAAAGTGCCATCTGGCCGACACGAGCAAGTGGCCATGTCGTTTTGTTCAGATTTGGTATTTTGAAGATCAGCATGATGGCGGCTGCATATCCAAGACTGATCAACGGGCTTGCCCAGTAATTGAATTGGTCGCCAAGGAAAAACGAATAGCTCATGTTCCATTCGTTGGCAAAGTTTTCGTGGATTCCATACATCGTCACAGGGATTCCGATGCAAGCCGCAATTACCAACAAAAACAAGTAAACTGGATTTGAACGCACACCGGTTAGGATCCCCTGCTTGTACAACGCCATCCCGATCAACATCAGCCCAGAACATCGCCACACCAGTGTGAATAGGAATACGAATGTCTCAAGAAAGAATGCCTGAGTTGATCGCAGCGGCAGTTGCTGCAGCCACGGACCCAATTGGGTTGCCAACTCCTTGTTGATTTCAGTTGCTCCCGGTTGCCAGGTTTCCTGCTGCATCTGAAGGACATCTTCGGGTGGCCAGAATGGAATTGACAAGCCGGTTAAAACCGACAGACCAGAGGCTACGCTGAAGCAAAGCAGACCTGTGATCCACAAGACACGTGGAGAAAAATTGCGAAAATAAAAGACAGCCATGCCGCACAGGGCATAAGGCACCAGGATATCTCCCGGCCACAGTAGGTGCGCATGCAGTAATCCAAACACCAGCAACCAGCCCATCCTGCGAAAATGAAAACCGGTGACAGGCAACCCTCTGGTGGTTCGCCTATCTGACATCAGTACGATCCCAGCGCCAAACAACATTGAGAAAATGGACATGAATTTCATGTCCGCAAAGAGGTGGCTCAGGTACCAAACCCAATAGTTGGCATTTTTGAGGTCACCAAAGGCGGTTGGATTGAGATAGGCACTGCTGATCATCGAGAAGAATTGGATGTTCATGATCAGAATGCCCAAGGTTGCCACACCCCGCAACACGTCCAGAATGACGAGACGTTCAGATCTTGTCGTGGGGGTGATAGTAGGCGTTTTGGCTGATTTACATGCAGCTGGGACGGGTGGCAGATCTTCCGCAGATTGAAGTTGTTCTGGCATCAGGGTTCTGGTGGTTTGCACATGACTATTCAAAGCCAAGGTGCGTGAAGCACGCTGGCTTATGGTTCCGCTTATGCTTGCTGGGTTTGGTCTGCACTGTATCCAATGTCTTTTGGATGTTGCTGATGATCACTTGCCGTTAATCTCGTCCACACTGGGTGCGGATGGAATGCAGGCTGATTCAACGAGTTTGCGGAATTTACTTCGCGGTGGCTTGGTTCCGTTACACTGTGTCAGAAGCATGCCAATCAAGTCACAATTCGGGTCGACCCAGACGTAAGTTCCATCCGAACCACTGTGAGAGAATGTGCTGCCGCGCTCATTCACCGTCCATCCCAGTCCGTAGTTGATGGCAGCTTCACAGTGTTTCGCCTGAGGGTTGGTCATTTCCGTGACCGAATCACTTTGCAGGATCTGCTTGTTTCCGTAGCGTCCCTTGTTGAGCAGCATCTGGCAAAACAGTGCGTAGTCACGTGCACTTGAGACCATGCCTCCTGAACCCCGTGGAAATGGCCAGTCGGGCGCGTCACCCGGTTTCCAACCCTCGCTCCATGTGCCATCCCGCTGGCGTCTGAATACGGTGGACATTCGGTTGTGGTCTGCATCCGACTCGTGATTGCAACTGTCAAGCATGCCCAGTGGTTGGTAAATGTGATCGTGAAGATGTTGCTGGTAGGACCCTGTGACTTCTTCGATGACAGCAGCCAGTGTGTTGTAGCAGGCGTTATTGTAGGAATAGGTTTTTCCCGCAGGCTCCAACGGAGTCGTGGCCGCAAATCGATGGACTTCCAAACGAAGGTCCGGTGCTTGGGGATGAGCTACTGACTTCTGTAGTAAGGGAGTAAAGAAAAGTGGCTTGATGCGAATGCCACTGGTGTGTGTCAGAAGGTGGCGAAGTGTGATTTCGTTCCACCTTTCATTTTGAAAGGCTTTTAAATAAGTGCCTACCGGTTTGTCCAATTCCAGTTTTGCATCTTCAGCCAGTAACATGATTCCGGCTGCTGTGATCGCTTTACTATTCGAGGCCATGCGAAACAGTGAGTCCACCTGCATCGGCCGCGTGCGTTGCAAATCACGATGGCCAAAAGCCTGATGTAGAATGATTTTTCCCTTCCTCGCTACCAGAATCACAGCACCAGGCATCTTGTCCTCCGTTACTGCTTCTTCAATCAGTGATGCAGCCTGATTCAGTGTCTCAGGATCGACACCGACCTCGACCGCTCGACCCATCGTTAACTCAGTGGCTGTCAAGGGAGTAGCCGAAATTATCAAAAAGAACGCTCCCCAAATCACAGCTGAAAAACTGATTCGTCGTACAGGATCGAGAGAAAGAATGTTGGGTGAATGGGGCATGGAATATCGCACACGATGAGATTGTTGAGTCATGTATCTTTTTGGCATTGGGTTGTGCATTGCTTTTGTCCTTCGTGTGGCATCAATCTCATGTTTCACAATCTCTGGCGACATGCGTGCCAAGCAAGGTTGTCTAAGATAGAAGATGATGCGTCACCTGAGCATCGTTTTTCAACTTTGCTCGATCGGACCAGTTGCCAGAGTAGCTGAAATCAGTCTCAAAATGGTGTAGGGATGCTAGCAATCCATTTGGGTTTGATGGAGTAGGTGTCTTGGGCAGATTGCTGTTCTTCGGAGTATGGCTGCTGGGAATTGTGTTTTCGGCCGTGCGTTCGTAGACACAGATTCGGCATTCGATACGGATGTGAATCCGCAGTATTGCATTGCTTTCCAGCGGGAACGGCTACTTCTCCCGGGTAGTGAGAGATTACATCAGGGCTGGTGTCTTTGCTGCTTGTCATTTGGGCTGAAGGTCTTGGGCTGA
>DOPG01000462.1:0-7562 GCA_003513555.1 Rhodopirellula sp. | reverse complement strand
CTCCAAAAACTTGATCTGTACCTATTGTTTTCAGAATGTTACTGTCCCACGGCAAATTTGCGTTGTTGTCGCTATGGAGCGTTCAGGTGCGAAGTGTGACGTGGGTTTGGCAAGTGCCAGTTCAAGGATGAGCGTGGCATGAGGCTGTTATTGCTCAGGGCAGCACGGATCAGAGAATTAAAGAAATCGATAGCATGAAAACGAATGACATGGATGTCAAAAGCCAAAGCCAATCCTCTGATTTGAATCTGTCGGTTGTTGTTCCTTTGTACAACGAGGAAGAATCAGTTGGGCATTTGGTTGCAGCCATTTGTGACGCTCATCAGCAAGCGGTGGCATCCGCGGGAAGCAATCAAACAGTTGCTTGGGAACTCATTCTGGTGGATGACGGTAGTACTGATTCGACAGTGTTGGCTGCAAACGAGGCTTGTGCCGACATATCCTTGCCGACTCGTGTGCTCACGATGAATCGCAATTTCGGACAAACTGCTGCCATGCAAGCTGGCATTGATGCAGCTTGCGGTGAGTTGATCGCAACGCTTGACGGTGATTTGCAGAATGATCCCGCAGATATTCCGCGAATGGTCAATCATCTGCGAGCAAACGATCTCGATTTGCTGGTGGGTAAGCGGGCGAAACGAAAAGACGGCTTGATCTTACGCTTGATTCCCTCTTGGATCGCCAATCGGCTGATTGCCAAAGTAACAGGAGTGAGGATCCGGGACTACGGCTGCAGTTTGAAAATTTATCGAGCGAGTATCATTCGCCAAATTTCGCTGCTTGGAGAGATGCATCGATTCATTCCGGCATGGATTGCATCGGTGACTCATCCAAACCGGATTGGTGAGATCGATGTGAATCATTCTCCACGTCAGTTTGGTCAGTCAAAATATGGCATCTCCCGAACCATTCGCGTTATTTTGGATTTGGTTTCGGTAATGTTCTTTTTGAAATACCGTGCAAGACCGGGGCATTTCTTCGGAACGGTCGGGCTGGCAGTAGGAGCCGTGGGTGTTGTGATGATGGGAATCGTGATGTTTTCCAAGCTGGTTTTGGGGGAAGACATTGGAACACGTCCCATGTTTCTTCTCGGTGGTCTCGCCATGCTTTCATCGCTGCAGTTGATCTGTTTTGGCGTCATGGCTGAAATGCTGACTCGAATCTATTTTGATTCGTCAAACAAGTCGACTTATTCAGTTCGTGAGACGCATCGTAACGCGGCTTCCTGTGACGCTGGTTTGTTCAGTTCTCATTCGCCTGCTGACCTTGCTCACGTCCCTTTTCGACGAGCAGCTTGATCTATGGACCGTGGTTTCAGTCGACGCTCTGTTGTTTTAATTGGTTTGGCAGCCTACTTTTGTGCGCATGCGTTGCTGAGGGGGTTCATTTCACCAGCCCTGAACTTTGATGAGTCTGAGCAATCTTTTTTGTCTCAAAGTATGGCGTGGGGATACAATAGCCAGCCACCTCTTTATACGTGGATTCAGACCGTCTTTTTCGAAGTTCTGGGTTGCAATGCGTTCGCGATGGCTCTGATGAAGAATGGTTTCCTACTGTTGACGTATTGGTTGCTGTTTAAAGCGATTGAGGAAGTTACGGAAAGTGTGCCTTTGGCAATTGTTGGATCGCTGGGGATGTTCACCATTCCACAGATCGCATGGGAAAGTCATCGTGATCTTTCGCACACGGTTGCCGCCACATGTATGACCTGTGCCCTGTTTTATTGCATCGTCCGAATGGCGAGTCAGAAATTTGTCAAGCCATGGGTCGGCTACGTGTGTCTGGGATTGATTGTCGCGGCAGGCATCATGTTCAAATACAATTTTGGGATCGTTGTGGTCGGCTTTTTAATCGCTGGTCTGACGATCGCTGAATATCGATCTCTGCTGTTGAACAACAGGATGCTGTTGTCTGTTGCTACAGCGGCGGCGATTTTGACACCTCATGTGCTGTGGGTCCTGAACCATGCAACGATCGCATCGCGTAAGACTTTGCAGACGTTGACGGGAGACAGGTCTGAATCGTGGTTCGACAATATGTGGTCAGGATCTCAGGCATTTGCGATTTCAGCGGTTGCCTGTTGTGGACTAACTTTATTTGTCTTTGCCGCTCTGTATGTGCGAAAAAACAACTCGATCCCTGAGCCAACCATGAAAATACGATCGGCCATGCTGCTGATCGAGCGATTTCTGATCGTCGTAGTGGCAATCCTCTTCATGCTGGTCCTGTCAGGCCATGCAATTGAATTCAAGAATCGTTGGTTTCAGCCCTTTGTCTGTTTGCTGCCAGCGTATCTTGTGCTGCGGTTCGGTGGGCACGTTTTAGCCCGACCTCGGATGCAGAAATTGGCACAAGTCATGACCGTCGCAATCATGTTTGTCTTGCTTGCTGCCATGACGGTTCGGCCCCTGGCGGGTCAATGGAGAGGCAAATACTGCTGGTTGAATATGCCTTACGATCAATTGGCGATCGAGATCGAGAGTCACTTGGAAACAACGCCACAAATTGTTGTGACCCCCGACATGCGGCTGGGTGGTAATTTGAGAGTGTTTATGCCAGATAGCATGATCATGTCGCATGATACTGAGTCTTCTCTTCCAGAGGATCCAGCAGGTGCAACCGGGGTAGTCGTGTTGGTTACAGAAAGTCAGGTCGATGATGAGCGGAATTCCTTTCTGGAACAGGTTGCGACGGATGTAGACGGTGTTGATCTTGAAGAACCTTGGGTACGGGTTGAGTTACCCATGCGTTACAGCTCTGATGGTGCGACAGCCATCTATCACTTCCGAGTCTTGCATGCGACACCTGCCGCTCGTGTTGCTGAACGGACGCGAAATGCTCATTAGTGGTCGCGGACGTTTTGTTCTCAGGCGGACATGAAATGCAGCGAGACCTGGTTCGATGATGGATTTGCACAAGGCGTCTAATTGATGAGGTGGCTGTGCAGACGCATCTTGTTGTGATCCATTTGTAATGCACGATGGACGATTTTCGTTTTGATTGAGATCTTGTGGTCGCTTTGTAAATCAAGTCCCGGTTTGCTCAAGCAGATTTGCCTCAAGCGAACGAAAACTAGAACGGACGGAAGCCAAGGTGTACGTGGTGGGGGCACCTCAACGTAGCGTCGGTTTACCGATGATTAAGACCGTGGCTTGCGGTGTGGTGAACATCGACTGAGTCTCACGCCAGTTTCGCGTTAGTCTCACGCCAGTTTCGCAGCACAGGCGTCTAATCCGTCAGCGTTGGTGGGCCACCTCATTCCGCTTCGAACTCTGGCATGATTTCCAGTATTCCCACACATGATTTTGGCTTGGGCTTCATGAGCACGCGAATCGCGTCGCAGCGGACCGGAGCAGCCGGGTGGACCACGTTGTATTGGTTGGCTCGTGTGTCGTAGCGGTCTGTGACGTAAAGCTCGAATGGTTTCCATTCACCATTCTGCTCAATTTCCAGGGACCAATCTGCGGGGAATTTCACATCAAATTGATCCTGCATCCAATAAACGCCCACGCTTCGCAGGTTTTTGGTGTTGTGGAACCTCGCCTCGATCCATTGTGACTTGTCTTTCTGCGGACGGCTTGTCCAGCGAGGTACCTTTTTTCCACTCGAGTATCTGGGTTCTTTGCGGTCACCGATGGCAGAGATCGTGTCCTCGTTTGAGGTGTGCGATGCCACGACTTTCGAAAACGGGCTTTCCTTGGGTAATTGATGCGGGTTAAAGACAGCCATCGCCGAGCTGCGCGGGAACCAGACGGTCATTGAACTGACGCCTCGATTGTTCCACGCATAGTAGGGCGTTAGTGCCAACGGTACTGTCTCAGTCGACTTGTTCGAGGTGATCGCTTGTGCTTTGGTTGCCACTTGTATGAAAGATCCGGAATCGAGCTTCCTTGTGGTGATGGTCGCGTCTGCTGTCGCAGGCATCCTGGCGAAGAAGAATCGTTGCGTTGCACCCCCGTTGTCGACCCCCTCAGCGCATAGCACAAACGGCCCGCGTGTGAACGCGATGCGATTCTGGTTGGCTTTGACTGCGGGATGGCATTCATTGATGCGCACAGGCATTGGAAGGGTCAGGTTGACTTGATCACCACTGGCCCATTTTCGATCAATGGCAATGAAGCCTTTGTTCTTTTTTACCGGTACTGTTTTTCCATTAACGCTGACACTCACATTCGTGGGTTCGGGATCCGCATACCGGTAAAGTTTGCCGGGAACGAACTGTCTACCTGTCCAAGTGGGAATCCGTAATAGCAAGCGAAACTGCTTGTCGGCGGCAGGATTTACCGTGACACTGATTTCTCCGTCATTGGGATAGGCTGTTCGCTGTTGCAGTTTTACTTTCACCCCATCTAGCGTGATTTCGGTTTTGCTTTCAGCGTAGAAAGTGATGTAAACATCGTTGTCGTCGTGGGCGTAAGTCATCCCGGGGACTTGGGGAAGCAAACGGGCCATGTTGGAGGGGCAGCAGGCAGTGCCAAACCACGGAGCTCTGCCAGCTGTACCGTGGTTGAATGGATATTTCCCGTCGGCTTCCAGTGGATTGACATAGAAGAAACGGTTCCCCTCCAGATTTACTGCAGCAAGCACGTTGTTCAGTAAGGCGACCTCTGCAACATCCAGATAGCGTGCATCCTTGTGAAGTAGAAACATGCGGTAATTGAAAAGTACGTTGCCTACCGCTGCGCAGGTTTCATTGAAAGCATCAGCGTTGGGTAGTTCAAATTGTGGGCCGAATCCCTCGATCCCGTGTACCGCTCCCAAACCACCAGTGATGTGCATGCGGGTGTTTGTGATGTTGCCCCAGATCTTATCCAACGCATCTCCATATTCTGTATCACCAGTAAGGGTGCCTACATCGGCCATGGCTGAGTACAGGTAAGTTGCCCGGACTGCGTGTCCAACGGCTTCGATTTGGTTCTTGACCGGCGCGTGTTGCTGCGCGTAGGTGGGGGACATGACACCTTCTCCCTCGGGCACATACGTTACGCCACGTATTTCGAGAAACTTTCTGGCCATGTCGAGGTATAGTTGGTTGCCAGTGACGCGGTGCAACTTTACTAACGCCAGTTCCAGTTCCTGGTGTCCCGGAGCTTGCTGAATTGGTTTACCACCGTTGTATTTCGGGTCGCCTGAAAAAAAGACCTGATTGATATGCTGGGCACTTTTCTCCGCGACATTCAACAGTTTTTTGTTTCCTGTTGCTTGGTAATAGGCAATAGCTGCTTCATACAGGTGCCCCACGTTATAAAGTTCGTGACTGTGCACAACGAATGTATAGGGTGAATCGCCCATCATGTTTTTAGCTTCACCTACCCCGGTTGTATGAGATGGATAAAGATAGCCGTTGGTCTCTTGAGCACCGCTGATGACATCCGCTAATTCATTCAGTTTTGATTCGAGTTCTGGATCCTGCCTCAGTTGCAGCAGGTAAGCAGCTCCCTCCATTACTTTGTAGAGATCCGAGTCGATGAAACGATGCGGTCGGTGATCTTTCGGTTCCTTGCCGGCCAGAAAATCACGAGCTGCTCGCAAGTGCTCAACGCCAGGTTGAGTGCGTTCAAACGCAAACGGGACGAGTGTTTTGCGTTGTGTTTGCAGGCGAGGACGCCAGAAATCGCTGTGGATTTCAACTGCATTGAATGGAACAGGCCGCAGTGGGTAGTCGGCAAACGCCAAGCTGATAAAGCAGCTGAGTATAAGGGTTGGGCCCAAGATTGTTGTGCAACGAGGGGTCACAGCAATTCTCCGAAATTGAATCGTGGTTGGTAGCGGAGCGCGGCGGAAGCGTCCAGTTAACTCTCAGTTTAGCAGGAGCCTGCCAGCTTGCCGATTTATGCAGTTACCGGCGGCCGACTTGATCAGATTGTTGGGCAATATGGATTGCTGAGCCCCAGTAATTGTCGCAGACAATAAACTCCCCGTGCGGGGCTTACCAGCTTGTTGGAAAGTGCGTCGCTCAAGCTACAATTGAACATACCGAGGCCACGGAAGCTACAGAGGCTCTTCAGCGATGTGCAGTCCAGGCAAGGAGGACTTGCTATGGCAGATCTGTAGTCGTGTCAAACTGACTGTGGATGGCCAATGATGGCACTAGGTTTGCCCTTCATCAAGTTCAGGCTGGAGCTGTTCTCAACTTCCCTTATCAGCAAGGTCGGTTTTTTTGAAAAAAAGGCGGCGCACCAGAGGGGGGGATGGTGGTAAAGCAAACTGATTTTGCGGAGTTGGCTGGCAGACCATTTACAAAACTTGAAGCCTTGGTAGGGTGCGGTTATCCTAGTGCAGATATCGTTGGCTTCATGCTTTAAACTTCAGAAATCGCTCTCCCTTTTCCGCCCCCACCCGCATTGCACACTATGTCCGACGAAATTCCAAAATTCGATGAAACGATGGAAGTCGTTGATCTCGAATCTCGCTGGAAGTTGGGGAAGGTGCTTGGCAAGGGAGCCATGGGAGAGGTGCTGCTTGCAACCGATACCCGGTTAGACAGAAAAGTAGCTGTCAAGCGAATGCTGGGGTCAGAGGTTGGCAATGCAACATCCGTGCAGCGTTTTCTGACAGAAGCAAAGTCGATCGCGGCGCTCAATCACCCAAGTATTGTTCAGATTTATGACTACGGTCAAACCAAGGATGGTCCGTATCTGATCATGGAGTACGTCGAAGGTGGTTCGTTGGCGGACCGCTGCGCTGCTGGACGCGTGGGTAAAGCTGAGGCGATTTCGTTGACGGGGCAGCTTTGCTCGGCTCTGGTCGCGGCACATAACGCCAACATCATTCACCGAGATATCAAGCCGGCGAATGTGTTGTTGACCAAGGAGGGGGTGCCAAAGTTGACCGACTTTGGCTTGGCGAAACCCGTCACGGCTGATACTTCGATGACGGCTGCAGGGTCGGTACTGGGAACGCCCAAGTACATGAGCCCTGAGCAGGTCCGTGGAAGGTCAGTAGATCATCGATCTGATTTGTTCAGTCTTGGGGTTGTGTTGTACGAAATGTTGGCCGGCACGACGCCGTTTTCGGGTGCGTCACTTGGTGATGTTTTTGATCGAATCCTAAATCAAGAAGTGCCACCACTTGTTGGACAAGGGGTAGAAGATGCGGCTGAAATAGATTTGCTGTTGCAGAAATGTCTTGCGAAAAATCCCGATGATCGCTATCCGAATCCGACAGCGTTTTTGCAGAGCTTGCAGCCATTGCAGGCGGCTGCGTTGTCTGGGGCGGCAGCTGTCTTCACTGCGCCTGTGTCCACAGCGGGTTTGGATCAAACCATGGAGGTAGCGGCTGATGGAACTTCGATTTCCTCATCAGCCGATGCGATTCGCGATAGTGATGTGGTGATTCTTGCGGCGGAGGTCGATGACCATCCAATCACGCCAGGAACAGATGGTTGGGTCACCAAGCTGACTGAGCACATGCAAGTGCGTTTGCAGCAATTATCAGGTCAGAATTTGCGAGTCACAAAACTGACAAGGTTACCGAGCAGTGACGAGGGCTGGGATGTACTTTTGCCTGCGTTGGAAAAGTTGGAGGCGGTCGTCTGTGTGTTGTCGCCAGCTTTTTTGCAA
>DOPG01000257.1 GCA_003513555.1 Rhodopirellula sp. | reverse complement strand
TGACCTAAGGACAGAACGACCCGAGGTTTACGATTCACTCAAGACAGAACTCATCGAACATTTTTCCAATATCAACGCGGAGTATCCTGGCGTTGGAATTTCCGACGCTCCGCAAAAAGAAACAACCAGATCCCCTAAAAAGGTTGCCACACCGGAGCCGCAACGCCGGTCACCAGAACAATTCTTCAAAGCTCGGGATCGCAATTCTGACAGAGTGATCACGCTGGAAGAATTTATCGGTAACCCGGAAGGTCGCAACGTCCCCGCCCTAACCAAACGGTTCAAAGCGATCGACGCGAACAGCGATGGCAGGCTGCTACTGGATGAATTGAAAAAGCAAGGCAAGTGAATACCAACGAGCGTTCCCATCATTAGCTCGTTTCGTTTAGCACCTGTTTCCACCCTCGGGAAAATGAGTGTCAAGGGAAATCAATTTCGAGGCCACGCAGAACTCCCAAAAGCCCTCCTGAAGTCGAAACCGGACACACCATCCGCGCTAAAAAAAGGGATCGGTACACTACAATAGAACTGCCGACTCAGACGAAGCAACAGCGACCATTCCAGATCATGCACCACAACAACAAAAGCCCAAGCGTGTTTTATCGATTCACTCTCGCGGTGATCGTGGCGACGACATGCGATGCAACGTCCCTATTTGCGAGCGATGATTCTGTCCCAGCTCCTCAAGCAGAGAATCCGATTGTTATCCCCGATCACATCCAGACGATCCTTGCGACTCATTGCCTTGACTGCCACAACAAGGACAACGCCGAGGGGACTGTCCAAATTGATGAACTTGAAAAGCTTGATCAAGGTGCCACACTTGAGCTACTTAACAACGCTCAGGATCAATTGTTTTTTGGGCTGATGCCACCTAACGACGCCAGCCAACCCAATGCCGCAGCTCGCAAGGTTCTGACAACCTGGATTCGTTCCACCTTGCAAAGCCACAATGCCTCCGAGCTTGACAAGAAGCTAAGCTATCCAGACTTCGGCAATTACATCAACCATCAAGAGCTGTTCAACGGCCAGAGCCTAGAGGCCGCATACACTCCGGCACGACGTTGGCTCATCAGCCCTCGGATCTTCGAAGAAAGAGTTGTCAACGTATTTGCTCTGGAAGGTCGCGACCTTACCAATGCGAGACAAAACGGGTTTTACGGCGTCACTAACCCGTTTGTATTACCCGATCACTCAGGGGTGCGTGATTACGACTTGGGTACGCTTGGTGGTGGCACCTTGCTGGTGATGCTGGACAATGCCAGGTGGATCGCTTCCAAACAGATTGTGGCGGCTCGCATCAAGAAGGGAGAAATTAACCCCAAGGACTTCCCCAATCCTAAAGATCGGTGGTATCCCAAAACCACACCGGCAACATTTGAAACGATCATCCTCAAGGACAGCGAACCTACGCTGGATGAGATTGTTGCCGCCATCAACACCCAGTTTGAAAGAGTATTACAGCGTGCACCCAGTGCATCCGAACTAGACAAGTACGTTGCATTAACGGCATCTTCCATCAAACTTGCCGGAAACGTCAACGGGCTAAGACAAATGCTTGTCAGTGTCCTGCTGGAATCCGAGTTTCTTTATCGAATTGAATTCGGGGGTGGTAAAACGGATGAGCATGGGCGTCGCAAACTCACGCCACGTGAAGCAAGCTTCGCGATCGCATACGCACTGGGTGATCGCGGACCTGACCAAACACTCCGAGACGCAGCAAACGCGGGCAAACTGCTGACGAAAGAAGATTACCACCGTGAAGTGACACGTTTACTGGACGATGAGTCCTATTTTCGCGGAGCAATCGGCCACGCATGGGGCAGCCGCGACAAGATCCCGCCCCGTCTGACCTCACACCCCCGGGTCATTCGTTTCTTTCGCGAGTTCTTTGGTTATCCAGCAGCACTCAAGATTTTCAAAGACCTGAAACGCAGCGATGGTTTTTACATCAACCCCGGTCGTGGCAGTAACCAGACTCCGGGTCATCTCGTGAACGAGGCGGATCGCGTCGTGGCTGGCATTGTCGAGTCCGATAAGGATGTTTTCAAAACCCTGCTCACCACTGACAAGTTTTTTCTCTATCACAATCGAGACAATGAGTCAGGCAAGCGTATGATTGAGGGTTGGCGTAAAGCTTACGAGGCCCTGAAGGACACCAACTGGAAAGATGATCCTGACGGGGTCGTGAAGGCACACGAAGAACTGATCAAAACCCATATTGATCGTCGCGGTATCACGGGACGCAGCAAGGCACGCCACGACAATAGCCTAATCCGCTTGATGACGCACTTCGAGCACACCTTTGGTAAAGGAAATAAACCTTTCACTACGTTCCCATGGGCTCATGGCAATCACTACTGGCATTCCCCAATCTACAGTCTTCCACGCATGCCTGGCCGAGGCGGCTATGGCAACCAGGACAACTTCGACTATCAGCCTGTTCAACCTTTTCCGATGCCAGGCAGAAAGGGCATTTTGACTCACCCCGCGTGGCTGGTTGCACATTCAGGAAATTTTCAAACCGACCCCATTCGCCGTGGCCGCTGGATTCGCGAAAAATTGTTGGCAGGACGTGTTCCCGATGTACCCATCACCGTCGACGCACAAGCTCCGGAAGACCCACACAAGACATTCCGACAACGGGTGGAATCGGTGACTGGACAAGGAGAATGCTGGAAGTGCCATCAACAAATGAATCCGCTGGGCATGCCGTTTGAGGGTTTCGATGATTTCGGCCGGATTCGCAGCGTCGAGAGCCTTGAGCATCCTGAAAATCTTGTCAAACGGAACAACGGCAATGAATCGGATACCTACAAAACAATGCCTGTAGACACATCAGGATACCTTGACGGTACGTTTGACCACGCTCTTGATGGCGAAGTAACCGACGCGTTTGATTTGATTGACCGGCTTGCTCAATCCGACCGAGTCCGACAATCGATCATTCGCCACGCTTTTCGGTTTTTCATTGGCCGAAATGAAATGCTTTCCGACTCGAAAACCCTGATTGATGCCGACAAGGCTTACGTCACTAGCGGCGGCAGCTTCAAAGCAGTCATCGTTTCGCTGCTGACGTCTGATTCGTTCATTTATCGTAAAGACAGCGAATCGATTGTTACGGTACAATGAATGGCTCGCGTATCCTGACGAAGTGCGACGACACGCCCCACGACGGATAATTTCCGTCCTGCACGAAGAAAACTCAACATGACGAACCGCAGAGAATTCCTGACAAAATCGGTCCTGGGTGCTGGCGCCATGAGCTTGATGCCGCCCCATCTGTTCGCCAATACTGCTGCGGGTAAACCACCCACTCGTTTCATTTTTCTACACAAGGGAAACGGCCTGCTTCCCGGCTCTCTGGCCCTGCCGTCGTTCGACGAACAGCAACAGCAGAGCGAAAAGAATAAAGAAGCGTTCACCGCTGACCTGGATGGTCAGGACCTGCCTGATTGGATGAGTCCTATTTCCGGTCATACGCAGAACATGACCATCCTACAGGGACTATCAGGAAAAATGTGCACTACAGGCCACCACACGTGGTGTTCTTCGCTGGGAGTTTTCAAAGCCAATGAGCGTTTGAGTTCCATCAAGTGGGCGACGGTAGACTTTGAACTGGCCAAGCTTTTCCCATCGCCTTTTGGACATATCGAGTTGGCTTGCTTTCCCACGGGTGGCGGCAATTCTCGTGGAAACATCAACGGCATTGAGAAAGGTTTTTCGGCGAGGGGTCCGCAGCAACCCAACTATGCATTCGGTTCACCGAAGACCGCAATGAAAGAGCTTTACAAAT
>DOPG01000254.1 GCA_003513555.1 Rhodopirellula sp. | reverse complement strand
ACCGCAATGAAAGAGCTTTACAAATCCGTATCCAACGACGCGTCGGCACAGACGCTGTATGAACTGGAACGGAAGATGCTGGAATTTGTTGCCAACAACGAAGGGCAGCGAGCCCAAGGTCTGGTCGGTTCCGAGCGAGTCAAGGTCGCAAATTACGCCGATGCCTTGCAGGATATCCGCAAACGAAACGGCCGGGTCGAAGCGATGAGCGACCAAATCCGCGCCCATCTACCCAAGCTTGATGCCAAGTACATGGCGGACGATTTATCGACCGTCGATCGGCAGGAAGGCCTCACCGAGATCCTGCTCTCAACGCTCATCTCGGGGATGACCAACGTGGTTGCATTCACGCTGGACGAACTCGGTACTCCGTACACGGGGCTCTCAGAAATCGAGGGAGAAAAAGTCAACCAACATGACGTCGGACACGGCAAATCAGTAGGACGATTCGAAGCGACCGAAGTTCGCAAAAAAATTCGCAATCAGCACATGACACTGATCGACACCATTGTCACGCGTTTAAAGAATGTCCCCGAAGGGGATGGCACCATGTTCGACAACACAATGCTGTTCTATTTCCCGGACAACGGTGAGACCCACCATAGTCACGGCACAGAATGGCCATTCGTGGTGCTGGCTGGCGACAACACGCCATTGGATATCACTCGACGCTATATCCGTCTGCCGGGCTACGGCAAACAGGGCCACAAGACACTGGGCAACTGGTACACGACCCTGCTTAACGCGCACGGAAATTCAATCAACCACTATGGCAGTCCCGACGTGGGCTTGAACATCGAACAAACCGGCCCGATCGAGACGTTTCTTGCATAGCAATGCAGGAAAACCACCGACAGGCATGAGGTATGGAAATAGAAAACGAACGGCGTTGCAACACGACGCCTACACATTACATTTTCCGTGTCTGGCCGGGTAACCGTTCCCCAAGTCTCACGGATCCTGAACATCCGAATCAGACAAAACCCAGAGGTCGACTTGCGAGGGTTTATCGAGCGTTCAAAACGCCTGTACTTCCGTGATCAAAGTTTTTCGCCCGAATGCCGAGGCGTGCCAATCGGTTGCAACCACAACTCTATTCCCTTGTACTGTGATTGCTTCGGCTTTGACGGGTCCTCTAGATAGTACATGCTATACAGCTGAATCGAGGCAACTGCATTCTCGGGCTGAAAAGATTGGTGGTGTGCAACCCCATTACCAACCCCACCGCGATCGGACCGCCATACATACGGCTGGCTGACATCAATCACCCGCTGGTCATCCAGCAGCACCCTGACATCGAACCCGCTTTTGGTCTCGATCGTCCGGAGTTCAACATCATGCCTACCATGCGGCAATGCAAACTCCGTCACATCAGAAGGTCTGGTACCGACCTGCAAACCACTGGTGGCAAGGCAGAGCTTGTAAGCCGTCCCACCCTCGGCAACCACCTCCTTCGTTGGCGCAGCCAAATTCCACTTTTTCTCTTCAAGCCAACCTTGAGGTGCACTAATCACTGCAGCACGGTCGTTGTACACGATCACAAGAGCCTTTGATTCATTTCGCATGACCTGAATCGAATCACGCATGGCTTCGTTAGCCACCCGCAGACGGTAATACAGAAACCATGTCGCAGAGACAGCTACCAACAACAAAAGAGTCAGTGTATTCCACTGCAACCAGGCCTTTTGAAATGAGTTCACTCGTTCATTCGGTGCACGGAGCTCCAAAGCTTCGAACGTCTTTATTTCCAAATTCGCATCAGGTTCAGTCACTGCTTAGCCCCCTCGGAACTTGCCCCGTCATGTTCTGATCATCCACTGCTTTCCGTGTCCCCAGTTGCAGATGGAAAAACTCAGGGACGTACAAATCCGCCACCCTCGGGGACAAGAGAACCTGGGCTTCTTCTCGCATTCGGCCTCCCATCCTAATCCGCAAAAGCGATGTCAGTTCCCCGGGCTTCATTACAATCTTCCCATCAGCCGCAAGTTGCTCAACCTCCATTTCCCCCCAACGACCATCGAGCAATCGATACAAACCAGCCCCACCCCAAGAACTGACTGCCGCAGTGCCTTCAAATCCCCACCACACACTCAACGTTCCGTTCTCGCCATCCCGGAAGCGTACATTGGCGACGAAGCTCAAGGGACCGTTGACGGGTATCTCGGCCTCGTTACCCCTATTTTTCCAATAGACTTTTTCACCAGCCGGCATAAAAATTCTCCAGCGAAAATGCTTTGGGTCTCGCGTAGGCAACGCAAGCACAGAAACCCCATTCTCGCCTGTCGACTCAAGATAGCCCACTTCCGCAACGAGAACTTCATACTGCCGATCCAGCGTTTGCTTTAAAAACGCTTGCTGCACAGCAAACGCTAAACCAACCAAAGCGGCCAGTGCGAGCGTAAAATTCAACCAGCGTTTCATTGACACAATCGTTTTCAAAAGTGCATTTTGGTTACAAACCAATCCTTCACAAACAGCTGTCGCGGGCTGGTCCCTCCCAGATTCGCGTCTGCTGTGAGCACATGCAATGCTTCTCTCGCAGATGACCCGAAACAGGCTTCAGATCGCCCACTGCAACTCAGAACCAAAGCGTGGACTCACGATCCTTGTTCATTTTTTCCAGATTACTCTGATGATGTTTTAGTCTCGTCAACACATCCACCAACTGTTCTCTCAATTCTACACGAGTCAGTGCAGGCAAGTCAGACTCATTTAATTGCTGCGTCAAATCCGAGATTTTTTCCTGCTCTTGCGTTATCCATTTTTCTAGCTCCTCTGCTCGAGTAGCATAAACCTCCTGCATGGTCCAAGCTCCAACCTTATCAAGATAGGCATCTAGATCACGAACCATCTCGGCCGTCTTTCCCGGCAGTTCATTAGCCAGGTCGTTCGTTTCCCCCATATCATTCACAACGTTGAACAGTTTGAGTTCTCCCGAGTTGAGTTGCCGCATCAACTTGTAATCACCCTTGCGGTATGCAGTAATCGGTACGGTGTAATGCGCCGGGAAGTGAAACACGAATCCTGTGTCCCGTTTCGCAAGTGTTCCCTCGTTCCCGTTCTCTAAAACAGGACGCAGGCTGATACCGTCAAGATCATTGGGCAACGCAACCTTACTTCCCGCAAGATCGTGAATGGTGGTCAAGTAGTCCCACTGCGCAACAGGTTGGTCGCACTGCGAATTTGGCTCAATTCCCGGGCCCGCAACAATCATGGGGATTCGCAAACCGCCTTCCCACATTTTGGCTTTTCCACCCTGCAGTGGAGCATTGCTTTGGCCACCCCCATTGTCTGAAGAGAAGATCACGTAGGTGTTGTCCCTAAGTCCCTGAGTTTCCAACTCGTCCAACACCGATCCGATCGATGTGTCCATGTTCTCCATCATGGCGGCGTAATTGGCTTTTTCCCAAAGCGCTTGTAGCTTCTTTGGCATCTCATCGGCATTCGCATCAAGCTTCGAAATATCAGGAATTCCACCTTCAACTCCGTTCGCTGTGGCAAGGATACGAAGATATTTATCACGCGTACTTTTGAGAGATGTATTATGAACATGCACAGCGTAATGAGACACCATCATGTAGAACGGCCTCTGATCGCTACCACGATCCCTTAAGAACTTCTGCGCCGTTCTCGCAAGACTAAACATGCGTTTGGGATCATCAAGTGGGATGGGCGTCTTGTACGCCGGTTCCCACCAATCACCATGAGCGTTGCCATTGGGATTCTTGTGATTGAAGTCCGTCATGTCATACCCGTGGTCCTTGAACCACCGCATCGGCGTACACCCTTTTCCAAAAAACGCTGTCACATAACCTCGGTCCGCCTGCTTGAGCATCTCTGCGATCGACAAATTTTGACCCAGATCAACTTTCCTCTTGTTCATCACCACATCATGAATCGAAATGCACCCTACTCTGGCAGTCGTTTTGCCATGCTGGATGCTGGCGCGTGAGGAAGTACACACCGGTGATGGACAATACGCATTCGAAAAACGCATGCCTCTCGCAGCCAATTTTTCAAGGTTGGGTGTCTGGTGTAGTGCATGCGCCAACTCGGGGCGTTCTTTCATCATTGGGACACTTGTCTGCGTATATCCCAAATCATCCGCATAAATGATGATAAAGTTAGGAGATTCAGCTGCATTGATCACCGCAGCAAAAATCATAAGAAAACAACAAATTAATGATCTCATCTCTTGGTCCCTATGGTTATCAAATCCGCACTGCAGACGTGTCATACGCAATACCGCTGACTTGTTGTTCCTGCCCAGGAAGCCGCCAAAGATGTCACGTCTGAATGGTTCACGGGGCAGTATCAATCACCGGTGTAGTCAATCCAGTTCGCACGCACATATTCCTCAGCGTCCTCCTTTGGTGCGCTGTCACGCCAGGATGTGTGCTTTGCCTGCCGTCGGCATCTTTCCTTGTTCAACTCATTCTTGAAAAGCTTCTCATTCAACTCCGCCAACAAGGCTGATTTTTGCGTTTCAAAATCCCCAGCGTTTTGCTCTTTCAGGACACTAAGCTTCTTGCGGTAGGCCTGTTTTGCGCGATCTCCGAACTGGTCCATCAGACCATACAGAGCCTCACGAACTTCCGCGGTGCTACCACC
>DOPG01000182.1:2602-24582 GCA_003513555.1 Rhodopirellula sp. | reverse complement strand
CCGACACCGTGATTTTGCGTCCATCCTTGTGAAGCGTGCCGGAAATTTCCGTGGCGTGACCATTCATCGCCTCGTCAATTGAATTGTCCACGACTTCCCAGATCAGATGGTGCAACCCAGCCATGCCAACACCACCGATATACATGCCGGGTCGTTTTCGAACAGGCTCAAGCCCCTCGAGCACAACGATGTCTTCGCCTTCGTATCGTTTATTTGCAGCCATCTCGATGTCGTTCCGTCAGCTGGATAGTTATTCAGCCCCAAGGGCTGATGCAGAATAAATAAAGGGATAAGCAAACAGTCAGGATGATTCACTGAGTGTCGGCGGAGCCGTGGGCGGCAGCGCTACAATCTCGGATATTTTCCCGTTTTTTTGAATTTCATTACCTCGTCCACCACGCGATGTCACGCGATACTTGGCGGTCGAGATTGTCTTTTTGGCACCACGGTTGGTCATCACTGTCAACAAGTCACGGTCACCAGTCGAAGCTTTGAAGCCAAGCAATTCATCTCCCGCGGCAAGTCGAATGAGCGTGACTCCCTTACCCGCACCTGAGAGATAATTAATTTCTTCAACAGTACAGATCATTGCCCTGCAAGCACGGGACACAGCGAGCAGATTCTCAGTGCCATCAACGGGCACGACACTCACGATTGAGGAATTAGCAGCAACTCTGGCAAACCTGCGACCGCTGCGTGTCGATGTTTCGGCAAACGGCTCGAAGCTGAAGCGAAGTGCAAAACCATTGGTCGATGCAGCCAAGGCATGACACTCGGGACAATAGTCCGGATTTTTGGGGTCCTCTCGAAAGTCACCAATGACTCTGGAATCAAAGGAAATCGCGGTCACGATTTTCTCGCCATCCTTCATCTTGAATAATTTCTGGATCGGTTCACCAAAACCTGTGGACGCCGGCACATCAATCATACGTGCTGTATAGCAGACACCGAGTGAAGAGAAAAACCCGATCGTTGATCGCGTGCTTCCGGCAACACAAGCCAAAACACTGTCGCCTTTGCGCAAACGACTCTTGCCCGGATCAGCAATTTGTTTTTGTCGCTTCACCCAACCATCTGTGGTGACCAGAACATGGCAGTCTTCAGCGACAATAAAATCTTCTGCTGTGTACTCCGGTTCTTCCTCCACCGTTGTGATCAGGGTGCGTCGTTTACCAACGCTATCTTTTCCGTAATCGGTAACCAACGCCTCGATTTCTTTGCGGACAATCTGCCATCGACCAGAGGAATTTGTATCTTTGGTATCCTCGGCCAGCAACTTTCGTATTTGGCGAGCGCGTTTGTTTTTCTCTTTCAGCTCATCAAGGATGAGATTGATTTCCAATCGAGCGAGCCGATAGAGTTTCAATTCCAGAATGGCATCCGTCTGCTCATCATCGAGGCCGCCACCGCGTCCGTCAGCGGGAAACTTCCGCATGATCTTTTTGGCAGCATCAGCCTTGCCATCACTCTTCCGAATGATACGGATGATTTCATCAAGGGCATCAAAGATCAAAGCAAAACCATTCAGAATGTGAATGCGTTTTTCAAGCGATTTCAATTCATTCGTCAGACGCTCAGTAATCACTTCCAGTCGGAAGTGCAGGAAATGCCAAAGCATTTCCTTCAAACTCAGGCGGTTCGGGGCTCCGACCTCAGGATTCTCAGTCGGTACAAGACACGTCAAATTCACATTGAAGTTATTCTGTAACTGCGTGTGCTTATACAGATAGGCCAACACCTTTTTTTCATCCGCACCTTTCTTGAGCAGCAGGTCAACACGAATTTCGTCTGTCGAAAGATCTCGGACCTCAGTGACCAGCGGTAGTTTCCCACTGAAAATGATCTCCGCAATCCGCTCGACCATCGCAGCCTTGTTCACACCGAATGGAATCGAGGTGACTTGCAGAACCTTGGCACCCTTTTGAGTGACTAACTTGGTGGTTCCTCGAAGCTTGATCGTGCCTTGGCCAGTAGCATAGATTTCCCGCAACTCATCCTTCGTATTGGTAACTTGCCCACCAGTTGGAAAGTCAGGTCCCTGAATTGCATCGTTGGCAACGAGTTGATAACCCTTGATTTCCGGGTTGTGCAACAGTTTGAGTAGTGCGTTACAAATCTCACGCAAGTTGTGGGGTGGAATGTTGGTTGCCATTCCCACCGCAATTCCAGTTGCCCCATTCAGCAGCAAGTTGGGAACAAGACTTGGCAAGACAACGGGTTCTTCCCGACTCCCGTCATAGTTAGGTTTGAAAGCAACGGTGCGAGTTGCAAGATCTTTGAGCATCTCCGAAGCAAGTGCCGTCATGCGGCACTCGGTATAACGCATCGCCGCGGCATTATCGCCATCGACGCTACCAAAGTTACCACTGCCGTCGACCAACGGCATGCGCAAAGAAAACGGCTGAGCCATCCTCACCAAGGCATCGTAGATCGAGCTGTCACCGTGCGGATGAAAACGTCCCATGACGTCACCAACTACCTTGGCACATTTGACATGCTTGGAACTGAAATTCAGTCCCTGCTGACTCATGGTGTATAGAATTCGGCGTTGAACAGGCTTCAGACCATCTCGGACATCAGGCAACGCACGACTGGTGATAACCGAGAGCGAATAATTCAGGTATTTCTCCTGCGCTGCCTGCCGCAGGGGAATCACGACCAGCGATGGATCCTGAACATCAAAGAGCGATTCGGTTTCATCCGTCTTGCCGCCTGACGACTTTTGTTTGCCGGAAGCCTTGGAAGCCCCGGTCTTGCTGCGAGTTCGACGTTTTGCCACGCCAGAATGTCCTTTTCTTGCCAGTGGTGCGAGATTTTTCTTGCGATTGGCGGTCTACCAGCCAAATCAACAATGCAGAAACTAGGCAATTTATACCGTTAATGCTATCCGAGTCGATTACGGTGTCCTGAACAGGGACCGTTGCACAAGCCGGTTATACCGATCGAAACCGTCAAAACGACCCCAATGATCATGCCGAGCAGAGCGGCAAACGACTCACAGGTCAACTATCAGCGACATCTGGTCCGAAAACTCTTTGAAACAGGATCTGTTCCCATTTTGCTGCCGTTACACGGATTTTTATCTGCGAGGCACGAAAGCAGCGGGGATCGATCGCCAGCCAATCGGCTGGATTCCGACCCATTTCAGCCGTCGACACGCTCGGGCGACGTTCACGGTGGAGCCGAACCTATGAAAATCAGAACGCTTTCCTACGCTTGGGTCGCCTTGACCCTTTGTATTTCCCTCGCAGCCACCACTTCAGCAGACGAAACTGCCAGCCAAGTCGAAGAGAAGGTCGCCAACGACGGCTACGTAGGTGACGTCGCACCTGGAATTCAGCGGGAATACGGACAGCCCGACCTGTTCTACAACTTCTATACCCAGGGCGCGGCCAATCGAACGAACGCCCAGATGTACCTGTCTCCCATGCCCATTCCACCAAATGTGGGACACACGTTTTACACCTACCAGCCCTTCTACCCACACCACATGTTGTACCCGCATCAAAATCAGTTCCACCGTCATTATGACTGCGGTCGTGGTATGAATAGGACTCGGGCTTCCTACTATTACCCACCCGTTCGCCAAACAGCGAGCAATCTTTACTGGAACTTCTTGCGCATGCCACGCTAGTTCACCCAGAACAGCAACAGGTCAGTCCTCTGACCGTCGAAACACAATCCATCAATCCTAGATGAATGAGCCTACCATGATCCACCGAATCATCCTCGCCGTTGGCCTGGTGACCGCTTCCATCGCAGCCTCGCAAACGACTGCGTCTGCTGGCGATCCCTACGGCATGGCCCAGGTATGGTCCTACAACTTTTCCATGAACCGTCCTTGGCATGGAAATTACTACAATCAAATGCACGGACAACCTTTGGCATTGATTGTTCCCCCCACAGCTCACATGCGGCAAACGTACTCGTGGGGCGTCGGCCAGAACCTGATGTACCCCATTCACCACCAATTTGGCCGCAGTGCCAATTCCCCCGGTACCGCTCGTGGCCGATTCTACGGCACACCCAGGTGGCCCAGCCACACGGATCAGTTCGGCACTTACTACGTGCGTGGCCCTTGGTAGTTCGAATACCGATCGCAGACACAAATCCAAACGCTGTTTCTCGGTGTCTGTGCAAAAACTAGCCATTAGCGACTGGCAACACGCTCATTGCGACAGGCCGGTGCTTCCGATTGGAGGCGCCGGTCTGCTTTCTTAAGAGGCTGTCGGCGATACATCCAAGACGAGCTGCGTTCCTTGTCGTTGAGCAGCGAAGCCAGGGAACAGCGATCTGCCTTACACCGCTCTCAGCAGGTCCATTTTATCAAAGCGGGGTGGCCATTCTGGCCGGGGACCCAAGGCCGTGAAGCGATGTCAGCTTCAGCCTGAACGTGCAGCGTTCTTGGGAGCAGCCACAGACATACCAGCACTTTGGTGAAACTCGGAGGTGTTTTCTCTCTAAACACCGATTTGCGGCCTATCCTTGCGTGGAATGTGAAATCGAAGCAGGGAAACAGACCGCCGAAAGGCCCAACTTTGGCCCTACAGGCGTCGCAAACCGCACAATCGTGATCCTGTTCCAACCGCGCAGCCGGGCGTTGGGTCTTCAGCCATCGGTTTGAATGCCAAGAACCGCACGGAACTCCACGCATCAGAAACAGAAAGCAACCGCAATGCGAATAGGCACTCCCATCAAACGCCCCAGTCGACAGCAACAGTTTGAAGAGGTCAAAACACGCATTCACAGCAAGTTAGTGGACAAGCTGGACCTTGCACGAGTGGGAGATCTCAAAGGTGACACACTCAAACGTGAAATTCGCCTGGTTGTTGAGCACCTTTGCGATGCGGAAGACACACTTCTCAATCATCAAGAGCGCGAACGCATCGTGGAAGAGGTGATTGACGAGGTCCTAGGCCTGGGGCCACTCGAATTGATTCTGAAGGATCCTACGGTCAGTGACATTTTGATCAACGGTCCCAAAAATATCTACATCGAGCGTGGCGGGCAAATGGAGAAGTCGGATGTGGAATTCCGTGATGGAAAACACCTACTTCAGATCATTGACAGAATTGTCAGTAAAGTGGGTCGTCGGATCGATGAAACTTCCCCGATGGTCGACGCACGACTTGAAGACGGATCGCGTGTCAATGCGATCATTCCCCCGCTTGCTCTCGATGGAGCTGCTGTCAGTATCAGACGGTTTGGCAGTAATCCATTGCGTCTCGAGGATCTCCTTAACTTCAAAGCATTCACACCGGAGATGGTGATGCTTTTGGAAGGCTGTATTAAAGCCAGATGCAACATCATCATTGCAGGTGGTACGGGATCTGGAAAAACGACCCTGCTCAACACGTTGTCATCTTTCATCGGGCAGGAAGACCGAATCGTGACGATTGAGGACGCCGCAGAACTTCAATTGCAACAAGATCACATCGTCCGGTTGGAGACACGCCCAGCAAATATTGAGGGGAACGGTGCGATCACAGCAACCGACCTGGTTAAGAATGCTCTTCGTATGCGTCCTGAACGAATCATCATTGGGGAATGTCGAGGTGGCGAAACATTGGACATGCTTCAGGCCATGAACACGGGGCATGATGGATCCATGACAACCATCCACGCCAACACGCCCCGTGATGCCATTGCCCGACTCGAAACCCTTGTGATGATGTCCGGGTTTGAATTACCGGTCAAAGCGATTCGCCAGCAGGTATCCGGAGCCGTCGACATTCTGATTCAAGCTAATCGCTTGCAGGGCGGCCCGCGCCGCATCACGGCGATCACGGAGATCGTTGGCATGGAGCAGGACACGATCGTGATGCAAGACATCTACAAATACACGCAAAAGGGCATCGATGACGAAGGAAAAGCATTCGGCCATTTCGAATGCACTGGAGTTCGTCCCAGTTTCATGAATCGCTTGGAGGCCGCAGGCGTACGCCTGCCCGCCAGTGCATTCCGGGAAAGAGTCATGATGCAAGCCTGACTCAGACTGCTCTGGAGATGCGAGAAATCGCAGCTCATCCCCAATTTGAAAACCTCATTTGACCTGCAGTTCAGCTATGAGTGGATACATTATCGTCGTTCTGGTCGGGATGGTCGTCTCATGCCTTGTGGCCTTCGCAATCAATGTGATGATGCCCGGAAGCAATACGACGTCCACTGAAGATCGGCTGTCAGCCATGGCAAGTCGTCACAGCAGCAGCAGCGAAGACAACCAGAAATGTTCATTGCTTAACGGCATGGACGAGCAGTATTCACCGGTAACGCGCATACTGGAAAATCTTCCAGCGTTCACGGACTACCTTGACCAAGCTGATATCCCGATGCAGCCGGCCAAATTTATCATCCTGTGCAGTGCTGCATTCGTGGGCGGGGTCATGAGCTGCATCCTGACTCCAGTTCCCATTCTACTGGCCCCCATCGCAGGCATCCTATTTGCAGCGGTGCCAATTAGTTGGCTGGTCATGAAACGGAAGAAACGGCTGGCAAAATTTGGTCGACAAATGCCGGAAGCACTTGACCTGCTTAGCCGTTCATTGCGTGCCGGACACTCACTGAGTGCCGGCTTCGGACTCGTCGCCTCTGAACTCGAGGCTCCCCTTGCCACCGAGTTCTCGAGAGCATTCGAAGAACAAAACTTTGGCATCCCGCTGGATGAAGCGATCGAGGACATGGCAGACCGCATTCCCAACATGGACCTCCGCTTCTTTGCCACCGCCATCGTTCTGCAACGTCAAACAGGTGGCGACCTCGCAGAGATCCTCGACAAAATCAGCCACTTGATCCGTGAGCGATTAATGATCCTTGGGCAAGTGCAGGCATTGACCGGCGAAGGACGCATGAGTGGAGCGGTATTACTGGCCTTACCCCCTGTCCTGTTCTTGGTCATGTTGAAACTGAATTATGACTATGTATTCATGCTCTTTACGGATCCCATCGGTCGCTACATGCTCACGGCGGCACTGATAACTCAGGTCATTGGAGCGATGGTGATCAAGAAAATCATCACGATCAAAGTATAAATCCACAGCACTATCACCAACGTATTCAACCCACCCAGCACCGTCGCTACCACGCACGTTGACTCAGGAATTTTCGATATGTTTCCCATGATCTTTGCCATGCTTGATCCGGTCACCATCACGGCGATTGCAATTTTCATTTCCGTTTCTGCGATCGCGTGGTTGGTGATTGGCCGCATCAGTGGTGAAGACAAACCACGAGCGGAAACGCGTCTGGATATGATGCGGCACAGGCGTGTGAGTCCGCAGCTTGATCAAGAATCTGAAAACAAATCTTCCCGTAAAAACGATGCTCTTGCTGCCGTACTGGAACGAGCTACACAACCATTGACCGAGACGGTCAGTGGAAACGAAAAAGCGATGGGTCAATTGCGAGAAGAACTGTTCAATGCCGGTTTCCGTCGAGAATCAGCACCCGTTGTATTCAAGGGGATTCAATTAATCCTCACCTGCGTGGGGCTATTTGTCGGTGGAGTCTTCGGGATGCTAGCTGACGGACTCAGCCAAGGCTTGATCCTCAAGGCCGCCGCCGGAATCGTGATCGGATTCATCATTCCAAAGCTGGTTTTGAATCAACTTGTCAAACGTCGTAAAGAAAAGATTTTTCTTGGGATGCCTGATGCATTGGACCTCATGGTTGTTTGTGTTGAAGCCGGACTGGGAATGGACCAGGCCCTTCGAAAAGTTGCTGACGAAATGCTGAAAAGCCACATCGAAATTGGGGACGAATTCAGCATCGCCAATCAACAATTACAGTTTGGAAAGTCGCGTTCCGATGTATTGAAAGCACTGGGATTTCGCAGTGGAGTAGATGACCTGAAACAATTGACTGCGATTCTGATTCAAGCAGACAGATTCGGTTCCAGCATCGCCGCGGCACTACGCGTGCAAAGTGATTCAATGCGAGTCAAACGTAGACAAATTGCAGAAGAAAAAGCAGCCAAGACCGCTGTAAAAATGATTTTCCCACTGGTGCTTTTCATTTTCCCAGGCATTTTCGTGGTGCTCGTCGGCCCTGCCGGCATCAGCATGTATCGGAATCTGATATCGCAATAGTGCTGACCGCCGCAACTTCACAAAATACGGCTAAAATCCAGCTACTGAGAGAAGCATGGAGCCACCACGATTGGTGGCTCACAAAGCAACGTCTAGCAAGATGCACTGTGTGGCACGTGATTCTCTATAATGAACGAATGACCAAAGTTCATTAACTTCTCCGCACTGGTTATCGCGATGCCTTTACGTCTTTCCACTGTGATCTTCCTTATCAGCGGCTTCGGGCTTGGTCCCGACCAAACCCGCAATCACCTACATGCAGATAACACCGCCGAAACGACACTGAACGTCACCCTGCAGCATCAGATACCCACGCCCCAAACGAGCAACGAAAAGCCCGCGAACAGCTATGAAATCGCAACGACGAGCGAGGCATGGAAAGCATCACAAACAGCTGTCATCATCTGCGACATGTGGGACTCACATCATTGCTACCGTGCGGTAAAAAGGCAGGAACAGATGGTTCCGCAGATGGAAAAGGTTCTCAATCACCTGCGATCCAAAGGTGTAACCATGATTCATGCGCCCAGCAGTTGCGTGGCCGCTTACGCTGACAACCCCGCTCGTTTGCGGGTCGCCTCTATCCCAAAATCAGCTGCCCCTGACGGAATCAATAAGTGGTGCCGCTCAATCCCCAGCGAGGAACAAGTGACCTATCCGCTCGACCAATCGGACGGGGGCGAAGATGACACGCCAGAAGAACATGCCACATGGGCTGCTTCTCTGGAGACAAAGGGGCTGAATCCACGCGCACCGTGGAAGAAACAACATCAGGGACTGACAATCGACCCAGCCAAGGACTTCATCAGTGACCAAGGTGAAGAAATCTGGAACATCCTGAAGCACAAAGAGTTGAAGAATGTCATCTTGCTTGGCGTACACACGAACATGTGTGTCTTGGGAAGACCATTTGGACTTCGGCAGTTGTCAAAGAACGGCGTGCACGTTGTGCTAATGCGGGATCTTACCGACTCCATGTACAACCCAAAATCATGGCCGCATGTCAGCCACCTCGAAGGGAATGCATTGATCATCTCGCATATTGAACGCCATGTATGTCCTACCCTGACCAGCGATCAATTCGTGGGTGGGAAACCTTTCCGATTTACACCCATCACAACAGGTCGCTAGGCCAGCAGATCATGCATGACATGGCCATGCACATCGGTCAAACGGAAATCGCGTCCTTGATACCGGTAAGTCAGCCTTCGATGATCGATGCCCAGCAAATGCAAGATCGTTGCATTGAGATCATGAATGTGCATGGTCCCGGGCGTCCATGTTTCTTTGGTCGGTGTTAGCGGATCACCGTCTGCGTTGGCGATGTTATAACCATAATCATCACTTTGCCCGTAGCTGATTCCAGGTTTGATGCCACCACCAGCCATCCATGTGGAAAAGCAGCGAGGATGATGGTCTCGGCCATAGTTCTCACGAGTCAGCTGCCCCTGACAATATGCCGTTCGACCGAATTCACCTCCCCAGACAACCAGCGTGTCCTCCAACATGCCGCGTTGCTTCAAATCCTTGATCAGAGCAGCACAGCCCTGATCAACGTCACGGCACTGTGATTCGTGTTCTGCCGGCAAGCGACCGTGCGCATCCCAACCGCGATGAAAGATCTGAATATTGCGGACGCCTCGTTCGGCCAAACGTCGAGCATTGAGACAGCATGCCGCAAATGTACCTGGTGTACGTGCGGCTTCGCCATACAAATCAAAGACGCCCTTCTCCTCGCCCGTTAAATCCATCAACTCTGGAACAGAGGCCTGCATCCGATAAGCCATTTCGTGCTGTTTGATGCGGGTCAAAATTTCTGGATCTCCCAATTCCTGATGCAGCCTCGTGTTGAGCGCTTCCAAAGCATCCAATTGCTGACGCCGATCAGTCCGACTCACACCGTCTGGATTGCTAAGGTACAAAACAGGATCCCCCTGACTGCGCATCAGAATGCCTTGATGGTCCGATGGCATGAATCCGGTACCCCAAAGTCGATTAAATAGACTTTGCTCAGGAAAACTGGTCTTCGCATGCATCACCACGTAATGCGGTAAGTCCTGATTCATACTGCCCAAGCCATAACTCAACCAGGCGCCCAAACTGGGCCGACCGGGAATCTGACTTCCCGTCTGAATGTAAGTGATCGCTGGATCATGATTGATCGCTTCGGTGAACGTGCTGCGAACCACGCATAGCTGATCTACAACACTTGCCGTATGTGGTAGCAATTCACTAACCCAGACCCCATCCTCATTGTTATCGTGCTGCGTGAACTTGTACTTACTGGGGCACAATGGTAGTCCAGCTTTCTGATTCGCTGTCATCCCCGTGATTCGCTGTTCGTTGCGAACATGATCAGGCAACTGCTCATTGAACATCGCAGTCAACTTTGGTTTGTAATCCCACAAATCCAGCTGGCTAGGTCCTCCACTCATAAACAGGTAGATCACTCGTTTAGCCGTCGCTCGGTGGTGCAATCCCCCATTGAGTTCGTGACCAGCAGGTGCATCATCCGCCAACGCAAAAGGAGAATCAGCCGTCAATAAACCAGCCAGCGCGGCTGTACCAAGACCCAACGCGGACCGCCCCATTAATTGGCGGCGATTTTGCATTTGCGATAATTCAAAGAATGAATCGTCCATTCAGACTTCCTGTGACTTGACTACCAGTGCGATGGTGAATGGTGTATCTCGGACACGTCTCGCGACAGATTACCATGAATGTTGCGAAACATCGAATCAAAACCAAAACGCGGATAGCCGTTACTGGTGCCCAGTCAAGAAAAACCAGTAACGAGAATGTGCGCGGAGTTGCAAAAAGATGCAGTGAACCGCACCTGCCTTTTCATAACTGTCTTGAAAACGTTACAGCGAGCACTCCATCAAAACGCGGCACGTGATAAGCCGAGCAGATCACCCATCTAACGCTGAATCGCCTGAGCAGGGCTAGCGACCCTTAAGTCCGCATCCTGACGGAGGTCAGCCCCCAGCAGGGATCTGAGTTTCATCTGGACGGTCGGCTCGCCGGCGACCTCATTGCCTGGGGGGCTCCCCCAAGTCATGCGAGCTCCCGACTGCATGGTCAATTCCATTTGCAAGACTTCGGTCTGCCGCGGGTCGCCGTGGATCCCAATGCTGCGAATCTGTGCCTGCTCTCGATAGGGTGAAAGAACAGAGGCAAGCGCCGAGGCAGCTTCGACAGCAGTGTCTCCAAAGGGTGTTCCTACGGCATTGCTGGTGTAAACATCTGGGACCTCGATGTAAATGTAATTTCTCGTTTCCGCTTCTGCGAACTCGTTGCCCGGCAACAGCACGCCCTCACCATCAACGGGAAAGAAATAACTTCGATTATCTGGATCGTTGGGTTTATAAACGTGCACCATGGCAACAGGAGTTCGGTATTCAAGCCTTACATCGATCTGCCCTCCTGGTAGCTTGCGAACGCCAATCACCTTGCGTACCCACGGGTGCATGGAGAAGGCAGAAGCTATTTTCGCCGTGGCTTGCCGATCCAAAATCGAAAGCCCTTCCATCGCGGTATCACGATAGACTGTTTTGACAACATTGGTTCTGACGTGTGCCGGTGGAGCAGTGACTTGGATCAGCGTCGGATCAATGCCGCTATATTTGCCAGCCACATGTACGGCACCCCAACGATGCCAAGCAGCGTAACCGACTACGATCAGTAGTACGGGCCACAACACGGCAAATGCAGCAGGAGCTTTGATCAAACGCCCCAGCAATCGCCCAAGAGGTCGCTGCTTTTCGGAATTGGCCGATCGCGTTGCCACTGACGTGTTCCCCGACTTCCATGTGGACGAAACAACTGACTTCATACGGGGAACCTATCGCCCCGACAAGGCAGACTGCACCTTTGCAGACTGTAGAACTACCAGATCTGCAGATTCAACTGCAAGTCGATCCCTGTTTGCAATAAGACCTGCTCCCTGACTCTTTCAATGAGCCTGAGACATTGTTCGCTTGTCGCACCCGAGTGGGCAATCATGAATTGTGGATGCTGACCATCCAAGGAAACTTCACCTTCCCGCAGTCCAGCGAGTCCGACTGTCTGCAACAAATCTTTTGCTGGCATTCCATCGGGATCAACGAATGGCATCGCGATTCGAGGCTCTTCCGTTGGCCTAGCAGCATTTCGGCTAATCCAAAGCTTTTGCATCCGCTTGGTCAACGCTAGCACATCCCGAGTTTCCAGTTCGAAACTCACATCAAGCACCACTAGCCCCACGAGTGATGTTTTTCGATGCGAAAAACCGGCCTCCTGCTGCGTCATGGTTCTAATGCTGGCATCCTTCTCGACGACCGTGACCGAACTTACAACCGACCCAATATCACGTCCACCAGCAGATGCATTTCCAACCACCGCACCTCCCACAGTACCCGGGATTCCGACGAGATGTTCAAGCCCTCCCAAGCCAGCTCCGACTGACTTGATCACAGCATGCGACAGTTTGGCTCCGGCACCCACGGTCATTTTCGTACCGTCGATGGTGATTTCGCTATTCATGGTGCCTGCCAACGAGATGACCAAACCATTCACGCCAGCCTCACGCACCAGCACGTTGCTGCCTCCGCCAAGAATACGAACAGATAGCCCCTGCTCCTGTGCGGCTGCAATCAGACGCTGCAGATCGGCTACGTCCATCGGCTCCGCGAAGAACCTCGCAGGACCACCAATTCCCAGCCACGCCAACGGCCCTAATGGCTCGTCAGTCCGTATCAGGTGCATCAGATCGTCCGGAAAATCCATGCTGAACAAGTCTCTTAAGAAAATGCGGGAAATAATCACTTGGCCATTTCGGCCGCGATCTACAACATCAATCAGCAGGATAGCCGATCAGTGCAAAAAATGCTTCGGCAGTCGTAATGAAAAATCCCTAGTCCCCTACCTTTGGCGACTCAGGTAACACATCCGCCGCCTTGTTCACCCCAGAACAGAAGGATGACGCAGAACGAGCCTTTCGAAACCCTCCGCACTGATCACTCCCCCTTTGCCAATTTTTCCCCAACAAGCCCATCCCCAACAATCAAGCCAGAAACGATCCCTCAGACACCGTTCTAACGCAAGCCTGAGTGGTGCGAACTTCAAAACCCAGCTTTAGGTAGGGCATCCCATGACGAATCCGTTGATTTTAGGCAGTCTACCGTCAGCTCCACTCTTCTTCATTGGGCCAAATATCTATTGGTGTTCGTCTCGTCGTGCCGTTGCAACTCCGAAACGGGTGATGGCACGGCCTTCGTCGGCCGGCAAAGGCGACGATTTTGCAAGCATGACGATTTTGCAAGCATTACGAATGTGCAACCTGGAAAACCTGGCGGGAGTAACAAGACTGCACAGGAAGGGGGCAAATGGAGCCGAGCAGTGAAAACGCTAATCCGAGGCATGCTGCTGGCATTAAAAAGTTGCGGCGCCGCCGGACCCAACACAGGGATAAGACGCTAAACTGTTTTCGATGCGAGACTTCGGGACATCTGAATTGGTCTGTTTGTGGCCAGAATGGATGAAGTCATCGAAATTAGAAAGCGGGCGATGAAGCGGACCCGACCACCCAAATCGATGTGAACAACGTGTCGCTGTTTTCCACAATCTCTTTGCCAAAGTCTTTATGAAACTGCGGATCGGACTTATCGGGCTCGGTGATGGCTGGCAAACAAGACATCGACCCGCGTTGCGCATGCTGCACGATCGTTTTGATGTGCGGGCTGTTTTCAGCCCTGTGGCCAAGCTTGCAGAAAATTCTGCCAATGAATTCCAAGCGGATGCCGTCGATGGTTACCGCACCCTCGTTTCTCGCTGCGATATCGATGCAGTGATGGTGCTACAAGGCACTTGGCTGGGCTGGCTACCCATTCTGGCTGCCTCGGAGGCTGGAAAAGCGATCTATTGGGCGGGTAATCTCGACTTCGACCCCGAAAAAGACCAACATGTACGAGACACAATCGAGGAGTCCGGCGTTGCCTTCATGGCCGAGTTTCCGCGCCGCTTTGCACCAGCTACCCTTCGGCTACGTGAACTGATTGCCACGCGTCTTGGCGCCCCACAGTTGCTTTTCTGTCATCACCGCACACCCGCCACCAGCGGTGACAGTCACCAACAGGCCCATCAAGATCGCTCCCAATTCATTGAATTGATCGACTGGTGTCGATATGTGGTCAATCGTGAACCGGTCCACGTCTCCTCAACATCCCACCAAATCAATGAAACCTCTGGGTACCGATCGCTCAGCCTCGACTTTGCAGCTACCGAGAAACTTCCTGCAGTCACAGCCCAAATCAGCAGCGGTAATTACATACAGCAGTCGTGGCAGGAAGCCATCGGATTCCGTCCACCCTCGGCCATGCAAATCTGCTGTGAACGGGGCGTGGCCTTCGTTGACCTGCCATCTAATCTCGTCTGGTTCGACGACGCTGGTCGCCACCTCGAATCACTGGAAACCGAACTGCCGGTGGGCGAGCAACTGCTGACACAATTTCATCGCTCTGTCACGAGTCTTCTGCGGAACATGAGCGACTTGAATGATGCCTACCGAGCAGCCTCTATTTTCGCAGCGGCACAACATAGCGAAGCCACAGGCCGTCGCATTGATGTCTGATCAAACTGAGATGATATTACACCTGAGCCTGCTGGGGGCGGCAGCACCTCAACACTTGGACCATGTCGAACCACGTGATTGCGGTTGAACAGGCTAACCGCTTGGCATCGATGCCGTCTTGTTCGGGACTCCTGAGCAAGCATCCATTGCGACAAGACGCGAAGACAAATCAGCGTTTTTCCTTCGGACCCTGCACGATTGGTATCACTCCGGAACAGCAAGCACTTCACGTCCGTTCCGAGTCGACATCCCCTGCCACAGATCACGGTCGATTGAATCGGTGATGAAGCGTACAGAACCATCCAATAGGGCGACTGTGACACCGCCGGTGTGATAACTACGAGACGTCACCGCTGCATAGGTTCGAGGCACCGGGCTTGTCGCACTTTTTCCTTCGCGGAAATTCGTGAAATCAACGTCGTAATCGTTACCCAAATTGTTGAGACAAATGATTTTTTTGTTGGGCGTAAACGTCGTCGTAAAACCAGTCTGATGAATCCTGCCGTCAACCCACTCAGTATGTCCGGTCTGGGTTTTCAAAGATCCTCCGTATCCGCAAACCTGACTCTCAATGCTGGGCGTCGCCATGTTTCCAGTGATGGCAGAATCACGAATGTAAGGACTCCAAGCTTTGACCTCAGCGAACGCCAGCGTGTTCGCAAGGCCATCCAGACAATCTCGAAACTTTCTTCCGCGGTCAGGAGTAAACATACCCTCGCCTACGTTTTGGCCGTTCCTGTTCTCGGAGTCGTACACAAACCATTTCCCAGCAGAGTAGGCATAGTTGATCGGGTAATGAATCGCCTCGCCGTTGTCTCCCGTTCGCAAGCGATCGTTCGTTTCACTCGGACACAGGTAAGTCGGCACCCGGTAACTTGCGATGGGGCGCTCAACACCGTCGACACGGATTTTGGAACCTTTATAGCCACCTGAAAAATCAATCGCCGAAGCGAGGGAAATCGCCTCCAAGAACGGCAAAATTCTGGCCTGAGCCGACCAGCCATCTCCGGTCAAAGCGGGCTTCGTCCAAGCCGGCGGTAGTTGCTTCATGGCCGACTCGTAGTTGTGACAAGCAAGGATCACCTGCTTGATGTTGTTCTGGCAGCTCATTCGTCTGGCAGCCTCGCGGGCGGCTTGAACGGCGGGCAACATCAAGCTGACGAGAATTCCGATGATGGCAATCACAACAAGCAGTTCAACCAGCGTGAACGCGGAACGAACGGCAAAGCGGGGCATACAAGCGACTCCGGAGACGGCTGGTGTTAATGAGAATCAATCGCAACAAGGGCAAGTTTAACCATCGGACTGACTTTACGCAACGATCGCAGCGAAAAAAGCTAAAAAAATTTGGGCCCACTGCGCCTCTCGTCACCTAAATCGGCAAAATTGCGCACGCCAAAAATCGCTCAATGCATCACGCACCGCTCAGCCACTTCTCAATTGCTCGGCGATTCGATGGAAATGCCATCTCCGAGAGGTGCTTTTGAGTGGGCTTCACCCACAAAAAGCTGTCCAATTCACCGTCCGCAAGCTGAATCACTGCCTGATCCACGACTTGACAGAGATAGAACAGGTCGATGACTGGCGAGACGGCACCGGCGTAGTCGTAGAGATTCGGAAACGAGGTCAGATAGCTTGCTTCGCTAACGCACAAATTGGTTTCCTCTAGCACTTCTCTACTCAACGCCTCCTCAATGCTCTCGTTTCGCTCAACGAACCCACCCGGCAATCCCCACTTTCCTTTTTCAGGCTCGCGTGCCCGTCGCACCAACAGCAACTCTCCCTGCTCGTTAGTAACCAATCCACCCACAGCAGCGACGGGTCCAAAGAAGTTAGCAAACTCGCATTGTGTGCAACGGAATGGCACACGCCCCTGCTCCTCAACTTCTGCTTCTTTGCCACACCGGGGACAAAACCGACAGGCTTTTTCGATTGACGTAGAATCCACCACTGCTTGTGCTCACTTTTCTTGGCGATGTTCATAGGGACTCTGCCCCAAGCTGGACGACTAATAATCGGTAACGTTGTTGTCCAACGTTGCACCAACTCCATCGTTGCACCTAGTCCATCACAGTTCACCGATCTAATCACGCCCCGAACTCCACGAGTCATGCTTTTAGAACGATTGCGGGAAACGTGATTAACAAACCTCCCAGCGTTTACCGGACTTTCAGTTTTCACGAATCACAATATCGTCAAAAGCATTCAGATCATCAAATGAACCGATGCCCACGCGACCAGCACCAAAATTACGATCAACCACTTCCATGTGGGGCTTATTCATGTCATCGAAATACACTTTGATCGTGCCGTCTACGAGATTTCGACTGACCTTCACTGTATGCCACTGATCATCCCATGGCGTCAATTTCTCATTCTTCGTTAGCGCCAGGCGAGGTGCTTCTTTCACGATCATGATCTGCCCACTGTGGGGATCAGGTTTTGCCCCGAGGTGCACATAATAAAAATGCTGATCATCCTGATAACCGAAGAACACACAACAATCACGATGATTCCCAGTATCCTTGGTACTGCGAACCTTGAATGTGATGTCAAAGCTACCGACCTTCAGGTCCCTGATCAATGCGACGTGCCCCGGACTTCTGACAGCGGGCTTATACTTACTTCCTCTCGAAGTAATTTCGATCGCTGATCCGCTATTTGATTTTTTCAGCTGCCAACTTTCTGGATCCAGGATTTCCCAACGGTCAGTGCCTTTCTCAAAGTTCTCCTCAAAGAGGACTTTGGGGGCCTGAGCCCACACAACAACCGGAAATAACCAACAGCACATCAGCAGCAACATTTTCAATATCTTCTTCATGATTTGATCAGGTATGTCAGAAAAATAAGGGCGGGAAGGAAGCACATTCAAGGTGAAGCCACAGAAGGACACACAGTTTAGCTCGGAAACTTGCTGTTGTGTCACCAAGCATCAACAATACAACCCCAGCGATAGCATAGTGGTCACGAACCACACGCAACTGGTCGTTCCCACTGCAATCCTGACTCCAGTCTCCAAGACGAATGGGAGATCCAACCATTACATTAGCGACCCCCGATTTAATTGTTCTGGTGACTTATGTAGTCGTGGTGATTGCCTTTGGCTGCTGGTTTGTCCGCAAGAGCGGCACATCGAATGAGTTCATGGCGGCTGGTGGCTCACTGCCGGGCTGGGCCGTCGGGATGTCGATCTTCGGTACCTACCTGAGCAGCAATACTTTTCTGGGCAATCCTGGAAAGGCATACGGCGGAAACTTCAACGGCTACCTATTCACACTTTCACTTCCGCTAGCCGTTTGGATCGCTGCCAAGTACTTCGTTCCTTTCTATCGCAAAAGCGGACAAATCTCCGCCTATCAGCACTTGGAAGACCGGTTTGGCTTGTGGGCGCGGACGTATGCCATGTTGTGCTACCTGCTCACCCAAATCGCTCGAGTTGGCACCATCATGTTCGGAGTAGCGATTGGACTTCATGCTCTGACGGACTGGGACGTCACCACCATCATCATTGCAACGGGTTTGCTGGTGACGCTGTACACCCTGCTAGGTGGCATTGAGGCAGTGATTTGGACGGATGTTGTTCAATCCATCGTCTTGATGGGGGGAGCAATTCTCATTTTCGGGATGCTGATTTTCAGCATGCCGGAAGGACCAACCCAAGCATGGACAATTGCGAAAAATGCAGGAAAAATGGAATTAGGCAGTTGGGACATCGACCCTACCCAGAGCACTGTGTGGGTGATGCTGCTGTTTGGCTTGTTCATCAACCTCACGAATTTTGGAATCGACCAAAGTTTTGTCCAGCGTTACCACACGGCTTCCAGTGAGCAGGAAGCCAAACGAGCGGTTTGGCTTGGCGCGTGCATGTATCTACCGATTTCGTTACTGTTCTTTTTTATCGGCGCCGCGCTCTTCTCTTATTACGAAACGCAACCAGCTTTGCTCGACGATGTACGACAAACCGTAGCAACCCAGGATTCAGTCGATGTGACAACGTTACAGGCAGCCGACATTGGCGATCGGGTGCTACCCCATTTCATCGCAACAAAACTACCGCCGGGGCTTGCGGGATTGCTGATCGCTGCCATTTTTGCTGCAGCCATGAGCAGCATTGATACGTCACTCAACTCTTCTGCCACCGTCATTCTGAAAGACCTGTACCAACGCTATTGCAAACCCGCGGTCACGGAACGAGAAGCAATGAATGTCCTCAGAATTGCAACGATTGCTGTCGGCCTCATCGGTACGATGACGGCACTTCTCTTGATCGGTCAAAAAAGCATTTTAGATGCGTGGTGGCTTTTACAAGGTGTATTTTCCGGTGGAATGCTGGGACTGTTCCTACTGGGAATCATGACGCGACACGCCAACGCAGTCAGCGGTTTGATCGCAATCGTGGTTGGCGTCATTACGATTGGCTGGATGACACTATCACCCGAAAACAATGCCTTGCCAGAAGTGCTGCGCAATCCACTACACGCCAATCTGACCATCGTTTTCGGAACCGTAACCATCTTTCTCACAGGCCTGTTGGTCAGTCGCCTTGCAATCCCCAACTTTGGCCCAACCTCAAAAACCGAGTCAAAAAAACCGGTCCCAACAAAACCGAAAGAGCCGGGCGAAGACTGATCAGGGTGCGGGAACATCCGTGCTGTGACAAAGGGTAACGTTCCCTGACACTCTGATGAAGTCAGCCCAGCATGCTCGCATGCTACATGATTTTGAAGCCGCCCCCAAGAACGACCATCCCTAATCGACCCACCGACACCTCAGCGTTACAGCTTACTTCGTGGATCGGAATGAGTCCCGGTCATACCTCATATCCCAGACATGCCATACAGTCTTCTCTCCCCCTCGGCGTGTAACGAGGTACAATGCAAAGCTGACATGCTCACAACTCGCGTTGCATGCATGTCACGTCATTCTCAACTCTACTTCAGGAAATGCTTTACTCATGTTTCGACGTCAGTTTTTAACGGCGACAGCCGCATCGGTTGCTGCTTCCGCGGCCTTGCCTACAGTTTCATTCGCGGATCACCATAAGGGGGATGCTCCTTTCAAAATCTCCCTCGCGGAGTGGTCTCTGCATCGAACACTGCGCGACAAATCCAAAAACCTGACCAATCTTGATTTTCCACGCGTTACAAAACAGGAATTTGGGATCGACGCGGTGGAGTACGTCAATCAGTTCTTCAAAGATAAGGCAAGAGACGATAAGTATCTTGCCGAACTGAAACAACGTTGCGACGACGAGGGAGTGAAGAGCTTGTTGATCATGGTTGATGGCGAAGGACGACTCGGTGCCGCTTCAGACCAGGAACGAAAGACGGCTGTTGAAAATCACTACCAGTGGGTCGATGCCGCCAAGTCATTGGGCTGTCACTCCATTCGAGTCAATGCTGGCAGCAGCGGTAGTTACGAAGAACAACAAAAGCTGGCTGCTGATGGCCTGCGACGCTTGAGCGAGTACGCCAAACCACACGGCCTCAATGTGATTGTTGAGAACCATGGCGGCCTGAGCAGCAATGGAGCTTGGCTAGCAGGTGTGATCACCATGGTGGGAATGGAAAATTGCGGCACACTTCCTGACTTTGGCAATTTTTACATCAAGCGGGGCAAGAACCCGGAAATCTATGATCGCTATCAAGGTGTTGCAGAATTGATGCCATTCGCGAAAGCCGTTAGTGCAAAGACTCATGACTTTGACGAGAACGGAAATGAGATCCACACCGACTACGAAAAAATGATGCGTATCGTCTGTGAAAAGTTTCAGTACCACGGCTACGTGGGCATTGAATACGAAGGCGGAAAGGTCGGCGAAATGGAAGGTATTCGCAAGAGTAAAGCTTTGCTCGAAAGCATTGCCAAAAAACTCACCTCCAAAGCGGGTTAAACATCACGGGAGTCTCCATTGCGTCCCGGTGAATGCCGGGACGCGAGTTACCTCGTCTCTACTTTCCACTAAAAAAAGCGCAACGACAACACCAAAACACCTTTCGTCGAGTGGTGCCGCATTTCATTGAGATTGAAGGCGAGCACTTCAGCTTTCACTGCTAATTCTTTCGACTCAGCTGGCGATTTTTAGGGGAGCGTTCAACAACGAGTCCCGCCGCTTGAGGAAACCCGTCAGTGACACAAAGCCAACGGCCCAAGAAGCAAGTTGGCAACGCGCACAGGAAACTGGATGCTGAACTCGTAACGGCCATCGCTTTCGATAGCCCACAGCAGCAGCCAAGACGCGGCCGAAGTTATCAGCCCTCAGCCACCATCAGCCTAGCAGCGACTCTTCGCTGCATAGACCTCGGCGTACTCGATTGCCCATGCGTCAATCAACTGCTCAAACTCTTCGATCTCTACCTCACCGACGGCGACGAAATGACTCCGGTTAAATAATTCACGGTTCATCACCGTGCCTTTGCCTTTCAAATCAAGAACATTCAGGTTGGTGTGGGGCCTGATCACCATCTCAAGCCGGCTGTATTGATTGGATCGTTGCCCCGACACAATCCGCAAATCATCGCGAAAGCAGGCTGACCCCCAACCTACCTCGCCGAACAACGACTCGTTCTGGAATCCGGGAAAATGATCAGCAACCCGGTTGATCGCACTTTCAATCCGGTCGGAAAGGGAAAGTCGGTACGACGTATGCAGACGTCGAAGCTCCTCTGCACTGAGCTCACTCTGACGCTGCTGCGATACTTTCGCATCAGCACGTCGTTGCCCGCGTGAGATCGCCGATTCCAATCTTGATTCAAAATCGTCACTCATGACGCAGGCTTGTCCGATGCGGGGGAGGAGTCGGAACCTTCTTGGTCCGCGGCTTGCGGTGCAGGTTCAGTTTGCGATGTAGGTTCGACCTGCGGTGCAGAGTCAGCTGACTGCGGAGGAGGGGCATTGGTGCCTGTGTCAGTTGACGCGGATTCCTCACGACTTGAATCAAGACCGGCAACCTGACTCGTGCTCCCCGCTGCAGGAGTATCGGTACTCGATGCCTCATCACTGGCAGCATTGGAGACATCTGCCTTTTTCTTGGTAGTCTTTTCGGGTTTTGCTTCTTCAGCACCGGCGGGAGGTGTGTAAAACTGCATCAAATCCCCGAATGAACGCAGCGGTTCTTCACCTTTCTGCATTGCATCGCTAATGGGCTTGGTTTCTTTTTTCCCCACGACACGATACGACTCTGGTTTTTTATCACGTCCCCGTGCACCACGTCCTCGGCCACCATCTCGCGATCGACCGCCGCGTGCCTGATCACGCCCACGACCGCCACCGCGTGCCTGACCGCC
>DOPG01000182.1:0-2366 GCA_003513555.1 Rhodopirellula sp. | reverse complement strand
GTGCCTGACCGCCACCGCGTGCCTGGCCACCCTGACCGCCACCGCGTGCTTGGCCGCCCTGACCGCCACCGCGTGCTGCTTGGCCACCCTGACCGCCACCGCGTGCTGCTTGGCCACCCTGACCGCCACCGCGTCCTTGTCCACCGCGAGACCGGTCATCACGACGTCGCTTGGCCTCTGACAATTCAGCCTCTCGCTGTGGCGACACCGCACTCAAAGCAACACGTCGACGTTTTTCATCAATTCCGGTCACCCAAGCAGTAACCACATCACCGACCTGCACAGCCTCGTGCAAATCCTCGACATAGGTATCAGACACTCGGCTTACATGAATCAAGCCACTGCAATCAGGTGCTAATTCAACAAACACGCCAAATGGCATCACGCCAACGACGACGCCAACGACAGAATCTCCCTGCTTGAGGCCTTTGATGGACGGCATCGTACTAAGAACAGCAGGCGGGTCTCCGGTGCTATCGCTATCACCAAAGGGATCACAGAGCCACTGAACCAGTTGATTCGCACGCTTGGATCCGATCTGCCATTCTTTGACGCACTTATCAATTTTTGCTTGCTCAGGGCGTGGCCGTCGAACACGCTCCAGCACCTCGACTGGCGCGGCTTCTTTCGTGACCGTTCCATTAGCAGCATCCGATTCTACTTCATCAGACTTAGTTTCCTCAGAAACGTCCTCAGCGGGAAGTTCAGCAGCTTTCGTGGCATCGTCGGCCGAGGCATCGCCCGTTACTGCATCGCCCTCAACGGGTTCTGTATTCTCGGTACTGACATTTGCATCAGTTTCAGTCACCTCGGCTTCAGACTCTGGCTGAGCCTCAGACGATTCGGAACTCTCAACTTTGGCAACACTCTCGTCCCCCACTTTAAAATCGGGAGCCGTTTCAGCAGCCGCACTGAAGTCTTCAACTTCATTCGTTTCCGGTGCCGAATCAGTTTCAGCTAACTGCGTCGCAGCAGGCTCAGGTTCAACGGAATAATCTGGGGGTCGGTAACCTTGGGGTGAAGCAGGCGGCAATTCCACCTCAAGGGTCTTAGCGAGTTTCCTTGCCAGTGTGTAGTCATCAGGGTGAATCAAAGTACCATCGAGCACTTCTTCACTTCCAAAGACCCTAAGAAACGGGAGGGCCTGCCTGCTGTGAGTGGCTTCTCCCCACTGTTCGAGTTCCACAATGGCCTGTCGAGATGCGAACAACGAATCGCGTCGTGTCTTGTCAATTGCATGAGCCACCTGTTCCTGCACACCCGGCAATCGCTGTAACCATGACACAGGGGCAGAGTTCACATCGACACCACCGCGCGACGCGCCACTGACCAATACATCTTCCAACGAGCTCAACATCGCTTCATCAGAAAGTTCTCGCTGGAATGAACTCAAACGCAGTTTCAGCGGGTCAACTTTCGCAAGCGCCTGTGCAGGTTGCAGCACAGAGAATGCAAGCCAAGCAGCAGCCCTGAAGCGTCGCGGCGTGGAACGCATTTCATCATCTGCCACACCACTGCTGGCATAGGCATCAGCTCCGCTACGATCTGCCAAGGTCCAGCGAACTGATTTTTCTGGCGACTGGCTTATCAAATCACCAATCGCAATCATGGTTGCCCTTCGGGCTGGACCATTACTGATGACAATGAGATCAACATGGTAGCCATGAATCAGCTCGCCCATGCGGGCCACCGCTTGTGATCGTGTCGCGGACGAGAGCTGGCACGGCAAGTCTTCTTTATGTAGCAGGCGCCCATCTGCGGCAACGATCGAGGTCGCTGCTGTGCGCGGCCCTACGGCATCAATTGCCATGACCACCTTGGCTTCGACAGCTCCACGATTGACGTGGCGGCGAAGATGATCTGCCGTAATCGCAACCAAACGCGTGGATGCTCGTTCATGAAGATCGTCCCACCAGACAGCTTCAGCTGCCTCACGAATCACTGCCTCGTTGGCCAAGACAATCTCTCGAAGCATTGACTCAACGTGACGATTGATACCACTGGCCGTCCGTTGCAACTCAGCAACCAACTTCGCTGCATCATATTCGAAGGAGCACTCAGCTACCTGACTGCGGAGGGCGCGTCCCAACATCACTACCTGAAAAGCACTCAGTTTGTCGCAAGAAAAACGCTTACCAGCAAGTGGCTTAAGAATACTCACCAACCAGCGGCGGCGACGTTGCCTTGGCGAAATTTTCTTTTGCTTCTTTGTGGCATTCGGCTCACCCTTACCAGACTTCTTTTTCTTGGCTGACTCTTTATTCTCGGGTGCCTTTCCCTCAGCAGGTGCAGCAAATGCCAATGATTCAGTCGCTGAAGTTGACTCAGCAGCAGGAGTTGTGTCCGCAGCGGGAGTTGTGTCCGCA
>DOPG01000445.1:10733-52028 GCA_003513555.1 Rhodopirellula sp. | reverse complement strand
CGGACGCTGCAGAACCGGACGCTGCGAGGAAATCTCAAAGCCGCAGCAGAACTCGGCAAGAGTTTCGGCCGCCCCGCAATGGTTCACCTCAATCGACGAAAGTCTCGACGACTTCCGCTACGAAGGAATCTCGTAAACGCCCCAACGTCGTTTTGATTTTTGCTGATGACATGGGCTATGGTGACGTCACCTGCTACGACGCCAAATCCAAAATCCATACGCCAAATCTTGACCGGCTGGCCAAGGGTGGCATGCGATTCACGGATGCGCATTCGGCCTCCGCTGTCTGTACGCCTTCACGCTATGCCCTGCTGACCGGCCGCTACGCGTGGCGAACCGGATTGAAGAGTGGCGTTCTCGGTGGCTTCTCACAGCCACTCATCGAGAAAGGACGCATGACAGTGGCGGATATATTCCAGGGCAAGGGCTATCGGACTGCCTGCATTGGGAAGTGGCACTTGGGAATGGATTGGGCCGGAGGAATGCGCGGAGAAAAGGGCTACGACATGCGTAACACTTCGGAGGGAATCGATTTCACCAAGCCGATTCAGAACACCGCCATTGTCAACGGATTCGATGAGTACTTCGGGATTGCCGCATCTCTGGACATGCCCCCCTACGTTTTCATTCGCAATGACCGTGTCACCGAGCAACCTACGTCCAGCTTGAAGGAAGAAGACAAAGGTGGTCGGCAGGGGCCAGCGGTACCTGGGTGGCGGCACAAACATGTCATGCCGACGTTGACCGACGAGGTCATCTCCTTCCTGCAACGCAACGAGCAAAGCCCCTTTTTTGTTTACATGCCGCTCAATGCACCTCACACACCTCACGCGCCCGGTGATGCTTTCGTAGGTAAGAGTAAATTGGATATCTATGGCGATTTCATGGTGGAAGTGGATCATCACATAGGAAGGGTGATGGATGAGTTGGATCGGTTGAAACTCTCAGACAACACTCTGGTGATTGTGACCAGCGACAATGGACCTGAGACCAACATGTATCAACGCCGGGATAAGTTTGGTCACGACAGTTCCTCGCACTTCTTGGGAGCCAAACGCGACAACTGGGAAGGCGGACATCGAGTACCTTTGATCGCACGTTGGCCAGGCGTGATCACGTCCGGCTCGAAGTGCGACACTCCGGTCTGTCTGGTCGACATGATGGCGACGTTTGCGGAAATGGTTTCGGTCGAACTGCCGCAGGATCAGGGTGTCGATAGCGTTTCCATTCTTCCGTTGATGCAGGGTGAAGGTGGTGACTCGCGAGAAGACCATGCGATCATTCATCACTCATCGACGGGGCGATTTGCGATTCGGCGGGGTGACTGGAAATTGCTGTTGCATGCGGGCTCCGGAGGGAACGGTTACGGGGCTGGGCAACGCAGCCGCAGGTACAACGGAACGATCGAACAGAAGTCCTTCAATACAGCGAATCGCCAACTCTACAACCTGCGAACAGATCCGGATGAGACGATCAATCTGAACGAGAAACATCCCGAAGTCGTCGACGAATTAACGGCTCTCGCCAGCGAATATGTCAGAAGAGGACGCAGTACGCCCGGATCTCAGCAGAACACAGGTTTGCAGAACTGGCCGCAACTTGACTGGCTATCGTTGAAGCCAGTTTCAGCGACATCGGGTGATGCTGCCGATACAAATCAAAATACGCGGAAGCAGAAAAAGTAAACCTTGATTGAGCAACTGAGATGAAAACTTCCCTGACCGCTTTATGCTTTCTGCTGCTGTCTTGCCCCTGCTTTGCCAACGATAAACCGCCGAACGTGCTTTTTCTTGCTGTCGACGATTTGAACAACTGGGTTGGCTGTTTGGGAGGACATCCTCAGGCGAAGACACCGAACATCGATGCTTTGGCAAAAAAAGGCGTGTTGTTTGAGCAGGCATATTGTGCTGCGCCGCTGTGCCATCCGTCACGTACCGCAATCATGACAGGGCTACGGCCATCGACGACCGGCATCTATGGCAATCTGAACTGGTTTCGTGACATGCCGCAGTACAAGGACTGGGTGACCCTTCCGCAGTATTTCCGTCAGCATGGTTATCTCGCGTGGGGTGGAGGCAAGCTTTATCATCAGGCACATGGCAAGTTCTCTGATGCAGCTGCGTGGGATCATGTTTATTCCACTCGCACAGGCGCCGTCCCGCCTCCCCCGCGCGATCGTTACAAACACGGTCTCCGGCCCAAGTTCGAATCTAACCCTATCCTCGCCCGGCTTATCGACTGGGGGCCGACTGATTATCCCATCGAGGCGAATCCGGATTGGAAGACCGCCGAAGGTGCTGCCCAGTTCCTGGGGCGAGATCACGATCAACCCTTTTTCCTCGGTTGTGGCATCTACCTGCCTCACCTTCCCTGGTATGCCCCGAGGAAATTTTTTGACATGCATCCCCTCAAAGACATCGAACTCCCGCCCTACAGGTCCGATGACTTCGACGACATCCCTGCCATTGGTCGGCGAATGGGCGAACGCCACATCAAGCACATTCGTGAAAGTGGCAAATGGAAGGAAGCTGTTCAGGGTTGCCTTGCAGCTGACTCCTTCGCTGATGCCTGCGTGGGGCATGTGCTTGATGCACTTGAACAAAGCCGTTATCGCGACAACACGATCGTGGTTCTGTGGGGCGATCACGGCTACGACGTCGGCGAAAAGAAAATCGCGAAGTCAGCGCTTTGGGAACAGACAACTCGCACACCGCTGATTGTCTATGCACCGGGAAAGTTGCCTTCAGTGGCTCCTGCTCATGGAAAGATCTGCAAGAGCCCGGTCAGCCTCCTCGACCTGTATCCCACGTTGCTGGATTTATGTGGCTTACCGGAAAACAAACAACTTGACGGGCGCAGCTTCGCATCACTTGTCAGCAAGCCCGCCGCCGATTGGCCGTATCCAGCCATCATCACGCACTCGCCCCACTGGCTCGGTGTGAATCACGCGGTGCGTTCAAAACGTCACCACTACATTCGTTACTCCGATGGGGGCGAGGAGTTGTACGACATGCAGAATGACCCCAATCAATGGCGAAATCTGGCAGGTAGCTCGGCTCATGCTGACTTGATAAACGAACTTCGAAATTGGCTGCCCAAAACAAATGCCCCACATTTTCGAGCGGATTCCAACTGAACGTTTTTACACAAGCGGTTGTTTGTGTCGGATTTCATGAGGGGCAGTTGCTGCTGTTAAATAGTGTGCACGGTTTTTGCGCAGCTGGAAGACGGTTCGGGCTCAAACGACAGGAACTGTTACCAAGAAATCTTTCGTCAATGAAAGAATCTTCGCACCCCACGTTTTGAATCTGATACAGTGCGTTGCGACGTATTTGCTGTTCAAGACGCTCTCGGAGACTGGATTCATGCTTCAATTTTCGTCGAGATGTACTGCCGCTGTTTCCGCGACACTCTGCTTTATGGCAATCGGTGTGGCGCAAACCAAGCAGAACTTTGTGGGAAAGGACTACTTGCCCGCGGATGCCGTAGCTACTGCAGTTGTTACTGTCAGCGATACGCTGGCGAGTCCCGCTGCCAAGCTCTATCCCACGGAAGTTGCTGACGCGTGGTGCCAGCTGAATTTTGGGGTCGAGGCACGGGATATCAAACAGGTCAAGTTAGTCTTGGGAGCACCGGGACCGATTGGGCCGATGTTTGGACTGGTTATCAGTTTGAACAGGGATCTCGATGTGAAAAAGATCAATCCAAGTTTGATAGACATGCAGAACGCGGTCGATATCGACGGGCAGATTGCTTACGGATTGAAAGAAATGCCAGAGCTGGTCATGTGCGTCAAGAATCCTCGTACCGTTCTGGTCGCCTCAGAAAATTACCTCGTGAATATGTTGCTTGCTGAGAAAGGGGTTGCCAATGGAGCCTTGGGCAAGATGGCTGAGTCGACTCAGCATACGGGAACACTGACCGCGATGACCGTGCTTGAGCCAATGCGTCCGATGATCAACGGTCTGCTTCAAATGCAGGCAGAGCAACTCCCTGCTCAGTTCAGAAAATTTACACAAATTCCCAATCTGATCGACGCAGTGTTGTTGCGAATGGACATGCAGAACGAAAAAGAGGGAATGCAATTGACGATGTTGGCTGGCGATGAAGCCACCGCGGCTGAATGTCTTGAAACCGTGAATGAGGGTATGCGATTGGGGCAGCAAATGTTCCTTGCCCAAATGAGCCAAAACGCTAAGGAGGACCCAGTCGCACAGGCGACCACACGGTACATGCAGCGATTGAGCGATCATTACGTGGAAATGATGACGCCTGAGCAAGAGGGCCGGCGGTTGACGATTACCGTGAACGCATCGCAGGGCATGGCAACTCAGGGTGTGCTGGTTGGCTTGTTGTTACCGGCTGTGCAGGCTTCGAGGGAGGCCGCCAGACGCATGTCATCTTCCAATAACTTGAAGCAGATTGCGTTAGCTATCCACAACTATCATGCGACGTATAAAAAGATGCCCCAAAACATCACCAGTGAAGACGGCACACCACTGTTGAGTTGGCGGGTTGCGATTTTACCTTTCATTGAGCAGAACAAGCTGTATCAGGAGTTCAAGCTGGATGAGGCTTGGGATAGTCGTCACAATATCAAGTTGCTCAACAGGATGCCGGCAATCTTCACGCACCCGGGGATGGTGACACCGCCTGGTACTACGGTTTATCAACGGCCAGTAGGAAAAGGCTTGATGTCACCTGTTGGTAAGCTGGGATTTCGCGACGTGACTGATGGCTTGTCCAACACCATCATGGGGATTGAAAGCCTTGGTGAGGATGCGGTGAAGTGGACACAGCCAGACGATATTCGTTTGGACAAGGAGGATCCGCTTAAGATGCTCCAAGACGGCACGCGGCAGGGATTCCACGTGGTTTTGGCCGATGGCGCAGTGGTCTTTATTGCCAATCAGATTGATCCCGTGTTGTTCAAAGCAATGTTGACGCGAAATGGTCGCGAACGCGTTGAGTTCTAGCACGGCGGATGTGTGACATCGATGCCGAGAAAACGCAATTTGTCAACGCTCAGGCGAAGAAGTTTCCAAGGCCACGCTCGGTTGTGTGGCTGAGTTCGTCCAGAAAGGCATTTGGCTCGCCTTTGGTTCGGGGCACCCACTTGTTCGCGAAGCAATCCGTGAGCATCAGAGGTTAAGCCGTACGTGAGTTTGCGGCTGCTCGGGTTCAAGCATTAATTTCTTCGACGTTCATTGATGCCATGACGTTCTTTGTTTTTCCGTTCGGCAGTGAATGCCACAGACCCAGTGCAATCAGTCCAAACCCCATCAGGCCTATGGCGATGGAAACGGCACAGGACAAGGTGTTTTGGTAGCCAGGAGTTTCGTGATATCTGATCCACGCCACAGTGAGACCAAACGTGAGCGGATAGCCAAAGAAAACAGCTGACCAAAAAGATCGACGTACGGCAAAGATAATTCCCGTAGTGATCGCCACAGGTACGAGGAATAAGATCTGTGGACCAACCATCAATAGACTGCCTGCTGCAATGAGTGGGCTGAGAAACGATACCAAGGCAGCTTTTGTGTATGGGAAGCTCTGCGAGTCTTCAGGCGTACTCTGCGGTGTTGAGTAAGGTGATGGGGGCATCCGAGTCATTCCAAGCAGGTGGTTGTAGACTTCATTCAGCAGGATCAGTGGTAACGCTAACTCATCAATGGTAAGAGACTCTTTTTCTTGATCAGCTGCGCACTTTAGCCAGTCGAATCTGCGTGGTAAACGAAGGATTTGATCATATTCATGAAATACCTCTATCTGATGTCTGGGTATGAGAGGCTTTCACACTGAACTACATCAATGATTGGGTGAAGCGATTTCACCGCCGGTGTCCTAAGTCGGCGATTTAGCAGGTTTTTGTAACACAGGCTCGAGAGTATCCAGACCCACTTTGCTTGTTTGGTGCGTGTCTGTCACGGTGGCTGTTTCTTTGGCGGGCATCAGTTCTCTCATTGGTCACGGATCTTGGGGGCCCAGTCCACTAACTTTGTGCAGATTACCGCTCAGCAAGCCACCCGAGAAGGTCGATGATTTCCTGTCTATTCAATGTGTCGAGAAGGCCTGCTGGCATGAGCGACGTGGTTGAGGGGCTGATCTGTTCAATACTTTCTTCTTGAATTTTGGTCAACTTCCAAGGTTCCATTTGATTCGTTCGCACGGACATACCGCCACCGCCATAATTTACGACTTGACCTACAACCACTTTTCCGTCGTCGGTCACGACCTTGACCGCTTGAAATTCATGCGGGATCGTTTTGTTGGGTTCGATGATGGCTTCGAGCAGATCGTAGGGACTGAATCGTCGGGTGACGCCTGACAGGTTGGGGCCAACTCGGCCTCCTTGGCTGCCTACCTGATGGCATCGGTTGCACATCGCAACGGCAAAAAAGTGCTCTCCCCGATTGGGGGTCCGCGCTTCTGAGCGGATTGTCTTCCAACTGGAATCACGGTCTGGCCAACTGGAATCGCGGTCTGGCAGTAAGTCACTGACGGTCCATTGTTTAACTATGGGACGCGAGTGGGTAACTGTATTCTGGGACACTGGTTGGTTTAGCTTCTTGAGTAATGATTTGAGCTTGGATTGTTCTTGGTTGTTCAAGGTTGCTTCAGCTTCCTGTCGAATTTGACGCGCGAACTCGCCGTTGGTTCGACCGCCTGTAAAGGCGTTGGCTCGCTCAAACCAGCCAAAGTATCGTCGACGCTGGTCAATCGACCAGCCTTGGTTGAAGCCACGCAGCATCAATGCGAAGTGCATCTGGTCATCGGAAGATTCAGCTGTCTCAAGTGCTTTAAGCATTGGTTCAATCGATCCGTCCGTGGAAAGGAATGCTAATATGCGCCCGAGTTCACGATCGAGAGACGTATCTTTTGTCGGGAAGAGAGCCAAGCATTGCTGTCCGAGTTGCGAGGCGAGCATTCCCTTTTCGCCGCCATGCCGAATGAGAACCAAGGCGTAAGCGCGGAGCAGGTCAAGCTGAAGGCTTCGATCCAAATGTTCAAGTTGCACTTCCTCCAATTCTTGCAGCAAAGCTTGAGCCCGATTCTCAGTGCACCTTGCCAACGCAATGGTTGCCTCGACGATTGTTTGTGGCGCGGTCTCTGCGGACAAGCGATCTTGCCATTGATCAACAGGTTGGTGTTCCAAGGCAACGCGAGCGGCGTAACGGATGTGGCGATCCGGATGCTTTAAGTGGGGCCAAATCTGATCAACCTGATTCAAATCCATTGGTTGATGCATTGCCTCAAGTGAACGACGCAGTGAATGCAGGCTGTCAGTTTTGGAGTCACGTTTCGGAGACGCGACGACGGAGGTTTTTATGTCGTCACGACCAGCGTCATAGCGAATCCGATAGACGTGGGATTGAACACCGCGACCGCCTGTCACGATATAGAGTGAATGATCCAGCGGATGAACAACGATATCGACTACCGGCAAGGGCGCGAAACTTGCAAACAGTTGGTGGCTACCGCTGTAGCTTGCACCGCTTCTTTTCAGGTTGGCAGTATAGATGCGTCCGTAACTCCAGTCACAGAAGAAAAATGCGTCTCGATAGGGAGCGGGAAAGTCCGTTGTGTATCCGAACGTGACGCCCGTTGGTGAACCGAGTCCGACATCGATTGCCGACGGCAAGCTATCGGGGTAGTAAGCGGGCCATTTTCCGGAACCATTGCGCCATCCAAACTCGCCACCACTGGTCACGTGACAGATCCGGGTTGGCCGATACCAAGGCGTACCCAGATCAAATTCCATATCGGCATCGTAAGTGAACAGGTCACCTTCGCGATTGAAAGCAGCGTCATAGACGTTTCTGAACCCAATGCAGATCAACTCCCAGTGGCGACCGTCGAGGTCTGTTTTGGCGATCCAGCCGCCCGGCGCCATCGTGTTGTTGGCGTGTCCCCGACTGTCCGGCATTCGCGGCAGCAATTGATCTTCATCCCAGTTTTTTGGTACCCGGCTGCTGTCAAATCCACCCGCAGGTGTTCCTGCCATGTTGCCACAGACCATGTACAGCGACTTGCCGTCGGGGCTTGGGACAATCGCGTGGTTTCCGTGTCCAGCCCCTGGCTTTCCCGGTGGCTCGATGCCTCGCAGAAATTCGATTGAGTCAAATTTGTCGTCCTGATCGGTATCTCGAACACGGTACAGGCCGGGGCCTTGGGCCGAATTTCCGTTGACCATCACGTAAAGAGCATCGGAGTGATACAGCAGGCCCATTGCCATGCCAATATCTAGATCAATCTTCTCGATGATTGGAGAATCCAAGCCTGCTGATTCGGCAAGGGTCAGGCGGTAAATCGCTCCCTTTTGATCGGATGCAATGAGCCGCCCGAGATCATCAACAGTCAGGCAAATCCACGATCCCTGTTGGGAATTGGGGACTTCATAGATTTCTTCAGCAATGAACCCCGGAGGTAGTGTAAAGTCAGCTAGCCGTGTCTGAGCAAGAGTGGCATCCGTCGTAAGAGAACTCAAAAGACAAAGCAGCAAAAGTAAAAATCGATTCATGGATGTTGGTGAAGGAAGGTGCGAGATTATTCAAGACAAAGCCGCATCCAGCATAGCAAGTACCGTGGCCCAAGCGTGATACGCCATGCTGCAACAGAGCAAACTAGCTGGTTTTTTAGATGCTTTTCCGTTCCGAGCGGTTTGTAATTTGCATCAATGTGCGATTGTCTATCCGTTCGTTGAGACTCGTCCCGTTTGCAGTCTCAGCGAACAGTCTGGCTTTAATGTTTTCTGACATTTGATTGGTAGCAGGACGCAGTTTGCGGCATGTTAGGCCTTCCTGTTTAGATTGGTTGCGCCGCTAGCGATCCTCGTTCAAGACTTTTTCAGGGGCCTTCGGAGGCGTGTTGGATTCCGGTTTTGTCAGCTTCCCAACAGATTCATCAAGGAACTGGAAGACATCGTCGATTGCAGCCTGAACCACCACCAGATGTTCGACGTTCTTGTAGACCTTGAAGCGGTTTCGGACTTCGGATGCTTCCAGGCTTTGTTTCAGTTGTTTCGCTGCACCCAACCCAAAGTCCTGTTCACCAGCTCCGATGTACCATGCCACATGCTCGCTACGTTTGGCGTCGCTGCTTGGCATGCGTCCACCCCCACCCAAGGAAACCGCAGCGAACGGCAAGGCCGGGTTTTTTCGTATTTGCTTGATAACTTGAGATGCTCCCATTGAATGGCCTAACAGCATGATGCGTTTGCGGTCGACCGGCACAAACTGGTCGAGAGCGTCTAGCATGTCGCTGATGTCGAGCGACATGCCAAATAGTCCCTGTCGCGGTGAGATCACTATCCAGTTGCGTTTTGCTGCTTCATCAATAACTCTTCCTGCCCCATAGGTCTCAAAAAACATGTTTTCACTACCGCCCGCTCCATGGAAAACGAAGAGCACGGGCAGCGGCTTGTCCGTTTCCTGAGGTAGATGGATTCGCGTTGGTACTGATCGCAATTCCTTGCCCAAGGTTAGCCAGACTTCCTTTGCCCCATGCCATTGATTGGCGAAATCAGTTGGTTCGCTGCGGATAGTGAGCATCGCTTCGCAACTCTTTAGTCGGTAGAGCAGAGGAAAATCTGCCTCTTGGGGAAGGCCTTCGATCACATTCTCAATGAGTCTTGTTTCATCTCGCAGGGTAGAAGCGATCGTAACATCGAATGCGGTTGCCGTCTGTGAACGTGTTGTCGTTTTCAAGGCTACTGCGGTATCCTTGAGGTGTTGCAAACGTCGGTTGAGTTCTGTGATCCGACTGATGGTTACGGAAGGCAGGGTAAAAACAGAGTTAGCGTTTTGAATGGCAACTGAGAGTAAGTGATCGCCTTCTGGTATCTGTTCAATCTGCCAGCTTGTGCCTTGTTCCAATTCAGAAATTGACAGTTGTGTTTCAGCCAGTGGCTCACCCGTAGTTTGAGTCAACTTCACAGACGCGATTGTATTCACAGGTGGGTTTGTATCTGTCGGGTAATAAGACGTCAGTTGAATTTTCAATGCGTTGCTGCCGGTTTCTGCACATAACGGAGACGCGAGCAGTTGCGAGCCGATCATGGCCTTGGTCAGTTCATTTACCTCTGCATCTTTACGAACAGCAAGCCACGCTTGATCTAGTTGACGGCCAGCTTCCGAGAGCTGGAGAGTGAAGAAACTTCGCACTGCGGTCTTGAGGGGCGGGACAGCCGCAACCCGTTGAGTGGTGGACGCGGTTTCCCATGCGTGCTCGAACCTTTCGAGTCTACGCCCCAGTTCCAATCGCGGATTCTGCGCGGAAGTTTCTGTTGCAACTGCAAGCGATAGCCCCGCAACAATGGCTGAAACGGTCAGTGCTGAGGTCAGGCTTTTGAGTTTGTTCGGCTGAAAGGTGCACCTCGCGGGTGATCCTGAAAGCCGATGTTCTGATTTGCTCAAGGTTCCCACTCTTCTTGTAGTTTTAGGTCGCTGTTAAATAGTGTTGCCACTTTCTTGGCTCGAGTGTGCAGATTTGCCCGTGCCGTAGGAGGGCGGAAGTGTCGGCCCCCCCACACCCCTAGGTTGGGTTGCAGCTGATCTCGGTTGCAGCAGCTAAGGTATTTCCCGAATAATGGCCCATTACCGCACGCGTCTGCGGTCCGCCGGAAAGCTGAGGCTATCGTGTATCTTTATGGTGACGTATCTCAGTTGCCATCATAGTTCCATGTGTCACTCTTCGCCCCAAATGCGACTAGAAGTGTGGCATATTAAGTGTGGTTGGTATGGTGAGAAGTCCCCTTTCGCTATCTGGGTATCGCTTGGTTGTGGAGCAGTTGATTTGTGTTTCGCGAACGTGAGCGGTCGAAAACGAAAGTAATACCAGAACCCTTGGGGCATCCTAGATGCATGCCGCCATCGGTATCATAGTGGTGATGAGGTGAGTGTCCGTGTATTCGTGAAGTGGGAAACAACTATCTTGCGAAGCCGTTTGAGAGCTGCGAACGGTTTTGATTGCGTGGTTTTGAAGGGAAGATCGGTTTATCATTCTTTCCTTGCGGTATCGCTCAAAACCATGTGAATCATGGTTTTGCAAAAAGTCAATTTGGGCCGAATAACATTTTGGGAATAGTGCTGCGGAAGATGGGCTGGCCCTTCATTGAGCGGGGAATTTATTCAAATCAACACTCTGCCCTTCATTATTTTGGGCGTGCAGCAGATAAAGTAATCATGGCTTGCGAAAATATTTGAGTTTGTGGGCTCTGGAGCAGTGGCAGCGAGGAACGTTCTCTTGAGTTATGAGCGGTGAGCCTCGGTCAATATTTGATTGATGCTACCTGGGCCATTCGAATCACTCGGTTAAGAGATTTGTAACCTCCTTTTCTGTAGATACTAGCTATGCATCGCTATCCTTATATCACCCCGTATCTCAATCAAGTATTTTCAGCAGAGAAGAAGTATTGGGATTTTCGATTTCTTCGACCGGTTTTGTTGGTTAGCTATTTTTTTATTCGACTCGTTAGCTTTCCCATCAAGTTTGTCTTGCGACGCAGCCCTCTTGGATTCGAGGGGCGTCTGATTGACTGGTGCATGACATTTGGGCTTAAGTATCTCGCACGTACCGAGGCTGCGGAGTTATTCATTCGCCACACGCAAATTGAGCCGATTCTTTACCGGTATATCCTGTCAAAACGTGATCAACCCTCGAGGGATTCCTCCGAGAAGTTAAATGGGATTGACGGCGATTTTAACCTCGAGAGTTTGGCAATCGCAAAACGAAATAACTTAACGATTGGACATGATTTGCTTAGCTACGAATTGGTGGATCGCTTTGATAAGCAATTGTTCTTGGAAAATATCGAATACCTGCGTTCTATCAGGCCAGAGGAGCACGAAAAGTACAGTAAAACTCTGCTGGACGAAACTCGGCGCCATTCGTTCCAGCTTTTGGGGCCCACAAGTCTTGTTATTTTGGTCGTCATCGTGATCACCATTTGTGGTGATTTAAAGACAACGGTCACAGCATTGAACTCATTTGGTTCCGATTCGCTTCTGCTGTGGTGTATGAAACGACTTTATGTCGACAACCCGAGTGTGCTCACGGATCTCGACTTTTTCATGCAAGAGGTCAGCAATCGGGGGCACTATAACAGCAGTGTCTTTTTCTCTAATCCGAGCCAGTATTTGTACTACCACGTTGTTTTTGATGAAGTGGTCTACGACTTACTCATGAATGAACCATTTAAACCAGAGGAGAACTGCGTCGTATGACCTGTTACATTACTCGGACGTCCTCGTTTTTACCTGGTGAGCCCGTAGATAACGAGAGTATTGAAAACTATTTGGGAGTTTTGCCAGGGGAAGCCGAGATCAAGTCCGCTGTACTTGGCATGAATGGGATACTAACCCGGCATTATGCTCAGGACCAAAGTCTGAAGCCCACTCACGACGTTTATGATATGGCCAGGCAGGCCGTGATTGGGTGTCTTGATTCACGTGATCATTCAGTTCCCATTACGATGTTGACTTCAGGTACTACGTATTCGCCTCTGCTAGCTCCGGGCACAGCATCGATTTTGCATTCTCGGATCAGCGATATACCTGCTACCAATCACCCAATGGAAATCAGTTCACATGGCGGGGTTTGCTCTTCAGCCACCGCTGCGTTAGTGAACGCGATCCGAGCGGTATCGCTGGGGGCCCACCGAAAGGCTCTCTGTGTTGGGGTTGACCATCCGTCAGAGATTTTGAAAGTCGGTGAAATCGATCCGATTGATGATCGTCACGAGCATGATCAGTTACGTCACAGCCAATGGTTCATGACGGTGTTTCTGCGATTCATGCTTTCTGATGGTGCTGGCGCCATGTTGGTGCAGGATCAGCCATTGCAGGATGGTTTGTCACTTCGTGTCAATTGGACGCATTCGATGTCGTTTGCGAACCAGTCAGAGTTATGTATGAAGCTCGAGCCAAAAACCGCGCGTTTAAGTCAGGACTCTGTTATTCTCTCCCGTTATTTGTTTTCGTGCGGAGAGGTTTTTCTGCAGAAAGCACTTGAGGCGAACAACGATTCGTTTGACGATCACCAGATCGTCTTGCCGCATCTGTCATCGTATTTTTTCCGAAAGAAAGTTGAACGATCCATTAAAAAGTTGTCAAAGGATCCAGATAATCCCTTGCCCTATTGGACGAACCTTTCCACCGCTGGCAACACGGGAGCGGCAAGTATTTACATCATGCTTGACCAATTTGTGCGGCGAGGGGAAATCAAGAATGGTGATCGGATCTTGCTATTTGTTCCTGAATCTGGGCAATTCAATTTCGTGATGATCAGTCTAACTGCGGTGGTTTCATGAATGGCGTTTTCAACGCGACTCATGAGAAATCTCGTCGGCGATTGGCGATCATCGGGTGTGGCAGCAGTGGACTGATTACCCTGAAGTACGCGCGTGACTTCCTTCCAGACTGGGAGATTCATTGCTTCGAAGCCTCCGGGGAAATTACCGGATGCTGGGGTGATCCGTATCCTGGATTTGTATCGACTTCGACCAAGTTCACGACCCAATTTGGGTGCTTTCCAAAATATTCGGCGCACACAAATTCCGCATCGACGTGCGAAAAGAATGAATTCTTTCAGGGAGACGAATATGGTCAATATCTCCTGGAATTTGCAGATCATTTCAAGTTGAAGCAACACATTCGGTTGCATACCCGAGTTGAGCAGATAGGACCTGTCGAGGACGGAGATCGGTGGCGGCTGACCCTTGTTGATAATCTTGAAAGCACAAATCAAGACTCGAGCGAGGACTTTGACCATGTCATTGTGTGCACGGGATTGGCTGCTGCACCAAAAAAAATCGATTCGACGATTCCACAACTCACTCCAGCTGATCTTCATGGTCCGATTCCAATAAGCGAGAAACGCGTCGTTGTATTAGGCGGAGGTGAATCGGCGGTTGATCTGGCCGATCGGTTGTCAAAACCGCAGCATAAAAACGAGGTCTATTTATCCTTGCGATCTGGGATTCGCGTGAGTCCGCGGTATCATCCAGTCCGTGGTGTTCCTTCAGATTTTCTGCGGAATCGGCTGATGCTCTCCATCCACGAGGACTTGCGAAATTGGATTGGTCAAAGATTCGTGGAAGCAAGGATTCGCCACCAGTGGGTGTTCGAGCGAATTTTCCCATCACGGGGAAAAAGACAAAGTGAGTCTGACTTAGATAAGCTAGCGATTGAGAGTCGGAAACAGTGGGATTATCGATTGACACGCCACGCAAAAGATGACCTGTTTAATATGTTCCACAACAAGAGCGATGGTTTTCTTGATTCAGTTGCAATGGGACGCATCAAAATCATTGGCGCGCCCAAGGACAACAACTTCAATTCGTTTGAAGGATTTAGTGGGGACGCCGGTGTCAGTTTTAAGCCTGACTTTGTTATCCCATCCATCGGATATAGGATGCAACTTCAGCACCTGTTTCGCGGCATGCTTGCGTTCTCGGACTTCTTTTTGGGCTGTTGTCACGTCACGCGTGCGAATGTTCATCTTGTGGGTTTTGCTCGCCCTGTTATTGGTAATATTCCAACGATAAGCGAAATGCAAGCGAGATACGTTTGTAAGATGATCGCCGGTTTGATTTCGCGACCAGAGTCGATCGTCGCCGATCATGCAAATGACCTGGAAGCACAGCAGGCCCGATATCAAGCATTTCAAATCACCAATGTTTATCCAGTTGAGATGTTCCCCTATTGTGATCGTCTTGCCGGCTTGATGGGTGAATCGTTGAAAGGAGGACGCAGCATATTGACGTGGTGCCGGCAGCAACTTGAGCCGGCGACAACTCTGCACTACCAACCTCCGGAAAAACTACCAGCTCAAGTCAGGCAACTGCCCATTTATCTTCCGTTCCTGCTAATTGCTGTTTTGATCGCTATCAAACCGATCGACTGGTGTTATCGGTTGTGGCTCAGGTTGGTTGCAAAACGTTCCTCTGGCTTATAAGACTCGGGGGCGAGCGATCACTCGCACTCCATGCTTGGGAGTCATTGTCGTTGCTGCTGACATTTCGTGGCGATCTTCCAAGGAAAGTTCGATTTGAAAGTGACGTCCAATCAACGCCATGATCACCAGCATTTCCATCATGGCAAAGTGCGTTCCGATGCAGATTCTTGGCCCACCTCCAAAGGGAAGGTAGGCGTAGCTTGAACGAGGGTTCTCTTCATGCTTGGGTTGAAAACGATGCGGATTGAATTGATTCGGATCACGCCAATATTGGCTATGCCGATGCAGTGAGTAGCGGCTCATGACGATGATTGATCCAGCGGGCAAGTCGACACCTGCAAGTTTTGTCTCCTGTCGGGTGTTTCGGTTTTCAAACCAAAACGGTGGGTGCAGTCGCAGCACCTCGTCTAAAACCATTCGAGTGAAAGATAGTCTTTTGATTTGTTCGATTTCCAAAGGTCTCGAACCGATCACTTGATCGATTTCTTCGAAGACCCGAGTGAGCGTTTCTGGATGCTGGGTCAGTTCGTACCAAGCCCAGGTAAGTGCGCTTGATGATGTTTCATGTCCTCCCACGATCATACCGAGAACTTCATCGGCAATCTGTGTGTGGGACATCGCTTGCCCAGACTGTGGGTCTTGCGCGCGAAGTAGAATCCCTAAAAGGTCGTCCCCATGTTTGGTTGCCACTCGCTCGTCGATCATCTCCTGGATGAATCCATGAAATTCACGAAGGGTGCGTTTGAGTCCCCGATTGCGACGTGAAGGAAACCAAAGGTCTCGAATGATTGGAATAGGAGGCTTGGCGCTGTAGCTGTCGATGGTATGCGTCCATTCCTGAATCTTTTCACTGGCGCTGCCAAAATTGTCGCGGAATAAAGTACGGCCGACGATCTCAAGCGTCAGTCGGCTCATCTCGGGGGCAATGTCAAACGATGACTCCTGGTTGGGGCGTGCTTGCCATCTCGCAAGCATTTCGTTTGTCGATGCGACCATCACAGGGAAAAACTGTTCGATGGCGCGATGTCCGAACATTGGTTGCATCAATTTGCGTTGGCAACGCCATCGGTTGTCTTCGGAGACTACTAGGCCATTGCCGAAGGCATTGGCAAATCGACGATAGATCGGAGTGTTCTTGTCGAAGTTTTTATTGGTCTGCTGAAGAACGTTCTTAATCAGATCTGGGTGATTAATCAGGTAAAAGTTGAATAATCCACGGTAATGGACAAAGTCGCCGAACCGATTCGCAAGATGGTCGAAGAAAATTGCGGGGTTCCCTGTGAGCATCCATTGTCGGTAGCCCCACGGTGGCTTTGCGAGCTTCCCCGAAAATTCTGTGGCAACCCGGTAGCTTGATTCATCTGACATTCAATTGCATTTTGATTTTTGGTTTTTGACGTTTCCAATGCGTTTTTCAGGCCCCGTACCGACCCATTTCTTTCCTTACATTTAGACATGGCGTGGGGCTTGCGGCAGTTTGTGGCTTATCGACTCTACACTGGTGTTGCGAACTGTTTGTTTCGGCATTGTCACACACCGGTGAAGATGGAAAAAACGCCTCCAATCATTCAATGTTGGTGAAGCTTAAAGTATTCCAGGAAGACGATGGCCATCAAGCAGAATTCGGGTTCAGGCTTCATGCGGTTCCACGCATTGGAGTCCGAGGTACAGACTCATTTGCGTGATTCCGGGCTCTCTTTTACCTTGGGAAGTGGTGTGTTTAGAGCCTCCACGAATCAACCTGTTTCGGCGTGATTTGAGAAATCCTTGCGTTTGCCGAGAGGAGCACAGGCAAGCCAGGTCACGACGGAGTTGCGTGGATTCGTTGGTTGGCTCTGGCAGATAGTGTGCAGGGCGAAAGGAGCGACCTCACTCCCATAAACGAGAAGTCGCTGTCAAGTAAATTGCGTTGTGAGGGCGCCGAGAGAGTTTGGCGGGGGAAGACAGATGGCATCACGCTGCGGAAACAGTTCACAATAAAAAACGTCTGGCGGCCCGAGTTCAGCATCCGAGCGTTCCGTGGACGGAGTGCTAAGACCGTCATGATTCAGGAGTATCCACTGCTGGTTGCGTGACGAACATCAATTCGTATACCGAAAATCGATTGCAGCCTGATACCAGGTTCCATTGCTTGTTAAGTCCAAACTGCCTCGATCAACAAGATCGATGAGGCAGTTGCATGCTGGGCTCACGGCATCGGGCGACCATCTCACGGCAATCACTTGACAGCGGCAACGCCAGGTATTTGTGAATGCGCGTTCTGTGGGAAGTCAAAGGTCAGCACGAGCGGTTCCGTTCCTGTGTTCTCGATTTCGACACCGCCGTTTGCAAGTGCCGCCTGAGTGATGAATCCAATCTCGGGATAGATTTCGCCAAGGATCATATCTTGGTGATATCGCACTTTGAGCTTTCCAATACGACCGGTTCCGCCATTGGTGTGAAACAGCGCAGGGCTCTCTGGGAAAAAATTAGTCTTGGCACCGGGTTGGACTGTGAGCCGAAGGATCGAGCAATTCTGCTCACCGAGTACCTCACCGTAAACGATCCATTTTGCGTCCACGTCCTGGTCGGTGAATTCTTCGGCGGTGATTGCTGGACGTGAATTCTCCCAAACAAAATTGGGATCCTGATTCGCATTGAAGTCGAACTTTTCAGCCAAGTAATCCCAGTCTTCATGATGGGCCTTGGGATAGTCCTCTTCACGGCATGCATAAAAAGCATCCGCTGCTCCGATGCGTCCGTCAAGTGTTAGGTCCTCAGCCAGGAAGTGTTCATCCATGGTGACATGCAGTTCATGGGTGCAAAGGTCCGTTGGCGAGTGCAGCACACCGTTGGGCATTACGAATCCATTATCAAGTTGCATCATCACATGCGGTGACAGATGCCGAACCCCGTTGTAGTCATCCTTTCCGAAACGTTTCATGCAGGCATGAAACTGTTCCTTTGTCACAAACGGATACAGCCCCATTGCCGTGGTGTGGTAGTGCGAAGGGCTGACGCCGGGATTGTCGAAGGAGTTGATGTCGTAGACTTCCCACTTTGACCAATGAAGATGATGCGGGATTGGATTCAGGTTGTCGAACTTTTTTGATACGATTGGCCACGTGGGCTCTCCGAACAGTGATTTTGCGAAGGCTGTAACCTTCTCACCCATGACAGCTTCCGGATTGGCCGCAATCAAATCCTGCAGCGAGATGACTTGCCCGTTTGGAGTCAGAACGTGCGATTCGCCCTCGCGGAACGGAGCCTTATTCGTGCGAGTATCGATGACGCCCGTCACGATGGGAACGGTGCAGCACATCCAGAGTTCATCAAGCCCGGTGCCGTTCATGTAATCCGGATAGTACGACTGCTCGTTAAGGCGAAGGCGTTTACCTGGCGTGCAAAACGTTCGGCCCGCGTAGCGGTGAAGCAATTGCAGCACGCCGTCTTGATTGTTAAGGCAGTCATCGAGAATCGAAGCCGGTGCTCCGTTAGTACCGTCGATCACGTCTTGTTGCGGGTACTCGTGCAGTTTGTCCGCAAGAATTGACGTCGAAGCAGCCATGAGTCATGCACCTAAATGAGTCTGAAGGAGTGTTTTGTATCTAAAACACGTTTTGGAGAGATGAAGGGGAGTTCCAATTTGCTGAAACAAAACGAGTTGGACTGGGAGCCAAACAACCCGCTATCTTAGCACACCCTGAAATGTAAGAAAAAGTGCTGCAGGAGGGAATGTACCTCGAGTCGCGCGGGGTGTCGGCTCTCCCTGTGTTGCGGTTGGCAGGCTGGTTCACATGACTGAAACTTTGGTCAGGCCGGTCCTTCCGAAGATAAGCGATTTCACCAAGACTGCGTTGCTTGAAACCGTTATCCCGTCTGCTTACATATGGTGAGCTTCGCCCATAATCCAGCGTACCAGTGCTGTGACAGTGAAACCGCTGACCATGATTAGAAAGCAATGTGGATTCTTGCAGTACTGAATCATCGGCGCATGTTTCAATTCATGGAGTGTCCCCATATAAAGAAAGGTGCCTGCCCCGAGCGACAGCACGCACGCCTTGAAAATAGGCAACCAATCTGGCTGCAAGTCCTTGGCAACTCCCCCCAACACCAAGCCAGCAGGAGTCATGCTGGCGAATGCCAAGAGCAAGAACGCGGCTTGTCTTGGTGTTAGCGTACTGCGAACCATGTTCATTGCTAAAGCAAAACCAGCGGTTCCTTTATGCAGGATGATCGCGATGAAAATCAGTTCTGCCTGTGTTCCATCGCTGACGCCCAACGCTATCCCGAGGAAAAAAGAGGGAGCTGCGATCATTCCAGTCAGCAACAATGGAATGATTGCCGGTGCCAAATCTGACTCTGGCGACGCCGGTTTCGCGTCCCGTTCTTGCACTACTTGTCCTGTCTGGTGTTCAATCGCCAAAAGGATCAAGAAGGCTGAAACGGCTATGATTGAGGAAACTGGGTACTCGACGTCTGGCAATGCTTGACGGAAGACAGAAAATGCGGACGGCAGCATCATTAACAGTGAGAGCGCCAGAAAAACACCGGCCGCAAAAGCCTCTCCCCGGGGAAAGCCATTTGAGCTTTTGACGGCATTTGGTTTGGCAAGCGGCAGAAACCCACCGGCGACTGCACTAACAAAAATTGTCACCAGATAAAACGTCTGGGTAATTGTTAGCACGATTGCTTCTCCAAATCAGGTTTGCATGATCACGCCCCTTCCAGCTTCAGAATATCTTTAATTGGGGATTTCGTTAAGTGGACTCGGGGCATACACACCGCTCGGAGAAACGTTTCCGAGTGCTTGCCCCAAAGGTATCGGTGCAGCGACGACGGCTATAGCTAAAAGGGCAATGTTCTTTCCCCGGTGATAAGGAGATCCTCCTGCGATGCAAAGTGAGCATCGCTGGCTTGGAATCTCGTGGAAATGATCATGCTGGCGGCATCAGATCGTGGATTTTGATCTTTGACGCTAACAGCGGCAGGTTTGGCATCCACCAGACTAAGGACGTCCACCCTCACATTCGACAACTGCTATTATCGTGATAGATCAGAGGCGATCGCAGCCAAATGAAACGAGAGGAAGGTTCACGAAATCATGAAAAAGTGTCTCGCAGCTATCGCTGTATTCTTGTGTGCGTCAACGCCCGGAATCTCAAATGAGTTTTCAGTGGGGAGATCGCGTGTCAATGCACCGGTTTTCAAAAAGCTGGCCAAGGGTATTAACATCGACACCGCACATCCGGACGCGGGAGTATGGCCGAAGATTCAGCATGATTACGCTCACTTCCAGGCGGTGGCCGATGCCGCGTTCGATTCGGTCCGGGTAATGATCCCGTTCAACGCGAATTACGAGTCTACCCAAAAACAGATCAAGGATGCATTGTCGAATGAGTTGGCCATCGTCGTCTGCATGTGGGGATCACCTGTGTGGGCTGGAAATCCAAAATTGGGCGAGCAGCAAATAGCAGATAAGTGGAGAGCATTGGCCGAGGCATGGAAAGAGTTTCCGAATGATCTTGTGTTCGAAATACTCAACGAGCCTCAAGGAATCGGGTTCATGAAGACGAACGGCGCTGAGAAAGTAATGCCGTTGTACAACGCCGCCGTGCAAGCAATCCGAGATGTCGATCCCGATCGCCCCATCTTGATTGGCTCTCCTGGTTTGAACGATGCAGAGTTTCTGGACCCCTATGTTACTGACAAATACCTGACTTATACCTTTGATGATGGAAAGGGATTCTATGAGGACGCCAACACTGGTGTCGCCATCCATTTTTATAGTCCTAAACATAAAGATGGTTTAAACTTTGCCATGTGGACACAGTCTCTCAAAGGCAAAGACTGGAAGTCTCCCATCTTGACCGAAATAACCAATGCGGCGAAATGGAGAGACAGGATCGGAGTCAATATTCCGATCATCACGACCGAGTGGGGATGTTGGCAGTTTACGCAGCGTTCAGAGCAGGAATTGTCACAGTGGCTGGATTACCACATGTCCAATTTTAGGACTTACAAGCTGGGTAACATGTGGTACACAGGAATACAGAATAACCAGAGGTCATTCGGGATATTCGATTCTGAACTGGGCTGGAACCAGACCGTGTTGGACAAGCTTACCGGTGCAAGACCAACCGTGCTGCCCGCCATTTCTCAAGTAATCAATGGTGAATTCTTTTCGCCAGATCATGCATGGGGTTTAACCTCGGATAAGATCAAACGTGAATTCATTCATGGTACGCAAGCGTTTAGTGGTTCCAGTATGTTGAAGCTGACCATTCCTGATGGCGTGCAAGGACAGTTGTACTTGCAGACGTACAAAGGAAAAAACGAGTACATGGGGGCTCCCGCCAGAACTTTGCTGCACCTGATCAAAGGGCAAACCTATTTGATAAGTTTCATTGCAGCGAGTGACGACGGTAACGGTCAGATCAAGCTAATGCTCAAGAATGCCAATACGGGGGACACGCTCTACGACAGCCGCCAAACTGAACATGCGTGGATTGAGGTCGGTAAAGAACCACGTACTTACACGCAGCTTTATACGCACAATACGGAAACTGAAATGGATGTGCGTCTTGAACTGGATGTAGGTTCCAGAGGGCAGGTTCTTTATCTAGATAAGGTGGAGTTCATCAGGCATTCTCAATCTACTCAAAGGCTCAGCAAATAGACCTCTGCGGCACGGCTTGTGTCAGCCATGATGACAGGGAATAAAACGCGTGCTGGATGTCATTGGCCCGTTATCAAGCCGACGCAAAGCCCACGGCAGGTTCATGCCATTAATTGCTCAAGGGGGCCGGTAAGATCAAGAAGTTTCAGATTGGAGTCCGGTTGCCCAAATGTGTCCGGAATTTGCATGCCGGCCGCGTGCATGAGTGAGAGATACAAACTGCTTACAGTGCGGTGACCTTGGTCACCATACTTGGGGTACTCAAGATAGCGTCCCGCAGCTAGTTTGCCTCCCATCCCACCGAGCAAGACGAACGGCCAGTCGTGCCCTGCGCAGTGGTGATCACCGGATGAGCAGGACAGGTAAACGATCATGGTGTTGTCGAGCATGGTTCCGTTTCCTTCCGGGATGCTGTCAAACTTTTGTGCCATATTTGCAATCTGTTTGAGCTGCAGTTTTTCGATTTCCATTCGCGCCTGATGTCCCGTCCATCCATTGGAGGCAGTATTCTCCTGCAAGTGACCAAGGGCGTGGACGGAATTGGAGAGCCCGAGTTCTGTGTACTTCACACCCAGGGTGTCCGGACGCAAGGTGATGACATTCGTCAGGCCGGCGATCAGAGCCGCGGTGGCGATTTCGAAGTGGGATTCGATGCGTGCAGAGGGAGCTAAGGAATCGAAGCGATCGGTCAATTCGGGAGCATGCTCCCGAATGCGGCCCGTGAGCGCGGCTTTCTTCTCGTCGATGCTTCTCAGTGACTCGAATGAATTCATGTAGAGCGCGAAACGTTCTTTTTCATCTCCAGAGAGTTGCTTCTCAACACGCCGGGCGTCTTCAGTCAGGAAGTCCATCAGTTTGCCATTGAGCGCGAGTTTCTTTTCGAGTTGCTCAGGACTTGCGACGGCAGCACCGAAGAGTTCAAGAAATGCTTTGCGCGGCGACCCTTGAAAGGCAACCGGTTTCGCGGGACCGTAGGCTGAAAGGTTGGGATAACAGTAGCTGTCTTCTGGCTTCCATCCGGGTTCAAGCAAACGTCCGTTCATCGCCATCCCGTACATGGGATAAGGGCCTGCCGAGAGATGGAGCCCGAGCAGGCAATCCAGCGTTGGCGCCACAGCTACATTCTCCGAATCGTGCAGTGAAAGCGTCCCGAACCCCTTGGTGTGATTTCCTCGAAAGCCAACACCTGACAGGCTTTGAATGATCGTCAGACGATTCTTGAATGGATCCAGTATCTTCAGCTTTTCGGGGAGTCGCCGGTCGGTCAGCGAGACGTCCACGAGCGGTCCCTCACGTCGTCCTCGATTGCCGAGTTTCTTGCCGTCGTCCGGATTGATGAAGTGATTCTCCAGACCCTCAGGGACGAGATTGAACTTGTCGATTCCAGACGACTTCACCACGAATACAAACCGCTTGGGCAGAGCGTCTTCTTTCCCGGCCGCGTGTGCCTGAATCGACCGCAAACAGGAAGCCATGCCGAGAGACAATCCACCAAGGGAGAGGTCTTTCATGACTTTTCGTCTTGAATACAGCATGGGTTGTTTCTTTTTGTATGTTTTGGGACTGATGTAAGTTGGTATAGGTGTGCGTATTCGATACTAACGGCGGTACAACTAACGCCGGTACAGAAACGAATCTGAGCTCAAGAGAGAGACGACCAGTGATTTGAAACTTCCGCCTTTCTTCAGGTAAGCCTGTTCAGCTTCAATCAATGTTTTTGAATCACTAAGCATTTCATTTCGCCCCATCAAATAGCGAAACAAGTACCGGATGAACGACTGACGTGCGCGGTCCGAGTGTCCGAGGCGGTGCATCATTTCGACCGCGTTTTTGACATCGCCATCGACCTTGGGATCCCCTGAGAAGTCAATACTGCCCGACGCATCGGCTTCGCGGGTTGAAAGTTCACCCTGTTTCAGTTTGCGGTCGAACTCCCCATCGCGTCTTGCATAAATCTTGCCATCCTCGTCGAAATAGTGGTCCTTTCGATAACGGCCCCAGTCATCGAACATTTCAAAGGGCTCACCCAGGGGATTGATCTTGCGATGACACTTCCAACAACGCTCTGCTCGCAGCGGCTGCATTCGTTCTTTGAGTGTTTTGTGTGGATCGGTCGGGACCACCGCGTCGACATCTGGTGGCACATCGCCGAGTACACCGGCCAGCAACCGCTCGTAAACCCAAATGCCACGATGAATCGGATCGTTATCTTCATTCAGCGAATACGCCGCCAGCCAAGCCGGGTGTGTCAACAGACCTGCGCGTTGGTCTTTTGGCATTTGCAAGGGTTGTTCGAGCGGCCAATCCCACTTCTGCTCTTGAATCCGATTGTTGGTCGGCAAATTGTAAGGCTCAATGTAGAGTAAATCGCCAATGCCGCGTGACTTCCGCGTAAACGGATAGCTCGGGAATGGATGCATTCCTTTGTCCAGTGCTGTCTTGTATTTCGCGACCGTCTTCTCTGCGTCTTTCCTTGCAGACTTTAATGCATTCTCTGCTTTCTCTGGCATATCGACAAAGTTGAAATCCCGCGAGATTTGCCCGCGGCGGATTTCAATCTGTGCTTCGACATAGCCTGAACCCATGACTTCGGCGATCCTCTCTTCGTAACGCTCTCGAGCATATTCGTTGTTGCCGGGGTGTGCGATAAAATACTCATTCGTGGTCAACAACTCGGCAATGACGTTCTGGTCCTTCTTCAAAACATGCTCGATCAACATGCGGGCGTCATGGATCAGCATATCCGTATTCCACTGCGGAATACGCTCTGCTCGCTTCCGATCGTTATCCTTGAAAACGGCTCCGGCGCGGTGAAAGCCGAAGAACTCGTCGAAAAACCGCATGATCCGCGATAAATCCTTTCGATCCCAGTTCCCCGTTGTGAGTTGTTCGTCAAGCAGTTGCTGTACAAGACGAGCCACATCCTGCTTCGTCTTCAATTGATCGTGTTGCAACGCCTCGCGAATGAACTTGTTTTGATCCGGTGCTTTATCAGTCAATGCAAATGCTAAGGCATGCGCTAACTCGTCTGAGGACAAATGTCGGCGTCCGTGCTCATCCGCCTCGCCCAGTCCGAATTCCATCCGATAGATCGACGGTGCGCTCAGGAACATCGCTTTGATGGTCGTTCGCAGTCCATCAAGATTGCCCCCCATCGTGATGCTCTGTTTGAGAAACGTAAGATACTTGTTTTGTTCGTCCGGCGTTGGGTAACGCCCAATCACCCGGAGAAACTCGCGTCGAATCACCCCTTGAAGCGTATCTTCGCCCGGTATCGGCTTGTCATTTGCGAAATCCTTGAAGTCACCACGCTTTTCCCTCTCTGCCAGGAACGCATCAGCCACGATGATCGTCATCTGCACCGTGCTCTGATCCGCTAACGACATTGCCGCGTAGTCACGAATCCCACGCTCCGAGGTGATATAGGTAAAAGGGCTTTTTGCTTTCCCAAAGTTTTTGTAGGCGAAAATTTCTGATCTGAATCGCCATAGTCGTGACGGTGAGAAAGGCAGCGTTTGGATCTCGCCGGAGAACAGCTTTTCGTGATCCACCCAGTTGCCATATTCGGGCGCGAGCAGCTTTTTGCGGTAAGCCTCGCCCGAACCGGCAGTCAGTAGTTGGCGATCGATCCACTCGATGACCGAGTTGCGTTCTGACTCGATCGGCTGATTTTTTTCATCCGGTGGCGGCATGTCTCCGGTCTTCAGTTGCTCGAGAACTTTAAGCCAAAGAGCCGACGTCTCGCCCTTTGTGAAATCAAATGGAGCCTTGTGCAAAGCCACCTTCCCTTCTTGCATCTCCTCTCCATGGCAACCAATGCAATGGGACTTCACAAACCGGCGAACCGAAGCCTCCTGTTCCATGCCGAACGCAGTTTCAACACTGGTAAAACCCAGAGCAAGAATGGCGACGGTGGAAATTCGAAGAAACATTTGTAATCAGATTTCTTTGCGTGTCTTGTTGAAAAAATTGGGGCAGGCCGCTTTCGTTTGCCTTGGGGTCAATGGCATTGCACAGGCTACCATAATTGCACAGGCTACCATAATAGTTGGGGATGCAGACGTTACCGATTGCACGGAGTATCTCTTTACACGCACCGCCAGCAGTAAAGTGGTTTATCCCGTGACGTTCCCCAAGCGGGGCAAGTACGAAGTACGCATGACAATCGCACCACACTCCAACCGGGCCCCCAAAGCCTTAGTGACCGTTCGCCATAAGGATGGCGAGGACTCCTTTCGCATCGACCAAAGACTGAATCCGGGTAGTTTCAATAAACGCGGGTCGGACGGCTATTTTCAATCGTTGGGTTTTTTCGAGTTCCCGTCCGACCCTTGGGACGCGGTTGTGATTTCCGGCAGCGGCGGCGGTGGTTTAGTGCTTGCCGATGCCGTTCAATTTCTTGCCGCAAGCACTGCCGTCGCCGTAGAAAACAAAACAGAACCCACCGAGACACCTACTGAGATATCCACCGAGACACCCACCGAGACACCCACTCCAACCACCGCTCAGACTGTTCATGTACGGGTTCAACCTTTCGCGGAAATCTCAGACCGTAAGGGAAACGCCGACGGCATGACCGCACGTCGACTCACGACTCTTCCCGCGAACGAGCGGAAGGGAATTCTAACTCACCCTATCTGGTTGGTCGCTCATTCGGATGCCATGGACAATCACGCCATTCTGCGCGGCAGGTGGATCCGCGAGCGTCTGCTGGGCGGTGCCATCGCTGAAGTACCGATTGCGGTCGATGCGATGTTGCCGGATGAGCCCAAGGAGACACTGCGGCATCGCATGCGAGTAACGCGTGAGCAAGCATGTTGGAAGTGCCACTGGAAAATGGATCCGCTCGGGTTGCCTTTCGAGATGTTTAACCATGCCGGGCTTTTCCGAACCACGGAGCTTGGCAAACCGGTCGATGCGACAGGTGAAATCACCGACAGCGGCGATGCCGGTTTGGATGGGCCAGTCGACAATGCTCTGGAGTTGATTGACAAGCTCGCCCGCAGCGAACGCGTGAAGCAGGTGTTCGTCCGCCATGCATTCCGTTATTGGATGGGACGTAACGAGACCATCAACGACACCCCAGTTCTTCAGGATGCCTATAAGGCTTATTTAGACAATGATGGCAGCATGAAAGCATTGCTCGCTTCACTGCTCACGTCTGACACCTTCCTGTATCGCAAGGTGAAGTGAAGGGCATGTGGATTGGATGGCCCTCTGTGCAAATGTTTTCAGCGACTGGGTTCGTAAAATCCTCGGTTGGGAAGAGTAAAAAATCCGCCACAGTAGATCTACTGACTGGAGTGGCTTGATTTTTGATTGCCTGTACCTTGTTCTCCCGCCTTCTGTTCCTCGGCATATTTTCGCACGTCTGCTGTGATCTTCATTGAGCAAAATGTTGGACCGCACATCGAGCAGAAGTGAGCCGTTTTGGCACCCTCAGCGGGCAAGGTTTCATCGTGATACTCAATCGCACGGGCGGGGTCGAGACCGAGCGCAAACTGGTCTCGCCAACGAAACTCAAAACGAGCCTTGGAAAGTGCATTGTCGCGGATCTGAGCCGCTGGATGTCCTTTTGCAAGATCAGCTGCATGGGCTGCGATCTTATAGGTCACCACACCCTCGCGAACATCATTTTTGTCGGGTAGTCCCAAATGCTCCTTGGGAGTGACATAGCAAAGCATCGCGCAGCCGTACCAGCCAATCTGTGCAGCTCCGATCCCCGAAGTGAAGTGGTCGTAACCCGGGGCGATGTCGGTTGTCAGTGGACCAAGTGTGTAGAAGGGTGCTTCGTGGCACCACTCGATCTGCTTTTGCATGTTCTCTTGAATCAGGTGCATGGGCACATGGCCGGGCCCCTCGTTCATCACTTGGCACCCTTTGGCCCAAGCACGCTTGGTCAGCTCGCCCTGCACTTCCAGTTCAGCCAACTGTGCGTAGTCGTTCGCGTCGGCGATCGAGCCAGGGCGTAAACCGTCGCCGATCGAAAAACTAACATCGTAGGCAGCGCAGATGTCGCAAATCTCGTCCCAGTGCTCATACAGAAAATTTTCTTTTTCATGGTGAATACACCACTTTGCCAGGATGGAACCACCTCGGGAAACAATTCCAGTCATCCGCTTGGCGGTGTGCGGCACAAATGCTTTGAGCACTGCTGCGTGAATGGTGAAGTAATCGACACCCTGTTCAGCCTGCTCGATCAACGTGTCGCGGAACAGTTCCCACGTTAAAGCCTCAATGCTTCCCCCCGTTTTTTCGAGGGCTTGGTAGATGGGAACGGTTCCAATTGGAACCGGGCTGTTGCGGATGATCCATTCGCGTGTCGCATGGATATTCTTTCCCGTTGAAAGATCCATGACCGTGTCAGCACCCCACTTTGTCGCCCAACGCATCTTCTCGACTTCCTCGTCGATGGTCGAAGTGACGGCGGAGTTACCGATGTTGGCGTTAATCTTTACCAGGAAGTTCCGGCCGATGATCATCGGCTCATTTTCTGGATGGTTGACATTGGCTGGTATGATCGCGCGACCCCGGGCAACCTCGGAACGCACATACTCAGGGGTAATGAAAGCTGGCGTCATCGCTCCCCAGGATTGTCCGGGGTGCTGATGGTTGATTTGATTGCGGGGTACCTGCGAGTTGGGTTCTATCTCGGAGGGCCGCGGCATTTCGTAGCCTTCGGGCGTAGAGCATAGCTGTCGAATTCGTTCGGAAGCTTCTGGCGGTAGATCTCGAAGATTGGGGTACTTGTCAGCAATCGTCTCGAACTCTTCTTTACGCCCGAGGTTTTCGCGAATAGCTACGTATTCCATCTCTGGCGTGATGATGCCCTGATCGGCATACCACTTCTGTGTAACAGGATGCCAATCAGCGTTGTCATCGGTACTACCTTTGGCTCGCAACGGCTTGCGTTTCAAGCCGGGGTATTCCTTGAGTCGGTTCTTTGACTTTTTTAGCTGGTTGTATTTTTCTGAATGTGCTTCCGAGAGATAACCGTTGTCTTCTGGCTTGACCTGACGACCCGTGTGTTCTTCGACATCAGCCCGATCCAGAATCCATTTGCTTCTCAGCGCGGGTAGTCCTTCGGTTACATCACCTTTGAATTTGGGGTCTCCCCACGGTCCCGAACAGTCGTAGACTCGTACAGGTGCGTTCTTTTCAACCTCTCCATCGGGATGCTCAGTGTCGGAGAGGCGGATTTCACGCATCGGGACTTTCAGATGTTCGTGAATCTCGCCTTCAACGTAGATACGTGTCGAATTAGGAAAGAGTGTCGGATCTTCCTCAATCGCTCGAACTTCTTCCGCGTTATCCACATCCTCCATTACCTGCCCCGGAAAATCACCGCGTTGATGAGTGTTGTTCAAATCGTTCAACACTGGCATTTTTGGAGAATTCATTTCTTCCCTTTAAGTTGCAATCGGTGAAGACTCGGAGAAGAGAAAACGGCTAAGCCCGAAAGAAAATTTAGGCTGCCGTCTCGCTCCCTTCGTCGGTATGACCCGTATCAGGTTCGAAGGGTTGTTTTGAATCCTGCTGTCCAAAACTCTCAGCCCAAAGAGGACACCCCCGCGGTGCCTGATAGTATCACTTTTGGAAGATTCTTGGTCAACACCTGCGAAGTTTGCGATTCTGGAAGGAACCACCGTAAATTGCGTGAGAACCGTTTGGTTCAAGTATCGCAATCCAGGCTTTCGCCGCGGGGATTTTGAGGCAACCCGCGCGGCCAGATGGGCACGACTTCCGTCAAACACAATGAATGAAATAGATGATCTCTCTAGCGGTAAGTGCTGGGTTTTCAAGAGCGGCAATATCAATTGTCAGGTACGCAGTGCTCGGTTTCTGTTGGGCAACCACTGGCAATTCGAACAACGTTTTGCTCACATTGATCCAATTTGCTCGGAATGATCCATAGGGGTGTTGTAAAATTTACCATCCATCAACCGAATACAAAGGATCCGGAGTCCTCGTTGGACTCACTTCACCTTGGACAACCGTCGGATGTCTCAGCAGAATAACTCTCGTGTCCGTCAACAGCTTCAGTTCATTGCCCACCCCATCCCGTGCATGTAGCGGGTTGTGGAATGGTTCGTCAGCAAGTGCGCTGTCGTATACTAACACGGTAATCCCTGTTCTTAATACGATTTCGCAAGGCTTGTCGTGCTGTGTGTGGGGAAGTTCCCCAGGCATGAGGTTAGCGAACAGAACTTGCTGTTAAGTGATGTCAAATTTTATCTGGTGCAGAAATCAATCATCATCACGTTCGCCACGATCGACGGCTCCTGTCATGACGTTTCCCGTAATATCGGGGGGGAGGTATTTGTTGTCTTGCTGTGTCGTGTTGAAAGTTCGAGTTCCATGGCAGGCATCAGGTCAGTAAAAGAAGGGTACAAAAATGGGGGTCAAGCGTTCTTCTTTCGGATGGCATTTGTTAGTGGCTAACACAAAGCCTGGCTGCGGTTTTTTGTGCGTGAATTTTTGCGTTGTCACTGCACGTGGCATGGAACCGTTTCAGGACTTCGGCACCGAAACATAAAAAAATTTTTTCAAATCAGTATTCACCATGATCAGACCCTTCCTCTTTCACATCATCCTTGTTCCTGCCCTTCTCGTTGTTCCAGCACTTCTCGTTCCAGCCTCGGCCGAAGAAGCTTGGCAGGTTACCAGCAAGGCTTGGGATGCCCTTGATGCTAAAGACTGGGACGCCGTTGAAAGGCTTGCCAATCGTGCGAACCGGACTTGGGGAGCCAACGCGAAAAAGGCCAACGATGGGCTGAGCAAGCTTCCATCTGCGGATGAAGCCAAAGGGTTCGCGAACCTCAACGAATTAGCGACAGTCCTTTTTCTTAAAGGAGAGGCACTTCGAAAAAAAGGCGATACTGATGGTGCTCTAGCTGCCTACTACACCCTGCTTGCCGACTACAACTTTGGGCAATGTTGGGACCAAAAGGGATGGTGGTGGCAGCCAGCTGCTGCGGCACGCGACCAGATTGGAAAACTGGCGCCGGGATCGCAAGCAGAGATTCGTCTGGATACCGATCCGCTAAAAAAGTCGCTAAGACTGCCCGGTAAGAAGGGGATTTGTTTTACCCTTCGCGAAAAAGGCAAGGCAGGTTCATGGAAGCAGAATGTCCCAAGAACCGAAGCCGTTCAACCGTATTGGAATTATTCCTGGGGCATGGAGCGGATCGAGCAACAACCAGCCGAGATCGCTTTCATGCCGATGGTTTGGGGAGCTTGGGGACAAAAAAATCTTCAAGCGAGTTTGAATGCTCAAGTGGTTCCAAAGATCAAGTCAGGAGACGTCCGTTGGGTGTTGGGTTTCAATGAACCCGATAAACCAGAGCAGGCGAACATGCCTTATACAGAGGCTTTGAAATATTGGCCGATGTTGGAGACGCTGAATGTCCCGCTTTGCAGTCCGGCGTGCGCCAATCCTCTGAGCGATGTTGATGACAGCACGCAAGGCGTGAGAGGAACCTGGATGCGTGACTTCATCAAGGTCGCTGACGAACGTGGTTACCGGATGGATTATATAGGCGTGCATTGGTACGGAGGTCCGAGTCCGACTGCATTCAAGCAGCGTATGGTTGAAATCTACAAGGCTTACGGGGAGCGACCATTGTTGATCACCGAGTTTGCTCTCGCAGACTGGGGTGCCAAAACACCCCAGCAGAATTCGATCAAACGCGAGGATGTCCTCGCATTCATGAAGGATGTCTTGCCTTGGATGGAGCGTCAGAATTGGATCGCGGGTTATGCGTGGTTTTCGTTCGAAATCGATGACCCCAACGGTACTTCTTCTGCCCTCTTCGATGGTGATGGCGAACTGACAGCGAACGGTCGGTTTTACCAAAGCGTCACGAACGAGAAGCCCAATGGTGACCAAAGCATTGCGTTCTAGGAGATAAGCCTTGCGTGGTAGGTGGGGCGACTGATGCAATCGGTGCTTCACATAGCAGCGAAAGCCGAAAGCAACAACTCAGCAAATACTAAAGGCAAGCTGAATCAGCGAGGCTTAGTCCTGTAAGACCTGTTTGTTCCAGCATGGCTGTTCAAGTAGACTGCGGAGCCTGTGCTCGATTTATCCAAGCACTCCAGACGGAATTTAGAAAAGGAAACGACGCTGTGCCCAAGAGTTTTCGAATCGGATTTTTTCTTGCTGTGTCTTTATGCTCGGTTGGTGTAGCAGAGGCTGTAGATCATCCAGCTTTTGAACCAGTCAAGGAGTTGTTTGACGCGATGTCCAGGCAAGATGGCAAAGCCATGCACGAAACTTCTACAGAAGACTTTCAATTACTTGAGCATGGAGAAGATTGGACCATGCAGAAACTTGTCGCTGTGGTGAAGGCCAACGGGAAACCAAATCAGCGTAAGAACTTCTTCAAACAGATTCGCGCTCGACAGATCGGTGATATGGCTTGGGTGAGCTACTGGAACAAGGCAGAAATTCAGCGAGCGACAGAGTTGAAGATTCTCGTTTGGCTTGAGAGTGCGGTCATGGTCCAAGTGGATGGCGAGTGGAAAATTCAAATGTTGCATTCAACTCGTGTGGACTCAAACAAGCAACCGAAAAATATCAAATGGGAACCCTTGGAAGCGGCAAAGTAAGCAGCAAAGTAACTGGATTTGATACTGGCACTTCAACGCGGACGCGTGCGCTGCTTCAAAAATACACGGACAATTTACTTGGTAATTATCTTGGCCGTGAGTTGCCAAGTTCGCAAATCCGCCCTGACAAGATCAACACTGACCTCCTCAACACTGACCTCCTCAACACTGACCAGATCCGTTTTTGAAGTGGTGCACAGGGGGGGGCAACATCTAGTGGGTCATCGCGTAAACAACAATATTGAATCCTATGGGGTAAGACCAGCGTACAGAAAACTGCTGGTAGTAGGCTTTGTTCTCGCCTTCCCGTTCCCAACCGTCTGCCAGATCATTGTTGTGGCATAACAGAATTAGGATTCTTCCATTCTCGTCGTGATAGGCGAGAAAGTGAGGTTTGGGGTCAGACATATCGCCATGCCATGGTTCGATGTTGAGGCCCTGGTTCCAGGCATTGATGCTTGGTACCTGCGGCTTTTCCTGCAAATCGTAAACCAGGTGGAAAATAGGATGTGACAATGGCAGGTCCACCGGAGTGACACCCGGCAGAACCTTGGACAGTTCAGCCGTGACGTTTTCGAGATACTCCCGCCCCCAGAAATCATCCACCATTAGAAATCCGCCATTGTCGAGGTAGCGACGCAGGCTTTCTGCTTCGGCGGAATCCAGATACATCTTTCCTGGCGAACTCATGAAGGCAAACGGATAGTCCAAAAGTCGTGCATCGGTAATATCGAGCACGAGCCCATCTGGGGCGACCTCCAATGAAGTCAGTTGCTGAAGGCGATAAGAGAAGTTGAGATCGGCATCCGGATAATCCCCGCTCCAATGGGTGCGAAAATGATTTTGTGTGGACCGGTAGCGCAGACGCACGAAGGTGAAACGTTCAGACGGCAAATCGCTGCGAGTTTCCCAGTGTGGGACGCCTTCTCTGCCGACAGGACGACGTAGCGGTGGGTTTGAGTCATCGCCCCACATCTGGCCAAACACACTCACGGCGCATCCAACAAGCGAGATAACAAGTATCGCTTTCAGGCGAGTTGGGGACAGGGCTGAAATTTGCAAATTCATTCTCGACGACTTAGCCCCCGTAATGACAGGTTGCCTCTCGAGTCCACGCTCTGAAAGCCTGCCGTACTTTCTATGACAATAGTCTACACTTTTCCATCTGATTTTTTGCGTCACACGCCTGCTGAGATGCCCTGCCCTGTGCAGGTCCCTAAATGGATAAGTCTCGCGCAGTTTTCTGCTTTGTAATTCCGTGAATAATGGCAGTTCAACTTTTCCGGGACTTACGTGTCTCATGCGGCGGCGACTTTGTCCCTCTCCAAGTTTCCAAAGCTTCAAGAGTTCTCTGTTTCGAGCGTGACTTGGGGTTCCAAAATGGTTGTGTGTGACGTGCATTGGACCATTTGATGGGTGGCGCCCTGCCAAGCATTGAAATCGGGTTTTCGCTGACGACCTTTGGGAAGTTCATGTTCTGAGTGAAAAAAAGTTCGTCACTACCACGACTTTCCTCACAGCAAAAAAACTCTTCGTGGAATTTGAAAAGGTGCTCTATTCTGTCAGGATTGAGAAAAACGGAGTTGTCCAAGTTTCCGTTCAAAGCAGATCAGACAGGTGTGGTATGCTCAAGTAGTGATCAGGAGTTTTGGGCAGGAGTGGTGAAGAGTCCTTTTTGCCTTGTTTTTCGACTCGTTTTCTCTCCCTGCTGGCCTCCAGTACTTGAGCCGGCGCACACTCATTCAAGCGTGATGAAGCCCTTGCTCGACGACCGTGATGATCCTGTCCCACCAAAGCAGAATGTGCAGTCAGCCAAGTTGCGGATCATCGCCCTGGTTGTGACCTGCATTGCACTAGGGTGTGCGACACGATGGCTCGTGAATCTGGCCTCGGAACGCTATGGGTATTACCGTGGTGGGATCTTTGTTCAAGCAGTCGTTTGTGGCTTGCTCATGTTGCTCGGACTTTGGTTGATCCTGCATCGGATTGGTGTTTTTTGGCGTATGCTGGGGGGCCTTGCTGGAATCATTTTCGCAGCAGCACTGCTCTCGAATGGGTACCCGACAGATTTTCGCCGTTTGATAACGTTGATGTGCATCTTCTTTCCGTTGTGTGCCATCGCCACACATTGGTTCATTCATTGCTACTGGAAAGCCGAGGCCAAAAATATCGATGAGATTCAAGAAAGCAGAAGAGAGGCTTTCCAGTTTTCAATTCGACACTTGTTTGGTTTGAGCGCCTTCGTGGGGTGCGTGCTGGCGTTCGCCAATGCCGTGCGTGCCAAGGAATTCGGAGCGGAATGGTCCTTTCAGTGGGGATCTTTGTCCATTGCATATGAGAGTCTGCTGAGTGCTTTTGTGATGAGCTTTACGTTCTTGTTGATTGCGATTTCAACAATCTGGGCAACGCTTGGCATGGGTAATCCAATGCCACGATTGATTTTGGTGTTTGCGATCACTTTCTGCTTTGGCTTGCTCTGTCCTCATGTCCGTGGGGAAGACTTGAGCCAGTTTCCTTCTTGGATCGCAGCTAACCTATTGACAACGACTCTCGTCACTGGGGCGCTGTTGGTTGTTCGTTCTCGCGGTAATCGGCTGGTTCGACGTTTCTGATGACAGATCGTCTCGGCTCCCTTGGGTAGGCAACACAGCAAGAAGAAAGCCAAAAGAATGGGTGGGCACTTTTCAGTCATCGCTAAATGCCGGCTTCGTCAGCTATACCTGTACCGTCGTGATTGGCTTGATGTTTTTGTCCGTGGTGGTCTTCGCTGCCTTGGTAGCTGTCTTTGGGGAACTGCAGGATGGCCTTGCCATGCTCGCGTTGCTGATTGATGTGCTTGTGCATCAACCCTCGGCTAACCAGGTGTAGTTTTTGCTGGCTTTCTACGCTTCCCCTTTTGTTTTAACGGCAGCTCATCCCATCAAGCCGGGCTTGATCAACGCGATCATTACTGCAATTTGACTCTCGTTGTGGTACGGGTTGGCAATTCTGGTGATGGGGCATGCCGCTTAGTGTGTCTGGCTCGAACGCTTCGTAACGAGATCATGCTTACAAGAGTGTCCAAGAATTTGATGGTTTGAACAAAATGGTTGTGATCTTTTGGAAAAACCAGATTGATCCTCGTTCTTGATCACCATTTGCACAGCAATTCTCGGGCTGAGCTCGATCTTGCCCCGGAAGGAAGCCGAACCAGACAAGGGAAATTCGGAATCCCACTGGCAACGTGCACGTTCTGATGTCTTGATCCGATGGCTGCGGAAATGGCGTCATTTCATGAAGTCCGATGCATAGTCCCTAGTGTTTCATGCTTGGGAATACAACAAGCGGCAGAAATCACTGGCATTATCCTGCACGGCTTGCAAAGTTCGGGAGTTTTCGGAGTTCCTGCGTTAAATACCCCATTGGGCGGCAGCTCACAGACTATCAAACTGCAGACTACAATTGCTAATTCGATGTATTCCCGACAACTCCTGAAAAATGACTCGACAGACGGCATGATAAGAATCGCCATTCTGCTGCTGGGGCTTACAGCAAACGCATGTTTCGCAGTTGCACAACCTGCGCCGGTGCTAGAGCACGCGAGTCGGCTTGACCAGGTAGTGGAGAATCGGCTTGAGCAGATTGGTCAGGACGGGCGTCCGGAAATCGATGACTACACTTTTTGTCGACGTGTCTATCTGGATGCGATCGGTCGAATCCCTACTCTCGACGAATTGGACGGGTTCATCGAAGACCAGAAGCTCAATAAGCGTGCGAGATTGATTGAAGAGCTGCTCGGGTCAAAGGGTTACCAGAGCCATTGGTACAATTATTGGGCCGATCTGCTCCGGGTAAAATACGTTGGCGACAAGTTGCACCACCCGGGGAACTACGCGCAGTGGATCAAGGAGTCGCTTCGAACAAACAAGCCTTATGACGAAATGGTTCACGAGTTAGTGAACGCGAGTGGCCCTTTGTACAAGCCGGGCAATGGAGCCACTGGCTTCTACGCACGTGAAGCGATGCCATTGGATCATCTTGCCAACTCGGTGAAAACTTTTCTGGGGCTCAGTATTGAATGCGCTCAATGCCATGACCACCCTTTTGATGTGTGGACCCAGAAAGACTTTTATAAACTTGCTGCGTTCACGTCGAGAACTCACTTGCGTGTTGATCCAACCCCCGACTTGGAAAAGGACTACGCTAGTGATCGCAGGATCCTGAAAAACAAGAGTTTTGATGAGTGGATTGTCTATCGTGAGTCGCTGCGGGTGAAGCACGCCGCCATTCATGGCAACGGCACGGGATTCATGCGACTGCCCCACGATTACCAGTACGATGATGGCAAGCCCTTTGAAGTTGTGAAAGCTGAGGTTCTCTTCGGCGAGATGCCCGAGTTGGATCACAAGCTGACCAAAGACAGACTTGACGCCCTTGGACGCAAGAACTTTGGACCTCCCATCAACTCACGTGAATCCCTCGCCGATTGGATCGTTTCATTCGATAATCCCTTATTCACCAAATCCGTCGTGAATCGATTGTGGCACCAAGTCATGGGGACAGAACTGGTCGGCCCATTGGGGGACTTGTCCGTGGATCAAATGGGGCCTCATCCAGAACTTACTGAGCAGTTAATCGGAGTCATGAAGGATTCCCGCTATGACTTGCAAAGATTTCTGAGCGTCCTTTTCAACAGCAAGACCTACCAGAGCAAGGCGATTGCGTTGGATCCAAATGCTTCTGGCTATGGATTCGATGGCCCTGTCGTACGAAGGCTCTCAGCCGAAGCTATCGTAGACTCATTTCTCAGTCTCAAGACTGCGAAACCTGAACAGTTCGTGCCGACTGAGTTCCAGTGGGATGGCTTTACGAATTTCTACGAGAAGTCCCAGGCGATGGACGTTCAGGATTTTGTCAGTTATTCCGTCAATGGTCCGGGCCGTGGCGCGTTCCAAAGACGTGAGGAAGTTGCAGCCAAGCAACGTAATGGCAAGTCTGGTCCGAAAGAGCTGTGGCGAGTCTCCTGTTACGGTCATACGGACGGTTCGCATGAAGTCGCCATGTTGCTTGGGAAGTCAGACCGTGAACTGATTGATGGTGGAAATAAGGAACCGAATATTCCGCAAATCCTGTATCTGATGAACGGTCAACTGGAACAGGAGATAACCACGCAAAAACGCGTTTACATTCATCAAAAGATAAAAGATGCGAAGGATCCCAACGGACGAATGGAGATTCTCTGGAAAGCGATTCTTGGACGCTTACCGAGAGAATCCGAGAAAGCGTTGGCTTCCCATGAAGCTGACGACTTGATTTGGGCTTTGCTTAATTCCAACGAGTTTCGATTTACAAGATAGCATGATGAACCGGCGAAAATTTATCTACAGCGTTGGCATGGCTGGTGTGTCCTTGCCATTCTTGAATTCGACTTCCGCGGCGACGCGTGAACCCAAAGCGAAGTCGGTGATCAATGTCTTTCTGTCAGGGGGATTGAGTCAATTCGACAGCTTCAACATGGAAGTGGATCCAGCGGTGCTTGGCAACTCGGAGATTATCAACAGCAATGTTGGCGGTGTCAGGGTGAGTCACTATTTTCCTACTCTTGCAAAACACATGGACAAGCTTCTGGTCATCAATTCCATGAAATCCAATCAGGGTGCCCATCCTGCCGGAATTTACAAGATGCTGACCAGCTATGACCCGCGTTCTTCTGTCACGCACCCTGAGCTTGGTGCGTGGGTCAGTAAGCAGCTAACCACCGAGATGGATAGCTTGCCGAACTTTGTCAGCATTGGGAAAGGTAGTGCTGGAACAGCTGGCTTTTTTCCCGGGCAGTGGGCTGCTTTGCCTGTTAAGAACACCCGGTCCGGTATTGATTGTGTGAATCGAAACTCCGCAGTTCAGGAAGGCCAGTTCGAGAAGCGTTTGGGGATTTTGGATGCATTGAATGAAGGTTTTGATCAGAGCTACAGTACCAAGGACACCAAGGCCTATGTCGATACCTATCAGGGATCGCTCAGGTTCATGAAGTCGAAAGACATTGATGCCTTTGAGTTGGAAAACGAAAATGCGAATATTGTTCGTCTTTACGATAAGCAGGAATTCAGTCGCAGTTGCATGTTGGCGGGGCGGCTGGTTGAACGCGGCGTTCGCTATGTTAAAGTTGAGCTAGGTGGCTGGGATTACCATGACAATATCTATGGAGAGTTACCCGCGAACGCCAGTAAACTTGATAAAGGACTGGCATCGTTGCTTGCCCATCTGAGCCAGAAAGGTCTCCTCGAGACGACACTTGTTGTTGTTTCCACCGAATTTGGACGCAAGCCTGGTGTGAATCCGAACAAGGGACGAGATCATCACCCCGACGGTTTCACTTGCCTGCTGGCGGGTGCGGGGGTCAAAGCAGGGCAGATCTACGGCACCACGACAAAAGATGGGCAATCGGCAGCAGACGATGTGCTGGAAGTGAGCGATTTCAACGCTACCATTGCCTGGGCTCTCGGGATTGATCCCGCATTTGAAGAAAAGAGCGCGAGTGGTCGCCCATTCACCCTGGCGAACCGTGGCGAGGCTCGCACAGAGTTGTTTGGTTGAACCTGACTTGCATTTTGAATGGATTTCCATTCGTAACCTTGGCAAGCTGTTTATCGAACGCGTTGCCCGACTTTTTTCCTGCCCGGCGTGACTTCTTTACGCCCAACACAATCCAACCTCTGTTTTTGTTTTTACTCTGTGGTCCTCGATCGCTGAAAGCCCAGCATCCAATCCACCAATTCCGGTGTGCCAAATACTGCTTTGTTCCCTTCGCGATGATCCGCTCCCTCAAACTCAGTATGTTTTACATTCACATTCCCTGCCAGCCTCAATCGCTCAACCATTTTTCCAACACCGGCTGCGTTCTTCCCATCATCGCCGCCCGCCATCCCCCAAATCGGCAATTTCGCGAGCTTCTTAGCATCGTCTTGAACACTACCACCCGTAAAACCACAGGGTGCTGCCGCGGCAAAACGATCAGGTGATTGGTTGATCCATCTCCAAGTAGCTCCACCGCCCGCGCTGTAGCCCATCACGTACACACGATCCTTATCTATTTCCGGAAAGTTTTCCAATACATAATCAAGCATCCTATCAAGCGAATGCGGATTCCAGCGTTCTGCAGTGTTTGGATCAAGCACAATAAGTTCCTTGCCGGCAAGCTCCGCCAAATCAAAACCTCGCTTCATTCCAATCTCTTGCGCAATCACAAGCTGCTGTTGGAAATTATTGTTAAACCAACGGGGCCCTCCACCATGCAGGTTAATCAGCAACGGCAGCTTTCCTTCAACTTTCTTCACAGGCCGCGTCACCAAGGCGAGTTTCGTCATTTTTCCAAGTTGCTTATGCAATTCGCTAGGCCACTTCAGAAGCTCCAGCTGAACATTCTTAAATCGCGCATTCATGCCGCCCAATGTCTCGGTAAGTTTCACATCACCAGCCTGCGTTGGTTGTGCCGCCGCTGCCGGACGAATGTTTCTCTGCCTCAATTTTACGAACTGTTGGACTTCGTCCGTAGACAGTTCGCCGTCCTTGTCCCTGTCCGCTTCAGGAAACCGCTTCAGTATTCTGGCCAGTTGTTCTTCGGAGGGCTGTTGAGCTTTTGCATTCGTGAAAAGCGACGCCGCCAGAAGACTTAGGATTACAAACCGAAGAAAAGGTTGTTGCTTATTCATGACTAGGGTTCTCCGTTTTACTGATAGCGACTTGAAGACAGGGGTGAGGTCATCTACCGGATCACGACGTGGGGCGAACTCTTGGGCCGGGGTGTGACGTGGTGACTTCGTCGCGGTGTGGTTATCACTTGTTTTCAAAGAGCTCGACCATCGCCTCGCCCATGCCAAGTCCTACGTTCATGTAGGTCTTGGCGCTACCGCCGTAATGGCCGCAGGAGCCACCGGCAGGGATGGTCAGCGGGTGGGTGTAAACGCCGGCCACGGTGCCTTTGTATTGCGGGTGCTTCGCAGCATCCGCGATGTTCATGATCGCTTCAAGGATCTTACCGCCCCCGTTGTTGACACCCTTCTCGTCTTCTCCGAGTGTGGCGGCGACGAACTTGGCGTTTGGTGCATTGAAGTCCTTGCGCAGCGCATCGATCAGGAATCCCAGGTGCTTCTCGTAGCGGTTGAAGTAGGCGGGATTGTTGCGGTCCTTGCAGCCCTGCCACCAGAAGAAACCGGCAACTCTGTACTCCGTCGCGCCGGGGTAGTAGGTATCGAGTTCTGCGAGGACTTTCTTGGCGTTGGCGGTGTCGTCGTCGTACTGCTTGCCGGCGTACCACTTGATGCGTTCCGCCTCGGTGCCCTTGTCCCATTTCTTGGGCGACTGCTTATAGCCCGCGTAGACCATGGTCCTGACTTTGCCGGTCTTGTTGTCCTTTTCTTCGACTTCCCAGGACGGGCTGCCGGGTGGCAGGAGGTCCCAGCCCAGGCCGCGGTTGCCGATGGAGCTACGGATAATCAGCACGGGACCGTCAAAGTGGTTGCCCAGTTGGTGGCCGATACCCTGATCCATGCCGATGGCCTTGCCCTTGACTGTCAGCCAGTCGTTGCGTTGCATTTTCATGCTGCCCTTGGATTGCATCACGTGCGTCACACGGACGTCCTGGCGTTTGGTCCATTCGCCGGAGTCGTCGATCATGAACGGGTACAGGCCGTCGTTCTTGATCGCACTGACAAGCGTCTTGTCTCTGTCCTGCTCGTACTTCGCAAGCCGCTTTTCATGCTTTTCTTTGGCCTTGGCCTGCTCCTGCTCATTCATCCCTTCCTTGATCTTGAGGACGGGCTCCTTCTTTTCGACAGCGCCGTACTCAAGCGTGTTGGACTGACCCATGATGATGAAGACCTTGACGGGCTTGGTCATGTCTGCGGGCTTGCCATCGGGGTCGGGCAACTTGTCATTGACAGGGTTCTTGGCAAACGTGGGGCTTGTGAGCAGGCACAGGCCCAGCAACGCGGCGGTGAGTCTGGTTTTCTTCAGCATGGTTTTTTAATTCGAAGTGGCTATCGCCTGGAATTTGGAGAACGCCCAGAGTTTGGAAGGCGATTAGGGTTTGGAAG
>DOPG01000445.1:6095-10390 GCA_003513555.1 Rhodopirellula sp. | reverse complement strand
GGCGGCTAGGGGCTCAGGTCTTGCCAGTTTTCCTCACCAGCTCCCTTGAGAATCTGCATCTCAAGGGCCTGCTCGGGAGCCATCTTCTTGAGCCGCGTATTCTCTTTCTCAAAAGCCTTAAGTTGCTTGGCCATCTCTGGCTTCATGCTGCCTACTGCTGCCGTGTCATCTTTCTTCTTCAGCCATTCAAAGGCGAATAGCATTGCCACCGGCAGCAGCACGCCGATCAGTACTTCGACGTTTCTTGTGTTGTCCGCCAGGAACTGTGCGAACGCGTAAAGCGTGTCTCCTTTGACAATCCACGGGTTGTCTGCGAATTCAAATTTTTGACCGTTCAGGCCAGCCCATGCAGATTGCCTGTGCTACTTGCAAAAGCCGCTACTTCCATCCCCATGTTATGCAGCATGCTGAGGTAAAGATTGGCCAGAGGAATGTTGTTGCGCTGGTTGAACGCGAGGTGCTGGCCGTGGCGGAAGCCGCCGCCCGCAAGGATGATCGGCAGGTTTTTGTTGTTGTGGATGTTGGCATCGCCCATGTGGCAGCCATAGAGCACCATGGTGCTATCCAGCAGCGTGCCCTCTGGCTCTTCGACATCCTTGAGGCCTTGTAACAAGTCACCTAGTAACTCCATTTGGCCGACTTCGATCTCGGCTAGCTGTTTCAATTTCTTTTCATCTTTTCCGTGGTGAGAAATGTTGTGATAGCCGCCGATTGTGCGCCCGCCTGCAAGATTGACTCCCGGGGTGCGCACACTGCCCAGGAACAGCGTAATCACCCGAGTGGAATCCGTCTGGAAGGCGAGTCGGGCCATGTCATTCATCATGCCCACCATTTCAAAGAATTGCTTCTTGTCTTCAGGGTACTCTGGCATGGTCTCGTCCACCTTTGGCCTCGGCCGGGCTTCCCAGGCCTGCGCCTCGGTGAGTCGCTGCTCGAGGCTGCGGACCGCCGTTTGAAACTGGTCGATCCGCTCGCGGTCTGAACCGCTTACGCGTTTACTCAAATCCGAGCTCTGCCCCATGACAACGTCGAGAATGCTGCCCTTTCGTTTCAGCCGAACGAGTTGTGCCTCCATCGCTTTGCGATCACCCTGGAGAAACATCTTTTTGTAAAGCTCCGCCGCGCTTTGAATGGTGGGGATCTCAACACCTGCCTGGGTGTAGGACAGACTCCTCGCATCGTTGATCCCAAGTGAAAGCGACCGGAAGCGTGTCTCGTGCCCCACATGATTGGCCAGCACTTGGTCCAAAGAAATACTGTTGCGAAAACTTGCTCGCCCGGGGTGCGGCGCCGCGGTCAGAAACGTTTTGTCAGCGCGGTGTCCTCCGTCAACGCCGGGATGTGAAAGCCCGCTGAACACGGTGAATTGCTCCCGGTGAGCCGCGAGTTTTTCGAGGTAAGGAGACAACGCATAACCCCTGCCCGAATTCTCTGGAAAGAAGAGCTTGGGAATGAAGCCGAGATCCTGGTTGATGGCGATCATACGCTTCGGCGGGGCCTGCGAAAGAGCGGCCCCAGAGGATTCGAGGACGGGCAGACTCAGGCCAACACCAGCGGCGCGGAGCAAGGTTCGACGGGATGTTTTCATCAGCTCATTTCCGCAAGAACAATGGACTTTGAATGACTTCATGAATGATCGTCCGGACGCCAAATGCCGACGCCCGACTCTTTTCGAGAATCGCCGAAACCTCATCGCGATCCGCGAAACCAACGGGTGCTCCCGTTGCATACACCAAAAGCTGCTCGGTCAAATTGCGTGCAACGGCATCCTCATCCTGCAGCAGGAGTTTCTTGAATTGGAGTATGTCGTCGAAGTGCTCGCCCGTGGGCGTCACACCGGAGGCATCGACTTCCTGCCCAATGTAATGAACAAACTCGTTTCCGCTCCTCCCCACTCCCTCGATACGCTTTGATCCCTGCGCGAGCGAGCGGTAGTTCTCCCGCCAGCGCCCCATGACGTCGAAGCTCTCCAGCGCAAATCCTGGCGGATCGATCTTGTTATGACAGCTCGCACACGATGCATCCGCACGATGCTTCTTCAGTAACTCCCGTATCGTCGACGCGCCACGGATATCCGGTTCCACGGCGGGAACGGAAGGTGGTGGCGGAGAAGGAGGATCGCCCAGAAGTCGCTCCATCACGTACACCCCGCGTAAAACGGGTGAGGTGACCGTTCCGTTCGCCGTCACTTTGAGCACCGCCGCCTGGGTGAGAATTCCGCCGTAAGGGCTGCTCTCCGGAAGAGACTGGCGACGGAACGAAGGGCCAAAGACCCCGGGAACGCCGTAGTGCCGAGCAAGACGTTCATCGACGAAGGTGTAATCGGCATCGATGACGTTCCGAGCCGGCCGATCGCCCGCAATGAGATCGGCGAAATAGAGACGCGACTCCTGGACCATTGAGTTCACGAGCCACCAGTCTCCAGCGTACTCCGGATAGAGCTCCCGGTCGGGATCGGTGTCGTTGATCTCGTCGAGTTTCAGCCAGGAATTGAGGAACTCCTTCACAAAACGTTTCGCTTCAGGCTTATCGAGCAGGCGATCCACTTCTGCTCGAAGCGTTTTGGACTCGCGAAGCTTTCCTTGTCGAGCCAGAGCGCGAAGTTGCTCGTCCGGCATCGATTCACCCAGGAAAAATGAAAGGCGCTCGGCCAGGGCAAAGTCGTCCAGTTCGCCCGGTTGTCCGCAGTGAAAGAGGAACTCAGGCGAAGCTAGCACCGCGGAATAGGTCGCGATCATCGCCTCCGTAAAATCCTCCTCCTTCAGCAGTTGTTTCGCATATTGGTAGAATCGGTCGAACTCCGCTTCCGCGACCGGACGCCGGTACACCTGCTCCATGAACGCCGCTAGCAGCTTGCCAGCATCCTTGATCGGTTGTTCCGAGACCGCTTCGACATGGCGGCCCGCCTGCTTTAACGGAATGTCGCCAAACAGCGTCCGGTAGGACGCGGGCGGCCACTGCTTCACGATCGGGCCTTCAGCCTCGAGCCAGTGAAAAGCGACCCCGGGATATCCGCCATCCGTCGGCTGGATGGTATGCGGCATGGCCGGAACCATGGGGCTGGGCAGGCGCATGCAATCGAGTTTCACCATCGCGCCCTTCTCCAGGAAGGCTTCCAGCTCAGAAACTTCAGGCGCTTCCGGCGGCGCTTCGAACATCCCGATCGGCAACATGCTCTGGGTGTTCGGTTCAGACAGGGTGGAGGAATAAACCTTGACCGGCTCGCTGCGTTTTCCGGCAAAGATGCGATCATTCACCGGAGTCGGATAACGCCGCGTCGCATCAAGCACCAGGTTGGGATAGTGGCGCGGTTTCTTCTCTCCTTCCCAGTCGACGTAGTCCGTTTGGCGAAGCACCGATCTCGCTTTCAGGCGAAGCTTGTAATTGCCCCGGACAGGTGCTTTGAATTTTTCGAAACCGTAGTAAAACGGGGTGTAGGCTCCACGAAAAATGGCAGTGGATGCGTCCTGGAGGTATGGCGTTGTTTGGTCACGCGAAGCGTTTCCATCTTTGTTCTCGTTCAAATCATCCAGATGCACGAACTGTACCGCATCGGCGATCACCCAACCGCCAGCGTTCTTGTTACTCAGCGATACCTCGGCCACCACCGGCTCGGTTTTCGGATCAGTGCCGCTCGCACCGAAGGTGAAATGCCCAAGGGGATACCAGAGGCCTTGTAGGGTCGGCTTCTGGCTTTGATCGATGGTCAGGCCGGTTTCACCCTTGGCGTGGCGAACCTGATAGGGTGCGGTTCTGGCCAGCCCTTCTCCTCCACCGAAGCTGACACGTACTTCGTAGGTCCCGGGTTTCGGCAACATCGCCTTCCACGTGATCGCGTAGGCCCCCGTGTTCTTGTTGTCGTCAGCCAGGTAGTGAGCCCCGACGTGGTTGGAGCGACGGGTGGACTTGCGCCAGGGCCCAGTGCGTTCCGCCACGGCATCGTCGACGATGGTCCCCACGGCCTGGACCTCCCCAGCCTTCCTGGCTGTATCAAAGCCTCTCTTGTTGAAGGAGTATTCCTCATTGATATCGAGCCCCTCAAGGGCGAGGGAAAATCGCGCCCAGCCGCCATTTCCCCCACCAGCCCACATCCGACCTTCCTCGCGGGCATAGTAACGCTTCGTCGTGGACCTGGGTTTTTCCGCGGGAAACTCAAGCGCGCGACGAAGGGCGAACTCAGCCGCATCGAGGTAGGCATCAACCTGCACATGAGAAACATCAAGAGCAGTCCCCACTTTGGCAAAGCCATGAACTTCGCCATCCAAAGGCAATTGGTCCGCGATTTTGAGATAGGG
>DOPG01000445.1:0-5767 GCA_003513555.1 Rhodopirellula sp. | reverse complement strand
TTTGTCATCACTTGTCGTTCGACATCGCTTATTTCGCCACCATCCTCAGGCGGCATCTCGCCGGACACAACCCGGTCGTAGATCTTGACCCAAACGCTCTCATTATGAGCATCGTCAGTTTTCCATTTCAGTGACTGAAGATCCAAACCGCCTTCCGCTTGCGTACCCTCGTGGCAATCAATGCAATGTTTTTCGAAGAATGAACCAAACTGCCCCGGCACATCTGCCAACAGTACCGACGGCCAAAGAGTATGCAGGCTCAATAAGATGATTCCGGCATGCCGTGGCAGGTAACGGCGTTTCATAATAAGTTCCCTTCGGCGTATTCGTTCATCGCCTGATTCCAACAACGCGAATTGAACTATCATCAGTATTTTATGACGCTATTGACGATCTCATTTTGCGTCGAACCAGAACTGACACTGAGGCTCCGTTCTGAAGCATCGATCGTGTCCGCGCAGGTGATTCGCGGTGTCGTGTTCATGCAGCAAGGTTTCAGCATGCGCCAGAATGAATCCTGGACACAGATGCCACTCTCTACTTGATTTTCCGCGAATATCGGCAGCTTTCACAACTGTTAGCTATTCTCTTCCATTATATCTGCGAATTGTCAACATAACAGCGAGGGACATCCGTGGAGAACTTGGGGTATTCCGCAATCACCCTCCAGCCCACAGCGTCGACCGTCGGAACAAACGCGAACAGGCCACACATAGCCGTGAGAATGACAGTTGCACAATTGTTTTTCTTAGTCATATGCGGTCACGAGTTTGCTTAGTTTGCGTTGGTCACAGAGTTCGCCAAGTGAATGCCAGAGCGTGGGAATGCGTTTCGTTGTTCTCTCGATCTACAGAACGATCAACCGTCTAGCGGCGGGGGCTACGCCAAACAGCGCGATGCGGCCTTACTTGGTAATGACACGGCACGCGTGATTGTTTCCGAATGAGTGCGATTTTCTCGGGGACTTGGAAGAAGGGACAGGCACTTTTTAGCCCTCGCTGGCTGCTGGCTTCGTGAACCATGCTTGGCCCGCCTTTAGCCCCCTTTGTCATAGCAGAATCAATTGATCTGAAGAAATGACGTCGTGGCAGCAAGTGGGTTCGATTCCCACTGGCCGATTGCAATAGGTCGTCTCCGACAGCCGGTGGAAACCGGCCTTACCCGACTACCAACAGCTGACGTGGCGAGTTTACGCCGTCAGCCTCAAGGATTAAGTACCAACGTGGCCGCTGAATGAGCCCTCACAAATTTCCCCATGGCTTTCGCAATTGGCTTTACACCCACGCTGCAGAGATTCTGGGTGACCTACTTGAATCTGATGTTTTTAACATGCTCGTTGTGTTTGAAGTGATCGAGGCTGGTGATCTTCTTGCCGCCAATCGTGACGTTATCGAATGTCAAGTTCCGGATCTGCGCATCAGCCGCTCCCCAAAGTACCTCAGGCTCTCCCAGAACGCTCGACGCAGCAATCTCGATATTGTGAAAGAGGATGCCGGAAGCATCACCCGCTCCCCGCTTGCGTTGACTTGGATCCGAATAGGGTTTCAGGCCCTGCATGGCAATCATGAAATGCTGTAGCGTCGGTCTCGGATCCTCGACCCGAATGTTGCGAAAGACGACGCCTTCGCCGCACAGCCCTTTCCCCTCACCGCGCATATTGAACAGACGCCCGCCACTCCAGTTATTCCAGCCGGCCCGGGCATAGATTACATCGCATTCCTCCACAACGATCTTCCTGTTCGGCAGCGCGCTGAGAACAAACGTAGACCCATTGTAATCGTTCCAATAGGTGACCCTTCGTATGCCTCGACCATTGACGTAGGTGGAGTCGTCCTGGGTGCGGATAAAGCAATCCTCGATGAGGCCGTTTCCGAAGGGATTAATGCCGTCCCCGTTTGCTCTCCATGTAAAGATCTTTAGCCAACGCATATCAGTCGGCGCTTCCGGCTCGTAACCACTAACCAGCATCAATGAGTGGTGAGCGGAGTCGGCCAGCGTAATGCCCTCGACAGACGTGTTTGTGGCGCCGACGATGTGGATTGGGTCGTGCAGTTTGGCCTCAGTCGGCTTGGGTGAGGCAAAATTTGGGTGGGCGATTTTTGACCCCGATAGTACGCCATACCCGAATATCCTGATATTGTGACCATCGTTCCATCTGCCATGATTGCTCATCGTGCCGTGAACAACAGCGTCTCCGGGAATGTAGTAGTTTCGATTCGCGTGGACATGAAAGCCAACACCGATATCGTGAACACCCGGCAAAAAATAGAGCGTCTTCCAATCACCCTCGCTGGGTGCAGCTTCACCTGGTTTGACAGTGCGCACGTTTGGGTCATCAGGCTTTGGACGGTTCGCAATCAACGGGTTCGCGAAGATGGTCAGGGTGTGCGTGATTCGTAGCGGACCCGCGTCGAAGGCCCGGGCAGAATGGCCAGTCATGGACAAGACGAGTGGCACGTATCACAGATGAGGAAGCGGCGGGGCGGGTAAGCGGGGGGCGGGCAAGCGACGGGTGACGGTCATTAAAAGTTTACCAGGATTCGTAACGGCTTTTGGGACCTTGCAAGCTCAATTCGAGGGGCTCTTTCTGGGACGTCGCCTTCAAGCAGTGAGAGACCTTTTGTTTGAGACCCTGGAGCGTGGCTCGGTGGTGCATGGTCCATAAGCAACACTGCCTTTCAATTGAGCATCGCAATTTTCTTTGTTGGGATAACACCCTTTGCGAGGGAACGCCGGCAATCAATCAACACGTAAACGATTGGTACGCCGATTGCGGATCTGCGATTGTCGTTTTTCGTTCAACGTTAGCAAACAAAAAGAAGTTACCATGAAGCGTGGTTTTTTGATCGATATGGATGGGGTGATCTATCGAGGTGGGGAACTGATTTCCGGCGCGGATATTTTCATCTCACGACTGTTGAATGAGCAGCTTCCCTTCCTTTTTCTTACAAACAATAGTCAACGGACTTGTCGGGATATTGCAACCAAGTTGAACCGGCTTGGAATCGAAGTGGAAGAGCAGCACATCTACACTTGCGCGATGGCGACAGCTGCCTTTGTAGCAGCGCAAAAGCCGGAGGGAACGGCGTATGTAATCGGTGAGGGAGGGGTGCTCAATGCCCTTCATGCGGTGGGCTATTCCGTGGTTGACCATTCTCCCGACTATGTGATCGTTGGCGAAACGCGGACGGTAAATCTAGAGTCACTCGAGTTGGCTGTGCAGATGATCCTCGACGGTGCGAAGTTGGTTGCCACCAATCGCGATCCCAACTGTCCTACGAAACACGGGATCCGGCCCGGTTGTGGTGCCACGGTAGCCTATTTAGAAACTGCGACAGGTGCTCGGGCGATGGATGTGGGCAAGCCAAGCCCAATCATGATGCGAGCGGCACGTAAAAGAATCATGCTTGCGACATCACAAACCATCATGATCGGCGACACCATGGAAACTGATATCCTTGGGGGGATTCAGATGGGCTACAAGACAATTTTGACATTGACTGGTTCGACAAAAATGGAGGACATGGTGAAATACCCTTACCAGCCAGATCGAATTGTGGAGTCAATTGCGGATTTGAATCAATCCGGGGCCAGGTTTACTTCCAAGTTGCCGTCGGGTGATGTCAAAGATGACACGGTGATTCTTTCGGGCAGTGTTGAGGCTGTGTAAAGAAGTCAATTGGCTGGCAGCCAGAAAGTTCGTGGGCTGGTTTCGGTTGTTGAACCCAATTGGACTGTTAGCCAGCCGGCCAATGTGCATCATGAACTCGCTAGCCAACGATGCGTAATCGCAGAAGTTCTGATCAATCGGGGTGGTGATCTATCGGGGTGGTGATCTATCGGGGTGGTGATCTATCGGGGCGGTGATCTATCGGGGCGGTGATCTATCGGGGCGGTGATCTATCGGGGCGGTGATCGAGTGAGTGATCGGCGGTCTTGGCCGATTTTTGAACGCGGGGAAACTCCGCCAGTTCGGTTTGCTTGGGCCTGCTGCGTTGACCGGGTGGGGAGTTTTTGCTGTTGGCCGAGTGATTGCCTGGCAGAGGACCGTGTCGTTCCGGATTGATCCGTGCGAAGCGGTGGGCAAAGGTTTATACTCGATCTAGACGGTTCCAGTTTTCTAACGCCGGAACTCTTGATGCGGGCATTGACGAAGCTTACGGCCTTTTCTCTGTGGGGCAAAGATTTTGGACAGTTTGAGAAGCGGGTTGCAGACTGGCCATTCGACTTGATGCTAAACCGAGCTTGTTCTTGCGGCCGGCGATCTGTTGGCTGAGCAGTGTCTTGATCAGCTTGAGTTGTTTCGCAGTGGAGCCGATTGATTTCAACCGCGATATCCGTCCGATCCTGTCCGATAACTGTTTTGCCTGTCATGGTTTTGATGCGGCGGCGAGAGCTACCGCACTGCGTCTTGATACGCTCGAGGGTGCCACCGAGGATCTCGGTGGCTACGCTGCCCTGGTGCCGGGTAATCCACAAGCAAGTGAAATACTGGCACGGATTCTCAGCACCGATGAAGAGATGCGGATGCCACCTGCGGAGTCCCACAAAAAAACCACTCAACGCGAAGGCTGTATCTTTAATTCGACAGTGGATTGAAGAGGGAGCGGAGTGGGGGAAGCATTGGGCGTTTGTATCTCCCGTGGCGGCAGCCTTGCCCGCTACCGCGACGCATCCCGTCGATCACTTTGTGGAGGCATCACTGCACGAGCAAAATATGAAGCTCTCACCACCAGCGCTTCCACATACGCTCGCTCGCCGGTTGGCTTTCGATTTGACTGGCTTACCACCTTCTTCGGAAGAGGTTGCCGCACTGACGGATTCGCCTGATTCGGCAGCGTGGTCGCGCTGGATTGATCGATTGTTGGCCAGTCCGCAGTTTGGTGAAAGGATGGCGATGTGGTGGTTGGACGGAGCACGCTATGCCGACACTGATGGCTTTCAATCCGACGCGACACGCCAAAATTGGCCGTGGCGTGATTGGGTGGTGAGTTCCTTTAACGCGAATCGCCCGTTTGATGAGTTTACGATTGAACAATTCGCGGGTGACCTCTTGCCAGAGGCGACCGATGAACAGCGTTTGGCGACCTGTTTTCATCGTAATCATATGCACAATGGGGAAGGTGGTCGCGACCCGGCGGAATCACGAGTCGACTATGTGTTGGATCGTACCAATACGATGGGGACCCTGTGGTTGGGTTTAACGCTTGGCTGCACACAATGTCACGATCATAAATTTGATCCGATTTCGCAGCGTGACTATTACAGCTTGACTGCCTACTTCAACAGCATTGACGAAGATGGAAAAGCCGGTGGTGGTGCGAAGCCGTTCCTCCAGTATCGTTCACCGCTCGCAAAACAGGCCGTGCTGGAATCCACTGCGGTACTGCGGAAAATGGAACGACAGGTAGAGGAGGCAAAGGAAGCCGCGGAGAGTGCTTTTACTGCATCACTGGACCAAATGTTGGTGGAAGCGCGTACGACATTTCAGCCTTGGAAAGTGATTCAACCGGCCTCTTTGCGAACCACCGAGGGGACAGTACTTGCGGTGGATGCAGAAGGAATGGTCCGATCAAATGACAGCGGACAATATCAAGATGATTTTGTCATTGAAGTTCCGGCGGACACGATCGACCGGATTTCGGGGATACGTTTGGAAGTTTTTGCGGATGAGCCATGCCTCCCCCCCAGCCTTTGCACCAGGTTGAGTGAGAGGATTGGGGTTAGTGTTGCGGCTGTGTTCTGGAGGCTGAGGCGTAGCCGAAGC
>DOPG01000352.1 GCA_003513555.1 Rhodopirellula sp. | reverse complement strand
TGCTGCTGCTGAGATGGTCGTCAGGCGGCCATTGCTGGCGATGCTGCGGCTCGTCAGGGAGTTCTTGGGGGGCCGGTGAGGCGTTTTCTGCGATCAACGCAGAGTTTTTCTGGAGTTATCCTCGGGTTAGAAAAAAGTTTGCTGGGTTCGCGACCCCATTCTAGGCAGACGGTCTCTGTATAATCGACGGCTTCAAACAGGGGTGCCGCGGCATCCTTCCTGCGGCGGAGTCGGGGGATTTGTATTCTCTAGCGTGGATGACTCGATGAGTAAGCAAATGGTGAGCGGTGTTTCTGTCAGCGGTGTGGATGTGGCTGGTGCCCACACAGTGGTGAATGTGGCGGACCACATGATGACTTTGCGCGATGCGGCGACACATCTGCAGTCCAGCTTTGAAACGCGTGAGAGAGGATACTTTTCACCCAGCGAGGACGAGCAGGTGGAGCATTTATGGGTGTCTTATCACGGCTCAAGAGCTGCGCTTCTTGAAATCATCCAAGTGATTCGTAATGAAGTCGGGAAAGCATCACGTGAACAAATTGGCGAATTCACTCTCGCCTATGCGGCGACACTGGTTTTGGTGGACGCAGCTCGCAGCTTGCGCGACCTGTTCGGAAAAAATGACTTGGTGCGACGGAAATTGAACGAAGCGTTTGACGATTTTCGAATCACCGCGGGCAGTTTTGACGAGATTCAGTTGTCGTTGACAGACCCAGGCAATGCCTTGCAAATCAAGAATGCAAATGAGTTCTACGAGCAGAATCACGGTTACATCCGAGGGTGTTCGGAAGACGATGAAACGCTTGCGTCCGTCGTAGAAGTGATTGAGAAATTGCGTGATGCTACGGACGTGGGCAAGCGGAAATATTTGAAGGCACGAGTCAAAGAATTGGGAAGAAACACGCGGGATCGAGTTTTGCTCGGAAATTTGAATAAAGCCATGTATGCAATTCTTGAACTGGGGGGGCGAGCGGTTGCACGCCTGAGCACCAGTCCGGAGCATGTTCCTGCATTGCCAACTGCAATCGCTCATCAGATTCAAGAGTTATTGCAGCCGGGTGATGTAATTGTCACTCGGAAAGAACACGCGATGTCCAACTATTTTTTGCCGGGTTACTGGCCACATGTCGCCATGTATGTGGGGGGGCAGAAAGTCGTTGAAGCAATGAAGGATGGGGTGCGAGTACGTGAGATGTCATCACCTTTTGGAAATGACTCGGTGGCCGTGATTCGGCCAGTTTTGGATACCGATAGCATTCAGCAAGCCATCACGCGTGCACGGTCACATGTCGGAAAACCGTATGATTTTGATTTCGACTTCACGCGAGCGGATCGGCTTGTCTGCACTGAGGTTGTGTATCGAAGTTATGATGGGCTGGGTGAGATGCAATTTTCGCTGGTTCGTAGAGCTGGACGTCAGACGGTGTCAGCTGAAGATCTGTTGGGACTCGCATTGGAAGAACAACAATTTCAGACGGTGGCAGTCTACTGCTGCGAACTAAGCGAAGAAGTGCTGTCGGGTGATGAGATGCGGCAAGTACTCTGCAAAACAATGGGGTTGATGGAAAAGAAACCAGACTAGCATTCGGCCAAAATCGTGACTCGAACAAGTGCCGTATCGACGTAAAGAATGATCCATGGATGTAAATGAGCTTTGTGAAGGCAGTGATTGGTTCGCTGTTATGCCTTTGCATTGAAGTTTTCGAAGTGGTTTAGCGGAGTGCTCTTAACAAATCACGAACTTGTTCGTGAATGTCAGTGGTTGCCCTGATGACCAAGACTTTTCTCATGGCAAAGTAACGGATTGATCCAGGCCCTCCCCTGCTCTCCCAGAAGGTGGGCGCGATAACACGCTGGATCAATTCAACCAGTTGCCAGCCCGTGTCCGGAATTCCGCCGGCTGCTTGACCTCCTTGTGCGTTCTGGCCCCCTGCAAGATTTGGGGCAGTTGCCTGATCACCACCTTGCGATGCCTGGGAGGCGTCCTTGGAGTTGTCGGATAGGGCGTTACTTGCATTGTCTGAGCCCTTGCCAACGGTGGGGGAATTTTTGTTCGCATCGTTGTCAGTTGCTTCGTTTTGATGATTTCTAATCGCTGCTGTAATGCTGGCAGATACTGCCGAGGAGAGGTTGGGCGGTCGTGGGACACCTGCTCTGTTCAGTGCTTTTTCTTTTCTTTTGGCGATTGAAATCAAGCGTCTGCGAATTTGAGTGGCGTCACCTTGCAGCATTTTGCTGCCACGGTAGCGTGAATCTAATCGCAGAATCACGTACATGTCGCATAGTGCTGTTGCTGCAGCGTTTTTCTCAGGGCCATCTTCGAGGACTGCTTCTTGACGCAGCAGTTTTCGGGATTCGTTGCCCAGGAGGGTGAGTGATGGGAGTTTCTGCTCTGTTTTGTCAGTTTGTGCCGATGTCGTGCCGGTTTGTGCAAATGCAGGCAGATCAATGACTGAGGTGGTATGTGTCAGGAGAGTCAAGCAAACCGTCAGTGCAACGCGTTCGTATCGTGTTAGACTGGGGATGAGAGGGGCCCCTTGTTGGGTGAACATGTTGTGACCCTTGAATTGCAGTTTTTAACGACCACGGAATGTTTTCAGATGAACGACTTTGCGATCGCTGCCATTCCAACGATGAAACGATGGGCAAGCAAGGGCAGGACGATGGCGTGGTTGCCGATTTGCAAAGGCTTCCCAATGAGTTATGACTCGTTGGGGTTTCCTGTCGTCGCTGCGCGTCGATTGTCGATCGCAACCGTCCTTATCTTATCGTGGCTCACTGGCGTGGTTGTCGCGGCCGATCCAAAAACTGAAAAATACAGCCCTGAGGTGGTTGCCAAGGCAGAGAAGATTCTTGAAGAACACTCTTTGCGACGTGGTGGGAAACAGATTCAAGCGATCGGCACGACAGTGGTTACTCGCGGGATTACCGGTCTGTCCCGCGAGAAACGTGAGTTGCGGTTGATGCAAAAAGACTGGGATGCAGGTGGTGTGCGGCTTAACTTGCTGCGTCAGCAATTGCAGCAATTGAAACAGCAACGCGCTGATCTAAGTCTGCAATTGGCGCGTTTAGCTGGAGATACCGCAGCGAATAATCGCATTGTTGGATTGTTGAACGTCAATAACAATCAAATGGAGCAGGTGGTCGCCGAACGCGAGAAGACCAAGGCTAATATGACTGCCAAGCGTGCAGTGTTGAGCGACGCGGAATCAAAGTATGCCGAGAAAATTCTCGTCATTCGGAAGCAGTTTAACTTGCTTGAATCAGCGGTTCAGGAGGCATTGGCCGATGATCAAGTCGCCATTGCTTTGCGGGTGATGAATGTAAATTTTGGAACCCCCACTGTGCTGACCGCGGATCAGATACTGGCTGCGTTGAATAAACGCGTGGAACGTGTCGAACAGGAGGTGTTCAGCGAGAACATTCCGTTACAGGTTGAGAATCGTTCGATGTACGTGAATGTGGTGGTTGGTCATAAAACAACACGGATGGTGGTGGATAGCGGTGCTTCGCTGATTTGCTTGCCGGCCCGAATCGCCGCAGAATTGGGTGTTGCGATTCCCCCCAACGCACCGCAGATGGAATTGGTGGTTGCCAATGGTGACAGAATCGGCGCACGAGGTGTGATTTTACCGCGCGTTCGTATCGGTGAATTCGAGGTAGAGAACGTGGATGCGGCTATTCTTGATGCCGCTGCGAATTCAGCCGAACCGTTACTGGGGATGAGCTTTCTTGATCACTTCAAATTCGAAATCAACGCCGCTGATCGCAGTTTGAAAATGCTGCGAGTCAAGACGGAGTAGTTGCACTGCCAGTCCAACGGCGGTGAACTAAATCAGGTCTCGCAGCGATTTCAACGCCAGCGGTTCTTTGGTCGCCATCGGTTCACCGTACTTGCGGTTGATCAAACGCCCCCAGTTGGCAGCGTCATCACGAACGCGATCGATCATCGTTGGTG
>DOPG01000337.1:2965-4507 GCA_003513555.1 Rhodopirellula sp. | reverse complement strand
ACGGAAGGAGAGATTTTGCGACCTCTCAGCAGAGCGGCTGCACGGCGCAGATCTGAAATACGGCTGTTGGTACAGGATCCGATAAAGGCTCCGTCGATCTCCAGCTCACCCAAATCGTCTGTCGACGTCAGCCCCATATATTCGCGAGCGCGGTCGTACGTCGCTCGACTGTCTCCCAGTTTGAGACTTTCGAAATCAGGCACATCACTCCCAATCGCCACGGCATGTTGAGGGCTGTTCCCCCAAGTAACCATTGGCTTGAGCGAGGACGCATCGACGACGTATTCCACATCGAACGCCGCATCAGCATCAGTCTGCAAGGTCTGCCAATGCGCGACCGCCGCATCCCAGCCTGCCCCCTTGGGAGAAAAAGCGCGCCCCTTCAGATAGTCGAACGTCTTGCTGTCGGGCGCGATGATTGCTGTCACTGCCGACAGCTCTGTTGCCATGTTGCAAAGGGTCATGCGGGCCTCCATGTCCAGAGCACGCACGACCTCACCGGCAAATTCCACCACATGCCCCTTGGCACCGGCAGAGCCCAGCAACTGGACAATGTGCAGCGCCAGATCCTTCGCCGTCACATAAGCAGGAAGCGCGCCGTCTATGCGCACCCGCATTTCCTTCGGACGGTTCATCCGCAAGGTAGCCGTTGCCAGCACATGCTCTGCTTCGGTCGAACCAATGCCCCAGGCAAATGCACCAAACGCCCCTTGTGTGCAGGTATGACTGTCAGGACAGACCAGCGTAGCGCCGGGCAGCACAATGCCTTGCTCTGGTGAAATTACGTGAACGATGCCTTGGCGCTGATCATCTAGATCAAACAGAGTGATGCCAAAGCGCTTCGCCTCGGCCCGGAAAGTCTGCAGAAACTCCTTTCCGGTAGGCATGAGCGTATCGTCGTTTCGCCCCGGAAACGTGTCCACGATATGATCCATCGTCGCAAACACCATGGAAGGATCGAGCACGGTTCTGCCCTTCTCCCGCAATGTTTGAAGCGCCACCCCGCCGGTGCGCTCATGCAGCATCAATCGATCAATCGCCAGAAGGTCTGTCGCCTCATTTAGCGAGGTTACGACATGCTCATCCCAGATCTTGCTGGCCAGAGTTCTTGGACTCGAGATTTCAGAGTTCTTGTTCATATCAAACGCGAGTTCATCAATTGGTGCACCCCTGGCAGAATAAAGCTGCCCAGTATCGCCTTCCAATTCCGTCAACGCTTTCAATCCTTTCGCCTCTTAGCGGGAAACCTGATGGAGACCTGAGCCTCCTTCGAGAGCCGGACAATCAATGCGGGCGTCGCCTAAGATGCGCTGCACGCTCATGCCAGAGAGATCCAGCCTCGACGTTATGACGCGTTGCGCTCAATTGCGCGAAAGCGTCTCTCGAAACATGCATCCAGCCGTAAATCACTCTCGACTCTATACGTTTATTTGTTATATTTGAATAACAATTGGATCAACAAGAAATACGGGAAATTGCCGCTTTGATCGGAGAGACTTGCCTTCGAAATGACCATGAGACGGTCAAGCTGGCTGCTCTCGA
>DOPG01000337.1:0-2653 GCA_003513555.1 Rhodopirellula sp. | reverse complement strand
GCTGGCTGGCTTCTGGCGCCGGGTCATTTTATTACCAGCACGTTGTGCCCGTTCCGCAAGATTAAGCGGATTGTTCACTCCAAGATTATGCATGCACAAAAACAGTGCGCTTTCATCGAATCGAAATGACGATCAATCGATTGCGCCCTACAAATTCTTACCGAACGCAGTCTCAATATCGCGGCTCGCAATGCTCGTGGCCAGTAGTGCTGCTTCTCGAGCATTCATCGATTTCATTCAGTATGCGATTTCAGAACCCATCTCATTCTTTACCGCGGCGCCTGGCGCCGAACCTGACACGATTGGAGTACGTTGATGTCACTTGTCGGAACCAAAATGGTCTCGGACGGCCGGACCGCCAAAGAGATATTCGAGGAAGTTATCAGCAATCCCGAGCGCGCCAAGTTCGGATTTGGTGAGAAGCTCGCAATCATCAACGTGGACATCCAGAACGCGTACACCCGGATCGACGAATTCAAGACAGCCTATGAGGCTGACCCGCGTCAAATCGAGTATGTGAACACGATTTCCAACCTTGCTCGCCAGAAAGGCATGCCGGTCATCTGGACGCACGTTGCCTTCGCCGAGGATGGTGCAGATGCAGGTATTTGGGGCACACGGACGAACACGCCCGACTCCCTTCAAAATATCAAGTATGGCAGCCGTCGACACGACTTTGATGATCGGTGTGAAATCGACAAGAACGACATGATCTACACAAAGCGCATGCCGTCTGCCTTCTTCGAAACGCCCCTGCAAAGCCTTTTGGTCTGGCACAAGGTCGATACCGTGGTGATCACTGGCGGAAGTACATCAGGCTGTGTTCGCGCGACCGCTGTGGAAGCGCTCTCCCGTGGTTACCGGGCAATCGTCCCTCTAGAGACATGCGCGGACAAGCATGAGAGTTTCCACTACGCCAACCTGACCGATCTCGCGATCAAGTATGCTGACGTGGAACCTGTGCAAACCGTGATCGATTGGCTGGAGGCTCAGTAATGAACGAAGGCCAGGCAGATCCGGGGCTGTATGATTACACGCCCTACAGAAACCGCCCAAAGATAGAGTGGCCGGATGGAAAGAAGGTCGCTGTCTGGGTTTCGCCAAATCTTGAATTCTATGAATTGGATCCGCCAAAGAATCCAATTCGCGCAAGCTGGAAAATGCCGCATCCTGACGTGGTGAACTATTCGCATCGCGACTATGCAAACCGTGTGGGCCACTGGCGCATGGCGGAAGTCATGGAACGGCACGGGTTCAAGGGATCGGTGTCCCTGTCCGTTGCCCTTTGCCAACATGTTCCTGAAGTTGTTGAGCATGCCAACGCTCTCGGGTGGGAGTTCTTCAGCCACGGGATATATAATACCCGCTACTCCTATGGCATGGACGAAGCGCAAGAGCGCGCCATCATCGAGGACTCCATCCGAACGGTAAAAGAAGCCACGGGTCAGGACATCAAAGGCTGGTTGGCCCCCGCTCTCACACACACGCCACGCACGCTGGATCTGATCGCGGAGTACGGGCTGACCTACACTTGCGATCTGTACCATGATGATCAGCCCATGCCCGTATCGGTAAAATCAGGACGTCTGATTTCCATGCCATACAGCCTTGAGGTGAACGATCACTATGGCTTCTTCATCTACAACATGAGTCCTCGGGAATACGCTGACACGTTGATCCGGCAATACGAACGCCTTGCCGCCGAAGGCGAGAATTCAGGCACCGTGATGTGCATTCCGCTTCACAGCTACCTGATTGGTCAACCGCATCGGATCGGCCCCTTTGAGGAGGTTCTGCGTCATATCGCAGAGGACGGCCGCGCCTGGATCACTCGTAGTGGCGACATTGCTGAACACTATCTCGCAAATTATGCCGATCAGAAGGGAGCGTCCTGATGAGTCTGCCCGCCTCCTATCTCGAATATGACAAGCGCCGCAAAGGCATGGACCATGACCTGTACCCTTGGTCCAACATGTTTGAACGCCAACCAGTATCTTGGGCGAACAACAAGAAGGTGGCCACCTGGATTGTAATCGATCTGGAGTGGTTCCCGATCACACCAAATGACAAACCTTTCCGTGCGCCAGGCCACATGCAGACAGCATATCCTGACTATCGTCATTATACGTCGCGTGACTATGGAAGCCGGATTGGCGTGTATCGACTGCTCGATGCACTCAAGAAGGTGAATGCGAAAGCGTCTGTCGCTATGAACAGCGCTATCGCTGAACGTTACCCTGAACTCGCGCAGGACATCGTAAATGATGGCCACGAGATCATTGCCCACTCAACCGACATGAACGCTGCTGTCGCAACCGGCGTGGACCTGGAAGTTGAGAAGAAATACATAAGCGAATCCATCTCGAAGCTGGAAGCAATTACAGGCCAAAAGCCCGCTGGCTGGCTGTCTATCGCTCGGTCTCAATCCTTCAACACGCCCTCACTTCTGGCTGAGGCTGGCTTGAAATACATGTGCGACTGGGTGAATGATGAACTTCCATACGAAATGGAAACCCCATCAGGCAGCATCCACAATATCCCGCTGAACCATGAACTGTCGGACCGGCAGATTATAAACGTACAGCAACATTCAGTAGACTCATATGTCGAGCAGATTCAGGATGCTTGGAACTGGCTGCACCAGGAAGCAGAC
>DOPG01000016.1:2766-7291 GCA_003513555.1 Rhodopirellula sp. | reverse complement strand
GTGTCGCTCAACTGGTCACGGAGTTCAATTCCAGCCGACTTGGTGAATCAGGCTATGGACCTGTTGGAACCGTGGTCGGTGCAACCTACCCCGAGCAACTTGCGCAGCTGCGACAGGCAATGCCTGGCAGTTGGATTCTTGTGCCCGGTTTTGGAGCTCAGGGAGGCGGAGCGGCCGATGTTCTTGTCGGACTTGATCAGGACGGCTTGGGTGCCGTGGTGAATAGTTCGCGGCATATTATTTTTGCACATGCACGCGAAGAATATCGTCAGCGGTTTGGTGATGCCCGCTGGCAAGATGCCGTGGCTGAGGCAACAACGGAGATGAATGCACAGCTGAGTCGCTAATGCTAGCAACAGTTGTCGGTTTTTCTGTGCTGCTGATTCCATCTTGCCCCGGCAAGTAGCTAGCCGTTATAGGCAAGTTTACTGCGGGCAGGCTTCTGTCCTACTTCGTGAAATCGACCAGGGAATGGAATCGATGCGTCTTTCAACGCTACTAATTGTGATGGCTATCTTAGCATTCGCTTGGGATGCTAATTCTGTAACCGCACAGGGTTTTGGCTTGCCTAGCGGGAGTGGTGCCACGGCGGCTTCGAGTAATGGCCTTCCAACAACCGGGGCACCAACGACAGCAGGGGCAGTGACCTCAGGTCAGACCGCAGTGCAAAGTCTGGGGCAATCGCCTGTCGCCACAACATCGGTTGCTGGCGACGCCACATTGCCTTCCGGTGCGGGGCAAAAGTATCGCAAATATGACTTGTCACCGTACACAGGACATTTAAAGCAGGTTGTTCGTCCCGAGCAGGCTGTCGTCGATTGGATCATTCGCGAAACGGGAAGCGATGCTTGGTTCAGTCCTCCTTTTGGATTCCTCAATGCGGACCACAGCACGCTCTCTGTCTATCACACCCCTGAGATGCATCAGGTGGTTGGTGAGGTCGTTGAAAAATTTGTGGCAGGTGATACTGAACCTCAGGTTTTGAGCGTCAAGGTTCTTAATGTGGGGAATCCAAATTGGCGAAATCGCGCTCATTTGTTGATGCAGCATGTTGGTGTTGATTCACCTGGTGTGCAGGCATGGCTGTTAAGTAAAGAGAATGCAGCCATGGTGATGAATCAACTTCGGCAGCGTACGGATACGCGTATCAAGCATGATTTAAATCTGGTTTTGCATAATGGTCAGACTCAGAAGCTGACGAGCACTTTGGGTAAGAACTACGTTCGTAACATTCGGCAGACCCCAACGGGTTGGCCGCCATATGAACCTGAGACGGGTGAAATTCATGTTGGTTACAAAGTTGAGATCAGTCCGTTGTTGAGTACGGATGGCAAGGTGATTGACTGTGTGATCAAGGCTGAAATTGATCAGCTCGACAAGTTATTGCCGGTCGACCTTGAATTGCCGCTACAGAACAATCAGGTGCATCGGGCTCAAATTGACGTGCCACAAGTTGTCAGCTGGCGTTTGAACGAGCGATTCCGGTGGCCCTCGGATATGATCTTATTGCTATCTTGTGGCGTGGTAGCGAGCCCTGATGGGAAGCCAGCTTCTCCCATGTCCTTTTTTAATATGGACATGCTGACCGGTACGACAACGGGGCGAGCTGATGCCTTAATGTTCATTCAATTCAAGGGCCGAGCTTCAGCAAATCTGACGCATACGGGGCCTTCGATGCAGATGGCTTCTCCTCAAAATCCAACCAGCCGCGGTCGTTATTGATCAAAATTGGGCTGGGCTGGTGTGGCGAATGCAGGTCATACTCGGTGAAAATCTAAGCGGATTTATTGGTCAGCTTCCAATCGGGATGAGTATTGCCCCCCTGAAAGCCGATCGTCTGTCTGATTAGAATGCCCAGATTACCTGACCTGTGGATGGGTTGATCCTGTCCAAAGATCCTCCCCACTTTTGGCCCGCTAGCTTCGCGATCCATGGATAAAACCTCATCTCAACGCGTCGTCATTACTGGATTGGGAGTCGTTAGTCCCTTGGGAAACGACCCTGATTCTTTGTTGCAATCGCTGCACGACGGTACCAGTGCGGTGGCCCCCTTTAGTGAGGTTCCGCTGGGTGTACTCTGTATCGATTTTGGTGCTGAAGCTAAAGGTTTTACGGGGGACATATCAGATTATGGACCGATGGACAAAAAGCTGCAGCGAACGATTCGCAAAGGCAGCAAGGTCATGTGTCGCGAAATCGAGATGGGGGTGGCCGTTGCACAACTGGCGTTGAATGATGCTGGTTTGGATGTAGATTCGCGGGATCGCGATCGCACGGGTGTAGTCTACGGTTGTGACTACATCATGTCCTTGCCTGAGGAATTCGCCACTGGTATCAGCAAGTGCCTTGATGACTCAGGGGAATTCCAGTTCAGTGAATGGGGGCAGACTGGGAAGCCGGAAGTGAACCCGCTCTGGCTTCTCAAGTATCTGCCCAACATGCCAGCGAGCCACATCGCGATCTACAACGATCTGCGGGGACCCAATAATTCGATTACGGTGCGCGAGGCATCAGCAGGGGCTGCTTTATCCGAAGCCTACTCGACCCTTGTTCGTGGGCATGCGGATGCCCTGATCGTTGGTTCAACTGGATCACGGATTCATCCCTTGCGAACTCTACACGCCTCATTGCAGGAAAAACTGGCGGCCAATCAGGAAGACCCCGAAGTCATGTCACGGCCGTTCGATAAGACACGTGACGGAAGCGTGGTTGGTGAGGGTGCTGCGGCAATGATCTGCGAAACTCTTGCAAATGCTCAGGAGCGTGGCGCGAACATTCTGGCGGAAGTTGTCGGTTATGGAAGCAGTGCTGTTGGAAAATCGCCTGATGGTGATTTTCTAAAGCAGGCGTTCGTCAACGTCCTGAAAGCAGCACTGGGTGATGCTGATCCAAAATCCATTGGGCACATCCATGCCCATGGGCTAGGGACGCAGGAATGTGATCGGCAGGAGGCAAAAGCAATTCGTGAAGTGTTTGGAGAGCCAACCGAACAGCCACCGGTCACTACTGCCAAAGGGCATATGGGAAATCTTGGCGCTGGCGGAGGGATGGTCGAAGCTGTGGCCAGCCTCAAGTGTTTGGGAGGAGAACTGTTTCCAATCAGGAATCTGTCGGAACTGGACTCAGAGTGCCCCATCAATGCTTGTGCGGCAGGTGGCGTACCTGCTGGCGATTCATTCATCAATCTGAATATTACGCCTCAGGGGCAGGCATCTGCCACTCGTATTCAACGTTTCGTTTGATGGACGCCTGATTCGTTGCTCAATCAGTTTGAAATTGTCTGATTTCTCGATCAGTGCCGTGTTCCCGTTTTCACGGGTTCAAAAAACTGCCCAAAAGGCCGCTTCTCCCGTTTGAACTCGCGAGCCGGCTGCGGGCTATGCCTTTGATCCTTTTACGGGATCAGCCAAAACATTCCTGTCATGGTAGCAGCTTGGGCAATCGCTCCGCGGGCACTAATTGGCACTGGTGGATTGATCCAAGGAGAGCAGTTACCGGGGCGGTAATAGCCCAATGCATATTGACATTCCGAAGGACAGTGAACGCCCATCTTGTATGGCAGTACTGCGATATTCGCGAAGAAGTGGGCCGATTGGACAACTGGTTCAAGGATCGGTCCACGAGTGTGTCCATAGCGTTCCAGATTTACATCCTCAAAGTACAGTGGATGGTGGCATAGGTTTGATGCTTTCCAAGTCATCGTGGAAGGGGTCCACTGTCGTGGAGTGTAAGTGACTTGTTCGATCAGACATTCTTTGGGGAGTCCCCAATTGTCAGCGATGTAAGCTATGTCACCTTCACTCAGTTGGTTGATTGGCAACGCGTCTTGTGAGCCATCGTTGGTTTCGATGACTGCTTTTTCGTAAGCCAAGTCGTTCAAACGTCCGGTGACAATGGCATTGCCATTTCGATCGTACCACGTTCGGATTGCCTGTTTTTCATCAAACTCTTCCTTCAGGCTTTGATACCGTTTTTCGTCCATTTCGTCCGGTCGATAAGGAGGACTGATGTCGAGTGACACCTGGTCGATTGTTTGAGATGCGATTCGTTTGCGAAAGTCTTCGCAAGAAAATGGCAAATCCTCCAACACATCTCCACTTACCCCAAAACCTCGTCGTGCAGTCTTGCCGCTGTTCAGGCGTTCTTTATCGATCTGATCAGCACTCCTGAGTCGCTCGCTAAAAGATCGAGCAGGTGGGGCTGTTTCACCTCGCAATGACGGAGCAGTTTCCGGCACAGAGTTGTGCTTTTGCTTTTCTTGATCGGACGGAGACCGCGTTTTCATGATCTCGCCAAGTGATGGCCTGGATTCGGCCTCAGGTGGATCGGCGGCCGGTATCTCAGTTGGAAGCGGTGCGACTGGCTTCAGCGGCAAGGGCAGAGCGGGTGCCGCCTGCTGCGGCAGAGCTGGCGCCGCCTTCTGAGGTAAAGCTGCGGGTACTTTGGGAGCTGCGGGTGTAAACTGCAATGGCTGCGAGGGCACTTTGCGTTTGGTGGCTGGCGGGGGCAGTTCAGCTTGGGGTAG
>DOPG01000016.1:1472-2518 GCA_003513555.1 Rhodopirellula sp. | reverse complement strand
GGGGGCACGGGGGCTGGTGGGTCCGCCGCGGGTAGCTCCAGTTGTGCAATATTCGATCGCAAGCCATTGGCGGGCCGCAGTTCCAGTGGCGCACTGTTAATCCCTGGGCTCCGCCGATGGCTCAGCTGATTGTCCTGAATCACTGCCGCTGAGGTTGAGTTGGGAAGACTCACTGATGCAGCGGGACTGCTGTCATTGAATGGATCGGCAAAGTAGTTGGGAGCCGAGTTTGTGTTCCGTGTAGGGTGCTCATTCCAAGTCGTTCGGGTAATTCCCGAAGTAGGAACGCTCGAGGGCTGGGCCTGCGAGATGGGCGAATTTTCCGACTGGCTTATGGAACGCAGTATCGGCGCGTCTTTCGCGAGCTGTAGTCCTGAGCTTGCCTGACCACGTCGGCTGCTCAAAGATTGCGAGAAAGCATTACCAGATGTTGTGCTTGCCAATTCGCCCGACACCTGTCCAATGACGCTTTGGCTTTGTGCCGTGGGAGATGTGCGTCTGAGTTGCAGCGAAGTCGCCTGAGGTGCTGTTTCAATGGCAGTGCTTTTGCGCCAACTCAGGTTACGGCTTTGCTGCCCCGAATGAGATTTGGGATGAGCTGCGGTTTGAAATCCCGCTTTCGAAACCGGTTGCAGCTGTCCAGTATCGCTGGCGGTGATAGCTCGCTGGTGTGGTGAGGCTGGCTGTTGTGCAGCTGCCTGACTGGCCATCACCATGCTGGCGGAGGTGCCCGCCAGAAAAAGAATGAGCTTAGCCAGATTCGCCCGTTTGGACGTCGGGGCTGTAATTTGGTGCTTCTTGTGTGATCGCAATGTCATGCGGATGGTTCTCCCTAACCGTCGCTGCTGAGACCTGAATGAACTTGGCATTCGTTCTCAGCTCATCAATTGTCTTTGTGCCGACGTATCCCATTCCTGCTCTCAGACCACCTACCAACTGATAGACGTAGTCGCTAAGCGGTCCTTTAAATGGAACTCGTCCCTCCACACCTTCGGGTACCAATTTTCCTGCTTCGGTACCTTTCTGGCGGTATCGATCACTACTTC
>DOPG01000016.1:0-1424 GCA_003513555.1 Rhodopirellula sp. | reverse complement strand
GATGAATTTGCCATCCCGTCTCAGTTCGTCAATCGTCCTTGTTCCCACGTAACCCATGCCTGCTCGCAATCCCCCAACCAATTGGTACAGATAATCGCTCAGAGGTCCTTTGAACGGTACACGACCTTCGACACCCTCAGGGACAAGCTTGCCCGCCTCAGTGCCTTTTTGTCGGTACCGATCACTGCTTCCTTTCACCATCGCGCCCATCGAACCCATCCCCCGATAGGATTTAAAGGTCCTACCCTGATACAGGATGACCTTTCCCGGACTTTCGGTCAGGCCTGCGAACAGACTGCCGATCATCACGGTGCTGGCACCGGCCGCGATTGCTTTTGTTATGTCGCCGCTGAAGCGAATCCCTCCGTCAGCGATGACTGGTACATTTCGTTCGTTAGCTACCTGAGCCGTTTTCAGGATGGCTGATATTTGCGGCACACCGATTCCGCTGATCACTCGCGTTGTGCAAATCGAGCCCGGGCCGATGCCAACTTTGATAGCATCTGCCCCTGCATCGACTAACGCTCGTGCTCCTTCGGCTGTAGCGACATTCCCTGCCACTACGTCAATGTCCCAGTTTCTTTGTTGTTTGATTTCCCGAACGGTTTCGATCACGTTTTTGCTGTGCCCGTGTGCTGAATCCACCACCAGCAAGTCCACGCCTTGCTGGATCAGTGCCTCGGCACGCTCGAAATCACTGACTCCCACCGCTGCTCCGACTCGCAATCTACCTTGAGGATCTTTGCAGGCACGGGGAAAACGCTTCATCATGTCGATGTCGCGAATCGTAATCAGTCCCGTTAGTTTTCTATTTTCGTCAACCAGCAGAAGTTTCTCGACCCTTTTTGCCGTTAAAATCCGCTCAGCTTCCTCAAGCGTTACATTTCCTACCGCCGTTACCAGATTCCCGCGGGTCATGACTTCGGAAACTGGGCGGTCTGGGTCTTCTAGGAATCTCAGGTCGCGGCGGGTCAGGATGCCTACAAGTGTCTGGTCTTGGTGCACAATAGGGATGCCTGAGACATTGGCTTCGTCCATCAGTTCGGCTGCGCGACCGACTTTTTCCTCGGGAGACAGAGTGACGGGATCGATGATAATGCCGTTTGCCGAACGTTTTACCTTCATCACCTGTTCGGTTTGGTTGAGGGTCGACAGATTTTTGTGGATGATACCGAGGCCACCTTCCTTGGCCAAAGCGATCGCCATTTCTGATTCGGTAACCGTGTCCATGGGAGCAGACAGGAACGGGATCTTCAGCCGAATCCGTCGCGTGAGGTGCGAGCTGACATCGACGTCGCTAGGCACGACTTCGCTGTAGCGGGGTTCGAGCAGAACATCATCGAAAGTGACAGCGAGATCGCCAATTTTATCTGCCGACATGCGTCGAAATCCACTTACATGGGGTGAAAGGGTAAAGCTGGCGA